>JAUSAU010000023.1 GCA_030652345.1 Coriobacteriia bacterium
GACCATCCGAGCCAGCCGCATACCGTCACGGCGGCGACGCGCCGCAGGAGCGGTTCGGAGGTCACGAGCCGATCCCACAGGCCCACCCGCGCGAACCCGTACCCCTCGGCGGGCTCATCCTCCGCGGTCAGCTCGGCGACCAGCGCCGCGAGCCCTTCGCGTCCTGCGGCCGGGTCGCCGAGCAGCGGCAGCAGGTCCGCGGCGAAGTCGACGACGTCGCCGTAGCGCTCCTGCGGTTCGCAGGCCAGCGCGGTGAGGAGGATCTCGTCGAGTCGCGCGGGCAGCTCCGGGACGAACTCTCCGGGCGAGGGAGGCGCGACGTACTCCGCCTTGTACAGCGCGCCTTCGATGGTGTCTGAGGCGAACGGCACCGCGCCGGTCAGCACCTCGAAGGACAGCGCGCCGAGCGCCCACAGGTCGCTACGGACATCCACCTTCTCGCCGCGGAGCTGTTCCGGCGGCATGTAGCCCAGCGTCCCGCCCGCGCTGATCGCCTGACCCGCCGCGTTCGTGAGCGAGGCGACGCCGAAGTCCGCGACCTTCACGAGCCCGTCCCGCGTCACCAGTACGTTCTCGGGCTTCAGATCGAGGTGCAGGACGCCGTTGTCATGGGCGAAGGCGAGCACCGAACAGACCGCCGTTAGGACCGCCGCCGCCTCGTCGGCGTCGAGCGGGGCGTACGCGTCGAGAAGCTCGGCCAAGGACGCGCCATCGACGTGCTCCATGATGAGGAACGCCTCGTCAGAGTCGGTGTCCCACTCGTGGACCGTGACGATGTTCGGGTGGTTGAGCATCGCGGTCGTGCGCGCCTCGGCCAGCCCGGTCGTGTCGCTCAGCCTGCGGACGCCCGCGTGTGACAGGGGGATGCGCTTGATGGCGACCCGGCGTGCCATCTTCGTGTCGAAGGCGAGGGTGACGGCGCCGTGACCTCCTTCGCCGAGGTCGGCGAGGGGTCGGTATCGTCCCAGGATCAGCTCGTGCTCCATACCCCTCCGCCCCGGCGGCCCATCACCGTCCCGATTGTAGCGCGTGACGTCGCGCGTCGGCATGGAACCTGCTTGTAACTGCGGGTTACGCAGTCGGGCGCCACGGGTACATTCAGGCCCGTTGGGTCCCGCGAACAAGGAGGTTCTTCGATGGGCATTCTGGACGGCAAGATCGGTCTTGTGACGGGCGCAGGTTCGGGTATCGGTCGCGCGACCGCGCTCGCCATGGTCCGCGAAGGCGCGAAGGTCGTCGTCTCCGACGTCGACGACAAGGGCGGCGCCGAGACCGTGAAGATGATCGCCGGCGCTGGCGGAGACTCGTTCTTCGTCCACGCGGACGTCTCGGATCCCAAGCAGGTCGAGGCGCTCGTCAAGGCGGCCGTCGACAGGTACGGCGCGCTGCACCTCGGCGTCAACAACGCGGGTATCGGCGGAGAGTCCGCCACGGTGGGCGACTACTCGGTCGAGGGCTGGCGCAAGGTCATGTCCATCAATCTGGACGGCGTCTTCTACTCGATGAAGTACGAGATCCAGGCCATGCTGGCTGCTGGCGGCGGTGCGATCGTCAACATCTCATCGATCCTCGGGCTCGTCGCGTTCCCGCAGGCGTCGGCGTACACCTCAGCGAAGCACGGAGTCGTCGGCCTCACCAAGGTCGCCGCGATCGAGTACGGTCAGGCTGGCATCCGCGTGAACTCCATCAACCCCGGCTTCATCGCGACGCCGCTTCTGACCGGCGCGGGGATCGTCGAAGGTACGGACATGTACGCGTTCATCGCCGGCAAGCACGCCATGAACCGCCTCGGCTCTGCCGAGGAGATCGCCGAAGGCATCGTCTGGCTGCTGTCGGACAAGGCCTCGTTCGTGACCGGCATCCCGTTCCCGATCGACGGAGGATACACGGCCCAGTAGCGTCGATACCGAGTTCCGCCGGGCCGTCGGGACACGCTTCCGCCTTGTCCCGGGACCGTCCGTGATGCTACCCTAGCGCTCGCGCTACGCGGGTGTGGCGGAATGGCAGACGCGCATGGTTCAGGTCCATGTGGGGGCAACCCCGTGAAGGTTCAACTCCTTTCACCCGCACCACGAACGACCAGCGGCTTCGTCCCGACAGGGACGGAGCCGCTTTCTGCGGGGGCCGCCTCGTGATCGGATCCGACGGGGCGACCGGGGACGAGCGGTGGGAACCACATCACGAGGGAAGAACTACTTGATGTCACCGCACTCCGAAGGAGCAGTCATGAAGTCGCTTGGTCGCAACTGGTTCGCCTGGGCATTGGTCGGACTTCTGGCAGGCAGCCTCCTGGCGGGCTGCGGGGGATCGGCCGGCTCGTCCGGCACCGGCACGTCGACACCAGCGGACAAGCCCGCCGCGCCCTCGAAGCCCCCGGCCACCGACACGGTCGACTACGCGGCGCTGCTCACACCGGCCGATGTGGAGACCGTCTCGGGATTCACTGGCCTCAAGACGGTGCCCTACGATCCGTCCATCGGCGCCGGCGGGAAGGTGAACATCGCCGAGGCGGACGGGCAGCTGGTCGCGATGCTGCTGGTGCACGGCCCCGAGTTCTACAAGATATGGAAAGGCGACGGTCAGACGTTCTTGCGCGACTACACTCCCACCGTGGGCGATGAGTCCTTCATCGGACCCGCAGCATCAGTGACGACCGACTCCTACATCTTCGGGTTCCGCAAAGGCTCCTACTCGGTGGTCGTGGACACCTTCTTCCGGGCGAAGGGTGTGCGGAAGGTCCTGTCGGTCGATCAACTGGCCGAACTCGCCAGGATCGTCGCGTCGCGCCTGTAGCGCGCGGCGCGTACACCTGCCACAGCTCAGAGCGCGTCGACGGTGACCGTGAAGCGCGATCCCCGTCCGAGTTCGCTCTCGACGCGGATGTCGCCACCAAGCAGCCGGGCCAGGCGACGCGACACCGTCAGGCCCAGGCCGGTGCCCTGCGGCTTATAGCCGTCCGAATACTCGATCTGACGGTAGGCCTCGAAGATGCGCTCAGCTTCCGCGGGCGCGATCCCCGCGCCGCTGTCCGACACGGTGACGGACACCGACCCGTTGAAGCGCTCCCAGGACAGAGCGACAGTGCCCTTGTCGGTGAACTTCACCGCGTTGCCGACGAGGTTGACCAGGATCTGCCGCAGCTTCCCTCTGTCCGTGCTGACGATGCCGTCGGTCTCCGAGAGAGACCGTGTCACCGAGATCACGAGCTGCTTCGTCTCTGCCAGCGGAGCCATCAGGTCGCGGACCTCGCCGAGAAGATCCTCCAGCGGGAATGTCTCCGACTCGAGACTCTCCTCGCCCGCCTCGATCCGCGACAGGTCGAGGACCTGGTTGATGAGCACGAGCAGATGGCGTGACGAGCGGTCGACCATCGTCAACTGCCGCCCCTGCTCGTCCGTCAACGGTCCCGCGAGCCCCTAGAGGACGGTACCGGTGAACCCGATGATCGAGTTGAGCGGTGTGCGCAGCTCGTGACTCATGTTGGCGAGGAAGCGACTCTTCGCCTCGTTCGCCTCTACGAGTGCAGCGTTGGTCGCCTCGAGCCGCTTCGTGCGTTCGCGAACGAGCACCTCGAGCTCGTCGTGGTGGATCCGCAGGTCCTCCTGGGCGCGCCGACGAGAGTCGATCTCGGAGCGGAGCAGCGATGAACGCTGGTACTCCAGCCGCTCGCGGTGCGAGGAGAACACGATGCACAGCGCCGCCACGCTCATGACGATGAGAGCGGGGCCGCTGGCCAGCTGGCCGAAGTGCACCACAGGCATCACGAGTGGGACGATCAGTATCCCGGCGACCTCCAACACGGCGATGAGTCCGGTCGCTCGCCGGGAGAGGATCGCGGAGGCGATGAAGACCGGGATGACCAGAAAGGCGAGCGCCGAGGCGTCTTCAGGATGGTAGATCGGGTTCATCCCGAACAGTGCGGCGAATTGGGACGCGAATACCACAACCGTGGTCGCGACGATGAGCATCCAGGCGGCCCACGTCGGAGCACCCCTTCGGGCTAGGACGTAGGCAGCTGCAAAGAACGGCAGCAGTACGATCACCATGAGTGCCTCGACGTTCGCGATCAAGCGATCGGGCGCAGCGGCCCAGACGGCGAGAATCAACACGCACACGGCCCACGGAGTGAGCAGCATCATCGCGATGAGTCTGCTGGTGCTCCGGATCGCGGGTGAGCGCACGGCTGTCACCGGCTCCACGAGCAGGTCCAGAGTTCCTCGCAGCCATGTTGTCGGCACTACGTTCACGAAGCCTCCGTTCCGACATCGCTCACTGCTAATGTCGTACCGGGACGCCTCGTTCGCTCACGGCCCGCGACGAACGGCAGGTTCCCGCCTCGGTGTCGCGGACGCGCTTCGCGTGTGCCACCATGGATGAATGCCCAAGCCCGTGACAGGCCGTGTCGAACTCCACTACATGACCGGCACCGGTAACACCTACCGGGTCGCCACGTGGCTGGCGGACGCCGCCAGGGCGCGTGGGCTGGACGTGTCGCTCGAAAGCATCGGAGGCCCGGGGCCGCCGTCGATCGCCCCGGGGACCGATGGTCTGCTCGGCGTGCTGTTCCCGACGCACGGCTTCACCGCACCCTGGGGCGTTCTCAAGCACGTGGCGCGCCTGCCCCGGCTCCATGGGCGATACGCGTTCGTGGCTGCGAGCCGGGCCGGCTGGGGTTGGGTCGGCTTGCGGCTGCCCGGCTTCGAGGGCACGGGGTCGTGGCTCGTCGCGCTCATGCTCACGCTCAAGGGTGCCCGGGTCGCGGGCATCACCGGCGTGGACATGCCCTCCAACTGGACGGCGGTCCATCCCGGCATGCGGCCCGCCAACGTCGAGGACATCGTCGCGCGCGCGAACGTACGCGTTCGCGCGTTCGCGAGCACGCTTCTCGACGGGCGGACGCTGTATCGAGGCTGGCTCTCGCTCCTCTTCGGAGTGCTGCTCGCACCGGCGTCGCTCGGCTACCTGCTGTTCGGACGTCCGGTGCTCGGGAAGCTCTTCCTTGCCGACGAGCGCTGCACATCGTGCGGCGTCTGCGCGAGGAGCTGCCCGTTCGGGGCGATCCGGATGCTTGGACGGCCCGCTCCCCGGCCGTACTGGACGTGGCACTGCGAGAGCTGCATGCGCTGCATGAACGTCTGCCCTGAGAACGCGGTGCAGGCATGGCAGCCCGGATTGGTCGGATTGGTCCTCCTCGCCTCGACGGCCGGCGTACCCGTCGGGATAGTGCTCGCCCTCACGGGAGTCGTCCGCACGGAGATGGCCGGGTCGCTGGTCGGCCAGGTGGTCAGTTGGGCGGTCGTGTTGGGGGTCTGGGCCCTCTGCTACGCCCTGCTGTGGTGGCTGGCCGGCTACGTCCCGGTGGCATGGCTGGTCGGACACACCACCTTCACCCGCATCTACCGCCGCTACCACGAACCAGGCACCGACCTGCGGCGGGTCTGAGGTCCGACATCGCCGCATTCCGCTGAACCGGTCCGTCGTGCGATGATTGTGCGTAGGGGCAAGGCACCGGCCGAGCGCACGCGCGGTCCGGCTTTCAAGCAGGGGAGTGACCATGCGGGTTCGGCGTCAGGTGTCTCATTCGCGCACGCTTCTTGTCAGGTTCGCGTTGGGGGTCGTGGCGGCGATCGTGTTCGCGGTCCTTGGTGGTCCGGCGGTGGCCTCGGCCGGCGTGGTGGGGCTGCCGGGCGTCAACGGCCTGGCGTCGCCCACGCACCCGGATGACGCCACCTGGTACCCGACGAGGAGCGTGTCGTTCTCGTGGGAGGCTACCAAGGCGTTCGACGGCTACTCGTTCGCGTTCGATGGCGCTGCGACGGCGCCCACGCTCGATGTGATGCGCGATGGGCTGATGCCGCGCTTCAGCGAGGGGGCCTCCACCCCCGTGGGACCGACCGAGCCGTGGTCGATGCCCCGTCTCGGCTACCAGGCGGTCGCCGACTTCAACGGAGACGGCATCCTCGACCTGGCCGAGGCAGGGGGGACGCGGCTCTACGTTCTGCTCGGCAAGGGCGACGGCACCTTCGAGGCGAAGCTCCAGCCGCCGGGCTCGAGCCCGTACGTGTCCCTCGCGTGGAACAGCTTTGAGTTCGATTCCCGGGAGATCGTTGCCGCGGACTTCGACAAGGACGGCTTGATGGACCTCGTACTCGCGGGCCACAGCGCGAACGCCGAGTACCTCGTCCTGAACGGGGCCGGGGACGGCACGTTCGCCATCTCCGGACGGGACGCGAGCGGCTGGCTGTGGTACTCGCCGAGCAGCGGGCGGACAACCGGCCGTTCGATCACCACGGCCGATTTCGACGGCGACAGCAATCTCGACATCGCGATGTCTCTCGAAAGCTCACCGGGAGTGGTGGCCGTCTACCCGGGCAACGGCAACGGTACCTTCGGAGCCGGCACGGCCCTGCGCATGTCGGGCACGGTGCAGGCCTGGGACGTCCTGCGTGACCTCGCCACGGGCGATCTCGACGCTGACGGACGACCGGAGCTGGTCGGCGTCGTCGGAGAGGACGCCAACGCTCGGATCGCGATCTGGGACAACGTCGGCGGGGCACTGGCGACTCCCTCGGCGCTCAACGTGCTGAGTCCGCGCGCACATTCGAAGGTCGAAGTCGCGGAGATGGACGGCGACGGAGCGCCCGAGATCGTCGCGGCGAGCAATGACAACGACTACTTCCAGCCGGGCGTCACCATCTACCACGGGAGCCTGGCGGGCGGCTTCACCTCGACCGGGCTTGCGCCGCTGAGCTACGAGTCCCTGACGGACCTCAAGGTCATCGACCTCAACGCGGACGGCCTCCTCGACGTCGTCGGGCTCAATTCCTTCGCCTACAACAGCGAGGGCCGGTCGGGTGTCGAGTGGTACCTGAACGACGGTTCCGGAGGCTTCACCGGTCCGTTCCGGCATCGGGCGTACGAGAACAGCCTGCAGCAGTTCTCCGTAGGTGACTTCGACGGCAACG
>JAUSAU010000042.1 GCA_030652345.1 Coriobacteriia bacterium
CCCGAGAGCGAGAACGACGCAGACAAGCGCGGCCGGCAGCGACATCGCTTCCCGAGGTGCGCCGTCATCCCTCATGCAGTCATCCTGTAGTCCTAACGTGATGCGCTTAAGCCGCGCGCCTCACACCTTACATGTCGCACCGACCAAGACGCGTCGGCTTGAAGCGCTGGTTCAACGTGCCGCCGGCTCATCCGCGTTTCTCGCCGGCCCGCCACCCCGATCCGGTGAGCTCTCCGACTGAAGCGCTCTCCGGACGACAGGCACTCCCCCACACGCTCACACCCGAGGGACCGATACCGTGGTCCCGCTGTATGCCGCTCACCTGTGTGCCTGGCCATCGGAGCGCCGCGAGACGCTCTGTGGCCGGCGCCGCGAACCATGACTCGGCGGTCTAGGTGAACTGTATGCGCTTAACCCGCAAGGCGCGGTCGGCGCGATATGTATGAGATTACCTCACCTGCGCCGCAGTCGGGTTGAAGCGCTAGTTCGACCCCCCGAGGCGAGGCGCACTCAAGGACTCACCTGTAGTGGCCGTGCTTCGGGCATCCGGTGGTCCCATCGTGAAGAAGGTAGTACTCGCGCGGTCGGTCGGGGCACCGGGGAATGGCGGCCAGTGTGGGGTTCTTGAGGCTCCACTCCATCATGGGACTGTGCTCGTCTACCGGTCCGTCCAGGTCCGACATCGAGTACTGCGGGCTCTTCTCGACGTACAGACTCGCCGCCGACTCGACCAGCTGCTGCCTCTCGAAGCACTGGCTCCTCCCGCGGGCCTCCACAACTCGCTGGTACCACACCAGACTGACCAAGGCGCTGACGACTAGAACGGCAGCCACAGCGACTGCCCAGATCACCCGCGTCTTGGTCGAGCCCAAGCGCATACCTGCCCCCGCACGCAGACCCCAGAAGGGTGGGTTGAACGTGATGCGCTTAACCCGCAAGGCGCGGATCAGCCTTCCTTGACGAGACTACCTCACCGGCGCCGCAGTCGGGTTGAAGCGCTTGTTAGACGAACCGTCCAGTCAGGTCACTCCAGTTGAGTCCCACGTAGCGTGCCGCGCGCTGAGGACCCCGCCTCGCGAATCTGCTGCCCGAGGAGCCGCTTCAACTCCGCCCCGGTCTTGGGCAACGACTCGACCTCGCGAGGTTCAAGAAGAGAATCGAGCCTGAGCAGGCAGGCCTCGCACAGAGCATCGTCCTCCTCCAATTTGGTCACGAAGGCGTCGAGCGCCAGAACAAGATCGTCTGCGAGGACGCAGATGTTGACGGAGAGGTTCACGCCGCCACTCTCCCCCACGCGGTTCGCAAGCCGCAGGTGCACATCCCTGTTGTGCGGCTCTGGCCCATTGTTGGACGTCCAGGTGACTGTGGCCCGCGCGCCGTCGATCGAGGTGAAGTACGTGATCGGCTGGAAACTGTGCACCGTACCGTGCCGCCACATGTGAACAAGCAGCGGCGCGAAGGGCTCGTACGAATCCGGGAAGTAGCGCTTGAGGAACTCAGCTGCCTTACGGCTGCTCGCCCCGTTCTCCGTCTTGGAGCCGTCATCCTCGAAAGCTACGGCTCCGAGGAAGTCCACCATGCAGAAGACCTCACGCGGAACCGACAGGCATCCGCCGAAGGGCACGAGAGCGTTCCGCTCAGCGTGGAAGCGAGCGACCTCCATGATGTCTGAGACGACCGCGTCTCGAACGCGCTTCTTGAGGAAGGAAATGTCCTTCACGACACCTCCGGGTGCGTCTAACGTGTTGCGCTTAACCCGCAAGGCGCGGTCGGCGCGATATGTATGAGATTACCTCACTGGCGCCGCAGTCGGGTTGAAGCGCTGGTTAGGTGCGACGAGCGCCAAGCCTCACAGGTCCTCGGGGCGCAGCCCGCTATGCTTGGCCAGACGCGCCAGCATGCGGGGGCCGAGTTCGTCGCGGTCGTGGAAGGCGAATACCAGATCGGGCCAGCCGTCGCGCGAGAGCACCTTGTGCGAGCCGGTTTGACGCCGAACGGTCCAGCCGATGCGGAGCAGGGCGGCGAGGACCAGACGCGCCTTGGTGCTGGGCCACTCGCTCACGCGGCGTTGAAGGAGATGCTGAGATAGTCGCTACCAGCCTCGTCGCGCTCGAGCCGATCCGCGACGACGCGCAGTGCGAGCGCCTGCACGTGAGCGACCGCCTCATCCTGCGTGGCACCGTACGCCATCACGCCGGGAAGCTCCACAACCTCGGCCAGCCAGCGGCCGTCAGTCTCGAGTTCGGTTTCAACATTGAAGTCGACGGACACCTGCGATCACCTCCGGTTGCCTGACCCCGATACTACCCCGATTGCGCGATTCGATGGTAGCCCGGCGGTCTTCCAGTGTCCCACCTAACGTGTTGCGCTTAACCCGCAAGGCGCGGATCAGCCTTACCTTGTCGAGCCTACCTCACCGGCGCCGCAGTCGGGTTGAAGCGCTGGTTAGTGAGCGGCCGGCTACTCGACCAGGACCTCGCCGTTGCTCGCAAGAACCTTCACGCTTGCGGGCAGGTCAGAGTAGTTGCGCAGGGCGGTGGCGACGCTGCGTACAGCAGCGCCATCGTTGAGCGTGAGAGAGGTCTTCACGACGAGCCGGTCATCGTCGACGAATGTGACCGACTTGATCCTCGAGTACCACGACACTGGAGGTTGACCGTAACCGCCGCCGAAGTTCTCCTTTAGGTAGCGCCGGAGGTTCTCGGCTCGGCCCTGCAGGTTGGCGACCTGGGCGGCCTTGGGCTTCGACTCCGACGGGGCTGGCGCGGTCGTCACTTCCGTGCAACCGATCAACCCGGCCCCAATGAGAGACATGACCACGAGGAGTGCCGCCGTCCTCAGCAGATAGCGCAGCATCCTCGAAGTCCTTCCGTCTCACTAACGTGTTGCGCTTAAGCCGCGCGGAACGAACCTAGCATAGAGCGAAGACCCTGAACGCGTCGGCTTGAAGCGCTAGTTGGAAAGCGCGACGTGCGCGACGTTCAGAACTGCCGACCGCTCGGAACGTGGACTGACTGCATCCCAAGCAGCAGCGGGTTGGTCATGAAGTGCAGGTACTGGAGCACGTCCGCTGGCGGGGGCCCGACTGCGTATGCGTCGAGCAGACTGAGCAGCCAGTGGGACCCCTCGCCGAAGACCCACCATGCCTGCGCCCAGTCCTCATCACGCAGCGCATCGCCATCGAGGCCAGAGATGGCCGACAGAGGGGGGACCGGATGCGGGGCTTCGAAGTGGGCGGGGAGCATCGCGATCAGCGCCGCTGCGTCCAAGTGACTCGCTGGCTCAAGCCGCACATGGACGATGTAGCCGTCCCCGTCCTGGGGCGGCGACAGCTGCTGCCGCGTATGCAGGAGGAAGGAGAACCAACGAACGCTGCCTGACGCGCGCAGATCCCTCAGATACGGTGCGACGTCACGGCGGAGCTGGTCGTAGTACGCGAGGGGTTCCAGCGAAGCGACTGCGACGTACGTCTCGACGATTCGCGACAGATCAGGAACGTCCACACCCGCTCGCCCCCCAGCGTCTTTCCAACGTGTTGCGCTTAACCCGCAAGGCGCGGTCGGCGCGATATGTATGAGATTACCTCACCGGCGCCGCAGTCGGGTTGAAGCGCTAGTTGGACTGGCCAGCCGGCGCGGCAACTCCGCCGAGGATCTCGAGCAGCCTGGCAGAATCCCCACGTTCCCGGTAACGCAGCACGTAACGTGCGTTCCTCCCGGGCGACAGCGTGGGCGCGACGAAGACGACCGCAACATCGGATAGAGCGACAAGGAAGCCCAGCGGGTCAGACATGAGCAGCAGATGAGACAACCGAAACGGGCTGGAAAGCCGTAGCCCCGCTATGTCGCCCGCACGGAACTCGATTGTGCGGGCAGTTGCTGCGAGGCGCAAACCGAGCTGGCTCAGCGCGTACCCGACCACAGAGGCGAGCACGAGCGTCACCCCATCCCAGAACCGAGCTGAGGACATCGATGCGAGTCCCACCAACAGGAGTAGTGCCCACACCGCAAGCGAGATGAGTGGCAGGAGCGGATCTACGTGGCGGCCACGCAGCCGAACGCAATCCGGAGTGCGAGTCACCTCGACCACCCCGACGAATCCGGCGCCGGTCAACTGCGCCGTCACGCACATGGGCTGATCCCGCACGTCGACCCCGCAATCGCATCGCCAATCGGCTCTGTCCAACGTGATGCGCTTAAGCCGCGCGCCTCACACCTTACATGTCACGCCGACCACGACGCGTCGGCTTGAAGCGCTGGTTCAACGTGCCGCCGACTCATCCGCGTTTCTCGCCGGCTCGCAACCCCGGTCCGGTGAGCTCTCAGATGAGCGCTCTCCGGACGACAGGCACTCCCCCAAACACGGCACCCGAGGGACCGATACCGTGGTCCCGACTGTATGCCGATCCCCCACCTGCCTGGCCATCGGAGAGCCGCGATGCGCTCTGTGGCCGGCGCCGATAACCGAGACTCGGCGGTCTAGGTGAACGTGTTGCGCTTAACCCGCAAGGCGCGGTCGGCGCGATATGTATGAGATTACCTCACCTGCGCCGCAGTCGGGTTGAAGCGCTGGTTAGGACTCAGTCGCCGCCGGCCCAGAGTGTGATCTTCTGCAGACTATCGCCCACAAGCATGAATGTGGCTCGGTACTCCTGAAAGACCCTCGGATCCTGATCCTGCGTCAACTCATAGGTCAACGTGCGCTTCTCGCCATCGACCACGTCGCGAGTGGGAGACCCGAGCTTTCCGATGATTGCGCCCCCCGACATCCCGAGGGCCAGCCCTTGGTCCACCGCGGGGTTTGCCGGGAGGGCGTCAGAGACGAGAGCCGGGTCCTTTGCGCTGAGCCCCGGCGGCAGATCGAGCCCTCTGCTCAGCTCAATGTACGTGAGCGCGCTGTCCACGCTGTAGACCACATGCAGCGTTACCTGGCGGTCGCTGTCCGTGAAGTAGCGCCCGCCGGTGTGGCCCTCATCCTCCACGAACAACCCCGCACCGAACGCCTTGGTGACATCCGAGTCGCGCCACCACGTCGGCCCGCTGACAGGGATGCCCGCCACGGATCTGACAAGTGGAGCTTGAGCGGCGGTCGTGGCGACGCTGGAACCCTGAGGTGGGCGCGAAGCGCCCGCAGTTGAGGCGTCCGGACCGGCACAACCGGCGAGCCCGAGAGCGAGAACGACGCAGACAAGCGCGGCCGGCAGCGACATCGCTTCCCGAGGTGCGCCGTCATCCCTCATGCAGTCATCCTGTAGTCCTAACGTGATGCGCTAAGCCGCGCGCCTCACACCTTCCCTGTCGCACCGACCAAGACGCGTCGGCTTGAAGCGCTGGTTCAACGTGCCGCCGGCTCATCCGCGTTTCTCG
>JAUSAU010000047.1 GCA_030652345.1 Coriobacteriia bacterium
CACCAAGGCCTGGTTCGTCGAGACGATCGGCAACCCGCGCCTCGACGTCCCGAACATCTCGGGTCTGGCCGCGGCAGGCCGGGAGATCGGCGTCCCGCTGGTCGTGGACAACACGTTCGCGACGCCGTACCTCTTCCGCCCGATCGAACACGGCGCGGCGATCGTCATCGAGTCACTCACCAAGTGGATCGGCGGCCACGGGACGTCGATCGGCGGCGCGGTCATCGACGGAGGCAACTTCGACTGGAGCAGCGGGCGCTTCCCGCAATTCACCGAGCCGGACGAGTCGTACCGCGGGCTGAAGTTCTGGGACGTCTTCGGGGACTTCCCCGGTCTGGGCAACGTCGCGTTCGGCATCCGCCTTCGCGTCAACCTGCTCCGTGACATCGGTGCGTCGCTCTCGCCGTTCAACGCCCAGCAGTTCCTGCTCGGCATCGAGACGCTCTCCCTGCGGGTGCAGCGGCACAGCGACAACGCGCTCGCCGTAGCGAAGTACCTGGAGGCGCATCCGAAAGTGGCGTGGGTCGCCTATCCGGGTCTGGACTCCCACCCCACGAAGGCCAACGCGGACGCTCATCTCGAGCACGGCTACGGCGGGGTCGTCGTCTTCGGGCTCGCAGGCGGACTGGACGCGGGTCGCACACTCATCGACAACGTGAAGCTCTTCTCGCATCTCGCCAACGTCGGCGATGCGAAATCGCTTATCATCCACCCTGCAACGACAACGCATTCGCAGCTCAGCGACGAAGAGCTTGTCACCGCGGGGATCGGTCCGGACTTCGTCCGGATCTCCGTGGGCATCGAGGACGTGGCGGACATCATCGCCGACCTCGAACAGGCTCTCAAGGAGGTCTAGTCCATGGTCGCGGCGGACCCTGTCCGCCGCCCGTGGGAACAGGCTGCGAGCGCGGGCGTCTCGGAGACGAGAACGCTCGCGCTCGAAGGCGTTCTCACGCTGGCGAGCGGACGAACTCTCGATCGTGTCGAGGTCGCATACGAGACCTACGGCACGCTCGACCCTGATGGCGCGAACGCCATCCTGATCTGTCACGCCCTCTCAGGGGACGCGCACGTGGCCGGCGTTCGCCCGGGCGAGGATCCCGAGACTGCCAAGCCGGGCTGGTGGGATCTCATGGTCGGCCCCGGCAAGACGATCGACACCGACCGGTTCTTCATCGTGTGCAGCAACGTGCTGGGTGGCTGTTCGGGGACGACCGGGCCCAGTTCGATCGACCCGGCGACGGGCGCGCCGTACGGCATGCGCTTCCCGCTCATCACGATCGAGGACATGGTGGACGTACAGGCGCGCCTGCTCGACTCACTCGGAGTCGGCCGCCTCGCCGCGGTGATCGGCGGCTCCATGGGCGGCATGCAGGCGCTCGCCTGGGCCGCCCGCTACCCCGAGCGGGTCACCGCGGTGATCGCCGACGCCACCACGCCGCGCCTCGGCGCGCAGGCGATCGCGTTCAACGCGGTCGGGCGGCAGGCGATCCTCGAGGACCCGTACTTCAACGGCGGCGACTACTACGACGCGGAGAAGCAGCCCGAC
Source organism: Coriobacteriia bacterium (assembly GCA_030652345.1). Next base: position 1,550 of record JAUSAU010000047.1, read on the forward strand.
GCGGGGCTCGCCATCGCCCGCATGGTCGGCCACATCACCTATCTGTCCGACGAGTCCATGCACGCGAAGTTCGGCCGTCGGCTGCGCGAACGCGAGGAGTACGCGTTCGACTTCGTGAGCGAGTTCGAGGTCGAGACGTACCTCGCCTACCAGGGGCGGCGCTTCGTCGAGCGCTTCGACGCGAACACCTACCTCTATGTCACCAAGGCGATGGACTACTTCGACCTGCGCGGGGATGCCGCGACGCTCGCGGAGGCACTCAAGGGCGTGCGGTCGCAGTTCCTCGTCCTGTCGTTCACGAGCGACTGGCTCTTCCCCACCGCCGAGGCCAAGGACCTGGTCGCGGCGCTGCGCAACGTGGACGCCGAGGTCTGGTTCTCTGAGATCGAGAGCGGCTACGGCCACGACGCGTTCCTGCTCGAGCCCGCGGCCCAGGACGAACTGATCCGCCCGTTCCTGGCCGGCGCGCACGAGCGCTGCCGTGCGGCGATCGCAGCGGAGGTGACATCGTGACTCCCGGCCGCCTGAGAAGCGATCTCGTCCTGATCGCCGGGCTCATCCCGGAGGGGTCCCGCGTGCTCGACCTCGGCTGCGCCGACGCGGCACTGCTCTCCTACCTGCGCGACACGAAGGGCGCGTTCGTCCGCGGCGTGGACGTCTCGCGCGAGAGTCTGGCCCGCTCGATCGAACGCGGCGTGCCCGTCTTCCAGGGCGACCTCGACGAAGGGCTCGCGGACTTCCGCGACGACTCGTTCGACGTCGTGGTCCTATCGCAGACACTGCAGGTGGTCCGGCAGCCGATGCTGGTGCTCAAGGAGATGCTGCGCGTCGGCAAGAAGGGCATCATCTCGATCCCGAACTTCGGCCACTGGCGCAACCGCGCGCGTCTGGGCCTCGGCGGACGGATGCCCGTGTCCGCCGCCATCCCGTACACCTGGTACGAGACGCCCAACATCCACCACACCACCATCGCGGACTTCCGCGACTTCGTGCGGGAAGCGGGCGGGGTCGTCGAGCAGGAGGTCGCGCTGCTCTCGGAGGTCGAGCCGGCGCGGCGCGTCGGTTTCTGGCCCGACCTGCTCGCCGACACGGCGGTCTTCGTTATCGGCCGGTCGCGCTAGCCGACCGGCCCGGCGACTACGACGGATCGATGGGCCCCGACGGGATGTCGGGGCCCGTTCCGTCCCCGGCCCGCGGAACGGTGTCCGGAGCCGGAATGGCGCCGGTGTGCCCGGAATCCGCACTCTCGGGGGAGACGACGGGGCGCGGCGCTTGGACTCCGTCGGGCTCCTCCGGCAGAGCGCCGACCTCGATGCCCAGCGCCTTGGCGATCTCACCGAGCATCGCGCGCTCCTGCGCGTCCACGGTGGGGCCCTTGGCGCCGAACAGCCCGTCGCGATGACGGGTCGCCGTCGCTGCGGCCTTCGCGGACTCCATGACCCAGGACGCGTAGCCCCCGGCCTCGACCGCGTTGGAGCGTTCGGCGAGCAGCGCCATCGCGTCCCGGCACCCCTCGACCGCGAACTCCCGCAACCGCTCCATCACACCGGTATCCGGCTCCCCGGCCCGCTGCGGCTGCGGCAGTCGGGACGGGTCGACACGCTCACGGTTGTCGATGAGCGCAGCGATGAGTTCATTGTCGGGATAGCGCTCCTTGCCGCGGGCCTGGACGGTGGCGGCGATGACGGCCTCCCCCACCGTTTCGAAGAAGCCGGCCCCGTCCGCGAACGCGACGGCCATCGCTGCTGCTTGCGGCGCCACGAGCAGGAGCACCCATTCGTCCGCCGTGTACTCGGCGCGTGCGGTCACGTTGCCTCCCGGGAATGGAGCGGGGCCCCTGGAAGGGGCCCCGCGATCGCCTACTCTTCTTCGTCGAACTCCTCGCTCGCCAGCGCCTCGGCTTCCGCTTCGCGCTGATCCATCCCGGGTGGGACGGTGTCGTCGTCCACGAGGACCTGCTGCCCGTCGGGCACCGCCTTCTTCTTCTTCTTTCCGGCAGTCACCCGCGCGAGTGCGACCACACAGTCCGTCGGCGCGACGTTCATGACCTTGACGCCCTGTGTCGAGCGGCCGAGCTTGCTGATGTCTTCGGCCTTCACTCGGATCACGACACCCTCGTGCGAGATCAGCATCAGCTCGTGCTGCGGCATGACGATCTTCATGCCGGCGAGCCGGCCTTTCTTCTCGGTGACCTGGATCGTCTTGACCCCCATGCCGCCGCGGTTCTGTTCGGGGTAGTCGGAGATCGGCGTGCGCTTGCCGTAGCCGCGCTCGGTCACGACGAAGAGCTCCGCCTCGGGAGGCGCTATCTCCATGCCGAGAACGTGATCGTCACCGCGTTTCACGTTCATGCCGCGTACGCCCATCGTGTCGCGGCCCATCGGACGCGCCTGCTCCTCGTGCCACTTGATCGCCTTGCCTGCGGCGGAGACCATGATGACCTTCTCGCCCTGGTGGACGCGGCGCACCGAGATCAGCTCGTCGCCGTTCTTCAGCGCGATGGCGATGATGCCGTCGCGGCGCGAGCGGTCGTACGCCTGCAGGGCGGTCTTCTTGACCATGCCGTCGCGCGTCGCGAAGAGCAGGAAGTCCTCCGCCTTGAACTCGCGGGTGGTGATGGCTGCCGCGATCTTCTCGTCCTGCTCGAAGGGAAGCAGGTTCACGGCGGCGGTGCCGCGCGCGTGACGCGAGCCGACCGGCAACTCGTGCACCTTCATGCGGTAGACCTTGCCCTTCGTCGAGAAGAAGAGCACGTAGTCGTGCGTCGAGCTGATGAAGAGATGCTCGACGAAGTCGTTCTCCTTGAGGTTCACGCCCGAGAGGCCCTTGCCGCCGCGCTTCTGCTGGCGGTAGGTCGCGACCGGAAGGCGCTTCACGTAGCCGGCCTTCGTGATCGTGACGACCATGTCCTCCTCGGCGATGAGATCCTCGACGTCGAGGTCGCGAGCCGCGAGCGAGATCTCGGTGCGGCGCTTGTCCGCGAACTTCTCGCGGACCTCGGTCAGCTCCTCCTTGATGATCTGCATCACGAGGCCGACCTCGGCGAGCACGCGACGGTACCACGCGATCTTCTCGCGCAGCTCCTCGAGCTCCGCCTCGATCTTGTGGCGCTCGAGTCCGGTGAGGCGACGCAGGCGCATCTCGAGGATCGCGTCGGTCTGGATCTCGGTGAGTGCGAAGCGCGCCATGAGGCCGGCCTTCGCCTCCTGGTCGTCCGCAGACGCGCGGATGATCCTGATGACCTCATCGATGTTGTCGAGGGCGATCATGTAGCCCTCGAGGATATGGGCGCGCTCCTCGGCCTTGCGCAACTCGAACTTCGTGCGCCGGACGATGATCTCCTTCTGATGCTCGATGTAGTGGTGGAGCACCTGGCCCAGCGTCAGGGTGCGCGGGACGCCGTCGACCAGCGCCAGCATGTTGACGCCGAATCCCGTCTCGAGCGGCGTGTGCTTGAAGAGCTTGTTGAGCACGACCTGCGGGATGCATGCCTGCTTGAGCTCGATGACGACGCGCATACCTTTGCGGTCCGACTCGTCGCGCAGGTCGGAGATCTCGGTGAGCTTCTTCTCGCGCACCAGGTCGGCGATCTTCACGACCAGCCGCGACTTGTTCACCATGTACGGGATCTCGGTGATGATGATCCGCATGCGGCCGGTCGAGGTCTGCTCGATGTGCGCCTTGCCGCGGACCTTCAGAGAGCCGCGGCCGGTGGTGTAGGCGTCGATGATCCCGTCGCGGCCCATGATGGCGCCGCCCGTGGGGAAGTCCGGGCCCTTCACGATCGTCATCAGGTCTTCGGCTGTGGCCGCAGGGTTGTCGATGAGCATGATCGTCGCATCGACGATCTCCCCGAGGTTGTGCGGCGGGATGTTCGTGGCCATGCCGACCGCGATGCCGGCCGAGCCGTTGACGAGCAGGTTCGGGTACTTCGCAGGCAGCACGCTCGGCTCGGTGGTCGACTCGTCGTAGTTCGGGACCATGTCGACGGTCTCTTTGTCGAGGTCCCGCAGCAGTTCCATCGCGGCCTTGGCCATACGCGCTTCGGTATACCGGTACGCGGCCGCCGAGTCGCCGTCGACCGAGCCCCAGTTGCCATGCCCGTCGATCAACGGCATCCGCATACTGAAATCCTGCGCCATGCGGACCATCGTGTCGTAGACCGCGGTGTCGCCGTGCGGGTGATACTTGCCCAGCACGTCACCGACGGTGGTCGCGGACTTGCGATACGGGCGGTTCGGGGCGAGGCCGGCCTCGTTCATCGCGTAGAGGATCCGGCGATGGACCGGCTTCAGCCCGTCGCGAACGTCCGGGAGCGCACGCGCGACGATGACCGACATCGAGTACTCGAGGAAGGAGCTCTTCAGCTCCGCCTCGATGTCGATCGGAAGTACTCTATCGTGCTGCTCTTCAGCCACTTATCAGTTTCCTTTCCCGCGGGTCGCTCGGACCCAGACCACGATCGCCCCGGCTATGAACGAGAGCCCGAGCAGGCCCACCATGACGGCCCCGGCTGTCGCCAGGCCGTTGCCGGCCGCATCCCGGACGAACACGATCGACATTCCCAGCACGATCAGTCCGAACAGAACCATGAGTGCGCTTGCCGCACCCGCCACGGGGCGGGCCACCGCCTGCACGCTCGGTACCTCTCCCTGCAACTGCACGAGCATCGCCTCGACGAGCCGATCATCCAGTTCGGCCTTCGGCGCCGGCGGCCCCGGAGTGGCCGCCGGGTCTTCCGGCACAGACTCCGTCGTCGTGACGGCCGGCTCGGGGATCTCCCCCGCTCCGGCTGCGGCCTCCGCAGCGATCGCCGCAGTCGCCGCCTCGGCGCGCGCTTCCTCCGCTGCCCGCCGGCGAGCCAGCTCATCGAACGCGTCTCGCTCCCAGGGGGGCGGCTCGAACGCCGCCTTCTCGCGCTTTCCGTCGGTCATGACCGGGCAGCTCCCGCGTGTCTAGATGTCGAGGAACCGGACGTCGCGTGCATGACGCTGGATGAACTCCTTGCGGGGCTCGACCTGATCGCCCATCAGATTGCTGACGGCCTCTTCGGCGCCGAGCGCGTCATCGATCGTCACCTGGAGCAGGGTGCGGGTCGACGGATCCATCGTCGTATCCCACAGTTGCTCCGGATTCATCTCACCAAGACCCTTGTAGCGCTGGATCTGGTACTTGGTCGTCGGAGAGAGCGCGGCGAGCTCCTCTTGGAGCTGCTTGTCCGAGTACGCGTACCTCACGGTCTTGCCATGAGAGATCTTGTACAGCGGCGGCTGGGCGATGTAGATGTAGCCGGCCTCGATCATCTCCCGCATGTAGCGGTAGAAGAACGTGAGGATCAGGCAGCGGATATGTGCTCCGTCGACATCGGCGTCGGTCATGATGATCGCCTTGTGGTACCGCGCGTTGCCGAGATCGAACTCCTCGGCCACACCGGTGCCGAACGCGGCGATCATCGCCTGGATCTCCTCGCTGGACAGCGCGCGGGTCAAGCCGGCGCGCTCGACGTTGAGGATCTTGCCGCGCAACGGGAGGATCGCCTGGAACGACCGATCGCGTGCCTGCTTCGCCGAACCGCCGGCGGAGTCTCCCTCTACAAGGTAGATCTCTGAGAAGGCGGCGTCTTTGATCGAGCAGTCGGCGAGCTTGCCGGGAAGCGTGCTGGACTCCAGCAGTCCCTTGCGGCGGGTGAGCTCGCGCGCCTTTCGCGCGGCTGCCCGCGCCTTTGCCGCCTGCGCGGACTTGGAGACGATCGCGCGGGCGGGCTTCGGGTGCTCCTCGAGGTATTCGGAGAGGCCCTGGGTCACGACGCCCTGGACGAAACCGCGGAACTCGGTGTTGCCTAGTTTGGTCTTGGTCTGGCCCTCGAACTGCGGATCGCGCAGCTTGACGGAGACGACGGCGACCAAACCTTCACGGATGTCCTCGCCGGAGAGGTTGTCTTCCTTCTCCTTGAGGATGTTGTTGCGGCGCGCATAGTCGTTGATCGTGCGAGTGAGCGCGTTCTTGAACCCGTCGAGGTGGGTGCCGCCCTCGTGCGTGTTGATGTTGTTCGCGAAGGCGAGGACCGTCTCCGAGTAGCCGGTGTTCCACTGCATCGCGACCTCGACCGTGCCCTCGGTCCCCGCGGCCTCGAAGTAGACCGGCTTGCTGGTGACCGTCTCCTTCGTCCCGATGAGGTACTTCACGAAGTCGACGATGCCGCCTTCGTAGCGGAACTCGTCGCAGCGCGGCTCCAGCTCCCGCTGGTCGGTCAGCACGATGCGGAGCCCCTTGTTGAGGAACGCCGTCTCGCGCATGTGCGTCGCGATCGTGTCGTAATCGAAGTCGACCGTTTCCATGATCTTGTCGTCGGGCCAGAAGGTGACCGTCGTGCCCGTTGTCTTCGTGGAGCCGCCGGTCTTGAGCGGCGCGACGGGCTTGCCGTGATCGTAGGTCTGCGTGTGGATCTTGCCGCCGCGCTTGACCTCGATATCGAGCTTCGTCGAGAGCGCGTTGACGACAGAGACGCCGACGCCGTGAAGACCGCCTGAGACCTTGTAGCCCTCGCCGCCGAACTTACCACCCGCGTGCAGGACGGTGAGGACGACCTCGACCGCGGATTTGCGATACTTCGGCACGTTGTCGACCGGGATGCCTCGGCCGTTGTCCACCACGGAACACGATCCGTCTGCGCCGATGATCACTTCGATCTTCGTACAGTAGCCCGCGAGAGCCTCGTCGACCGAGTTGTCCACGACCTCGTAGACGAGATGGTGCAGGCCCTTGGGACCCGTCGATCCGATATACATGCCCGGTCGCTTGCGGACCGCTTCCAAGCCTTCGAGTACTTGGATGTCCTTGCCGGAATACGAGCTCGGCGACTGCGCCACTCGCAACGCTCCTTTGCGCTTGTACGGTGATGCTCACGCGCGCGCCCGCGCGCAGGCGCGCGGGCGGACACAATATGTTGTGGTAGCCCGTCCGAGTCTACCATGAATACTAGCGTTCGGTGCTCCGGTCTGGCCCTGTGGGGCGCTCAGCGGCCTTCTGCGCCGCTTTCCGGGCACTCAGACCCTTGCGCCACTCCAGACTGCGTATCGCAGCCGCGACGGCGGCCTCGCGCACCTTCTCGCTCTTCACTGTCGCGGCCATGGCTTGTATCTGGGCGATCTCTGTCTCTGTCGCCGGCACGGGCTGCGTCCGGTCCTTTTCTCGCTCGGCCTTCGCGAAGTCCGCCGCCATGTCCCACTGCCGTTGGTCGGCGACGTTTCTGGACACAGTGAAGCGCATGGAGCTGACCATTTCCTTACCGACCCGCTCGTTGACGGCCGAGCGGTACTCCTCGGCGAGCGCTGAGAGTTCATTGGCCCACGCGCCGGAGTCGACGAAGACGAGAAGCTCCCCCTCGCGCAGGGCGAATCCCCGGGCGTGGGATGCCACTTCCTCCCCCGCCGCGTCCCGCCATGCCATGACGGCTCTCGCCCGGTCGGCCTTCGCTCCGGAGCGGTCGAGCGCTCCGAGCATTCCTTTTGCCAGGTCGGACGCCCGGCTATCCACACCCACCCGGCGGCTCATACTCGCTCCCGCTGAATAGGCACCACGAGCGCTTCTTCCAGCATCTCCGGAGTGAAGTACCCGGTGTTGGTCGTCGTCACCATCGTCTGGATGTCGGACGAGACCATCGCGGACAGCGCGCCCCTTCGTTCCGCGTCCAGCTCGGACATCACGTCGTCGAGCAGGAGCACGGGATCCCGATGCAGTACCTCCCGGACGACCTCGACCTCTGCGAGCTTCCAGGCCAGAGCCAGGGTCCGCTGTTGTCCTTGTGATGCGAAGGAGCGGGCGTCGCGGGCGCTGATCGAGAAGACGATGTCGTCGCGGTGGGGGCCGACCAGCGTCGTCGCCCGGCGCATCTCCTCGGCCCTGCGCCGCTCGATCTCCACCCTGATCCCCTCCTGCACGGCGTCCGTGTCCCCTTGGTCACACGATGTGAGCGCGCAGCGGTCGTCGTAGGACGCTTCCACCTGCTCGCCCTCGGCCATCAGGGAGTATCGTTGCCGCACGTGGACCATCACTCGCTCGAGCAGGCGGAGTCTGTGCACGACGAGCCGGGATCCCAGTGCGGCGAGCTGTTCGTTCCAGACATCCAGGGCCGCTCCCGACACGCCGTCCCGCAGCAGTGAGTTCCGATGTCTGACGACCTTGCCGTAGTCCCGCCGGAGCGACCCGTACGTCGGAGACAGCTGTTCACCGAGATCGTCGATGGTGGCCCGCCTCCGCTCAGCCGGCCCCTTCACCAACGCGAGATCCTCGGGCGAGAAGACGACAGCGGGGAGGATCCCGGCCACGTCGGAGAGGCGCCTCCGGACCTGCCCGTTGACCGTGTACGTTCGTTTGCCATCCGCGGAGACGTCGAGTCCCGTCTCCAACATCCGGGGCTCTTTCTCAGCCCGGAGCCTGATGCGCGCTCCCTCACTGCCCCATCTGACCAGATCCTCGAATCGGGGCTTCCGAAACGACTGGGCGGCGGTGACGAGTTGTACCGCCTCCACGATGTTCGTCTTACCCGCAGCGTTGGGGCCCACGAATACCGTGAGCCCCGCAGCCGGTTCCACAACGAACGAGTGGTAGTTCCGGAAATCCTTCACTTCGAGCCTGGTGATGACCACGCGTGGGATGCCTGCCTCAGTCGATATCCTAGGGCCGGACCGGCATGATCAGGTAGACGAACGCGTCAGTCCCGGTCGACTTGAAGACGCCGGGCTTCAGTGGGCTCGAGGCCATGAACGAAAGCTTATCGTCATCGGATGAGTTGACCCCGTCGATGAGGAAGGCGTGGTTGAAAGCAATCTCCAGGGGCTGCCCGTCCATCTCGACCATGAGGTCCTCGCTCGCTTCACCGACGTCCTGTGTCGTGGCGGAGAGGGTGAGTGTGTTGTCCGCGATCTTCATTCGGAGAGGCGCGTTGTGCTGAGCCATGAGTGACACCCGCTGCACAGCCTCGAGGAGTTCGGCCCTGTCGATGATGATGTTGGTCTCCCCTTCGGCAGGGACCAGCTGCCGGTAGTTCGGGAAGGTTCCTTCGATACGCCTTGTGACGTAGGTCGTGCCGCCGAACGAGAAGACGATCTGATTCTCCGACACCCCCATCTTCACAACAGGCGCCGCCCCCGCGATCTTCGGGATCTCCTCAAGGGCTTTGCCGGGTATGACGACTTCGATCCTCTCGTCGACCGGAGTCTCTGTCTGGGTGTTGCGGATGGCGAGCCGGTACGAGTCCGTAGCGACCATCCGTATCTCGGTCCCGTCCATCACGACCAGGATGCCGGTCAGTATCGGGCGCGCTTCGTCGCGGCTGACCGCTCGCGAGACCTGTTTGACCATGGAGGACAACAGCGGTGTCGGCAGATCGAAGGTCTTGTCTGCAGCCACCTCAGGGAACCTCGGGAAATCATCCGGGGACAACGTCCTGAGTGAGAAGGAGATCGCCCCGGCTTTTTCGGAACGGCAGGACACCTGGATCTTGTCGGATGAGACGGTCTCGATCCTGATGGCCGCATCGGGCATCTTGCGGACGACGTCGGCGAGAAGTCTTCCGGGAACGACGACGGACCCCTCGTCTTCCACATCGGCAGAGATGATGTCTTTGATCGAGATCTCGAGATCCGTCGACTGCAGTGTGATGCCGTCCTTCGTGGCCGACATGAGGATGCCCGAAAGGATAGGAAGGGTCGTCCTGGCTGACAGTGCCTTGGTGACGACACCCAACGAGTCGAGCAGGGCTCCTCGTGCGATGGACAGCTTCATGCCTCTCCCCTTCTTCGATACCGGTTGTTACGGTTCTATCTTCTATCTATCAAACCGTCGTAATCGTCGTGCTGTGGAAACTGTGGGAAGGGTCTGTTCCTGCAGGTGGTGCGGTGTGTCTCTTGAGGCTCGATCATGTGGACTCGTTTGGGGATGTTGTGGACGGATCCGCATGTGGGTGGAATCTGTCCACAGGAGACGGTGAGTATCCACCGGCCGGCCACATCTAATCCACAGGGTACTCCACAACTCTGTCAGCTCTTCTGCTTGATCTGGTTCGTGAGTTTCTGTATCTGATTGAACACTTCCCTCTCAGAACCCAGCAGTTTCTGTATCTTCGCGAAGGCGTGGATCACGGTGGTGTGATCCCGTCCCCCGAACTCCGCTCCAATGCGCGGAAGCGACAGATCCGTCAGCTCTCGGACCAGATACATCGCTATCTGACGGGGATAGACGATGTTCTGTGAGCGCTTGTTGCTGATCAAGTCGGCCATGGACAACCCGTAGAACTTGCACACCTCGTGCTGGATCGTCTGCACCGAGATGGGGCGGGTCGCCCTCTCCGGGAACATCCCCTTGAGTACATCCTTCGCCAAGTCGAGCGTGATCACTTTACTCGGGGTCAGTGTGGCGAATGCCTTGACCCGGATGAGAGCCCCTTCGAGCTCGCGCACGTTCGCGGAAGCGCGCTCAGCGATCAAAGTGAGCACCTCGTTGGGGACCGGAAGACCGCTTTCAGACTCGACCTTCCTCTTCAGGATGGCCACGCGGGTCTCAAGTTCAGGAGGGCTGATATCCGCGATCATCCCGTGGTTGAACCGTGTGATGAGGCGATCCTGAAGCGTCTCGAGCTCATGGGGCGGGCGGTCTGATGTGAGGATGATCGGCTTGTTGCCGTCGTAGAGGAATTTGAACGTCCTGAAGAACTCGTCCTGGGTCTTCTCCTTGCCGATCAACGACTGGATGTCGTCCACGAGCAAGACGTCGTTCTCCCGGTAGCGGCGGCGGAAGCCGTCCATGCCGGTCTTCTGCCGGATCGACTCCGTGAACTCGTCGACCATGTGTTGGCTGTCCACATACCGGACCTTGAGGTGCGGGTAGTACGTACTTATATAGATGCCGACCGCCTGAAGAAGGTGTGTCTTCCCCAAGCCCGACCCTCCGTAGATGAACAGCGGGTTGAACTTGAACACCGGGGTCTCGGCAACCGCCAGCGCACACGTGTAGGCGAGCCTGTTCGAGTCACCGGCGACGAAGTTGTCGAATGTGTAGCGGGGATTGAGCGCCCCGGGAGAAGCGTGGGCGGCTCGGACATCGATGGAAGGCTGTGCCTCGGTCAGAGGAACATCGGCCGGAACCGATGGGGTTGCCGGAGCAGCGCCGGAAGCGAGGTCAGCCTGCTCCGGCTCGTTTCCGGCGACACGAACGACGAACTTGACCCCCATCGAGGTGCCCGAGACCTTCGTCAAGGCAGTGGCCAGCATGCCGGAATACCGGTTGCGCAGCCAATCGCGGCCCCATGTGTTCGAGACGGAGACCACGATGTCGTCCCCCACGACACCGAGGGGCTCCGTCTCGCGGAACCACGTCTTGAAGACGAGCTCGTTGAGCTCACCTTTGACGATGTCGAGCGCCCCATCCCACAGGATCTGGACCTGAGGGTCGACAGGCCCACTCGTCGCGGCATCTCCGAGCTGCTGCATATCCGTTCTCTCCCCCACTCGCTACTGGAACACGTGCTCGAGGCAAGTGACGCCGTACTCTGTCAGCGTCCGCCTGCCGGTGTCATCGGGTTCGATCAACCCCGCCTCCTCAAGGACCGTCAGGTCCCGATGAGCGGTGGCTACGCTCACATGGAGTTCTCGCGCGACGAGAGAAGGACCCGCCGAGCGGAGTTCGAGGATGAGCGACAGGACCTGCTTCTGACGATCCGTCAGGGACGGGATCGGGGACGAGCCCGCTCCCTCCTCAGGCGAGGGCCGCGACGAAGAGCGCAGGGTCACGACTGTCCCCGACCCCAGGTTGTCGTCGATCTCCACGGTGCCGCCGGCGAACGTCAGTGTCTCCAGGACGATGGGCAGTCCCGACCCGACGCCGCGGATGATCTGCTTCATGCCGGCGGTCGCAGTGGAGAACCCGGGGAGGAACGCCTTCTCTTTATCCGGGATACCCGGCCCCTGATCGGCGAAGCGGACAGTCCGGCCGTCGTCGAGGATCGTCACGACCACCTCCAAGAAGCCTGCGTGGATCAGGTTCTCCGAGACCTCACGGATGATCGTGTACGGGATCGCGCCTCCGCGCTCACGCGCGATGTTGTACGTGCGGGACGCCAGTTGCTCGATCGCATCGGCGAGCCCTTCGGCGGCTATGTCCTCGACCCGGGGGGCGACCGCCAGGCCGTCGTAGACCGCTATGCGTGCGCCTGTCGGACCGGTTGTGAGTGTGATGGTGCCCGGGTCCGCAGCGTGCGGCAGCGGAGCCGGCGCCGCTGCCGCGGCTCCGCGGAGATCACCGTCATCAAAGAAACGCTTCACGAAGCCACACCTCCCGATACGTCCGTCTTTCGTTTGAAACAGCGTTGTCCACAGCCTTGCCAGAACCACCGAACCGAAGGGCCCCTGCTCACAGGTGTATCCATGTGTGCCGCCGTCGCCCCTGTGGAAAGTGATGATAGGGGCCGACCTGCGGTTTTACTCGATTGTCCACAAAGCTTTCCACATGTGTGGATAACTCGCCGCCCCGGTGCACTCAGGGCGAAGCCGAAACGCTAGGTAGTGGGTGTAGCGCACCCCCACTTCCCTTTCCACGGGGTCTTTCTGTGGATAAGGGACGACGATGCCCTCGCTGCACCCCGGGGACTGTGGATAACGTTGGGGTGTGGCGAGGGCGTCGAGTTGGAACGTCTCGGCGCATAGCCGTCTGAGCAGGTCTTTTGAAGGTTCAGAGCGCGGATCCGGACCCTTCCGGAGCGCCGCTGATTCTAGCAGAGAGGCCAATCCCCAACAATCGGGCCGACGGGGTTATCCACAGAAGCGGCCCGCACGAATCCTGCGTTTTCCACAGTATCCACAGATTTCTCAGTTTTCCCGGCCCCCTTCTCGGAAAGCCGGGTGCAGGACGGTTGATGGCCGGAATGCCACACTTTGTGGCCGAAGTGACGGTATCATGGCCGCGCTGACGATACTGTGGCCCCACGGGCCGCTGTCGGCGGGATCTCCGCGTCCGACCATCTCGCGCCGAGGGTCGTTGACACCCTCTCCCCCGCGAGGATACAATCGTGCGGCTTTGCGCCCGGATGGGCGCTTATTCAGCATCCGACCAGCCCCGCAAGGGATGGAGTGAACACTATGAAGCGTACCTATCAGCCGAACACCCGCAAGCGTGCGAAGACGCATGGGTTCCGCGTCCGCATGTCGACCCCCGGCGGCCGCGCGGTCATCGCCGCCCGTCGCCGCAAGGGCCGCAAGGTCCTGACCGCCTAAGGTCCGTCCGGGACGCCAGTCGTCCTGGGACGATCGACGTGCGCACCATCACGTCAGCGAGCGAGATCGACGCGCTGTTCCGGCAAGGACGGCGCGCAGGCACCGACCTGCTCATCGTTCTCGATCTTCCGACACCGCAACGACGCGGCCCCGAGGGCCGCGTCGTGTTCGTTGCCGGCAAGAAGCTCGGCGGCGCCGTCCTGCGGAACCGCTGCAAACGGGTCATGCGCGCCGCGGTGCGCCGGCATGCGGGCCCGTGGGCGGGTCATGACGTGGCACTCGTTGCCCGACGCGGGATCGCGACCGCCGACGTCAGTCAGATCGACGCGGCTCTCACAATGGCGCTGAGCAGGACGGCGGTCCGGTCATGACCGGTCCGGTCCCTGCGGAGAGCGGATCAGCCCCGGCCTCGCTGCCCGTTCGTGCGGCGCGCGGTATCGTCATCGCCGGAATACGCGCGTACAAGCGCCTGCTGTCGCCCCTCCTGCCCCCCGCGTGCCGCTTCGAACCGACGTGTTCCACCTATGCGCTAACATCCGTTGAGAGATTCGGGGTCGTGCGCGGTGGCTGGCTCGCACTCAAGCGCATCGGACGGTGTCATCCGTTCCACCCCGGTGGATTCGATCCTGTGCCGGACTCACTCCGGCTGAAGCGATAGACGACGGACCGCGAGGTCCGCTAGGAGGTCCATCCATGGGTGATCTGGGAGCTTTGTGGAAGCTCGTCTGGGACACGTGGCTGCTCGGAGGCATATTCAGCTCACTGCAGTTCTTCTATGGCGGTGTGCGCGACTACGGCTTCGCGATCATGCTTCTGACCATCGTGTTCCGTGTCGTTCTGTTCCCGCTGACGTGGAAGCAGACGAAATCGATGTACGAGCTCCAGGAGATACAGCCCAAGATCAAGGCGCTCCAGGAGAAGTACAAGAACGACAAGGAAAAGCAGCAGGAAGAACTGATGAAGTTCTATCAGGAGAACAAGGTGAACCCCTTCGGTGGGTGCCTGCCCCTCCTGGCACAGATGCCGCTGTTCATCGCGCTCTTCGATGTGTTGCGCACGAAGCTCCCCGCCTACATCTCGGCCATGCCCATCGCCGAACAGGCGGCCGCCAAGCGGTTCTGGATAATTCTACCAGACCTTACCAAGACTCCCCAGGATATCTACCTGGCCGCTTCATCGGGCGGCGTCCTGCCCGCGATCCTGGCCGCCCTGCCCTATCTGGTCCTTGTGATCCTCTTCGGGCTCAGCGTATGGCTACCGCAGTACCTGATGACCAAGGATCCGACGCAGCGCCGGACCGGCACGTACATGGCCGTCATGATGCTGTGGTTCGGCTTCGTCAGCCCCGCAGGCGTCTTGGTCTACTGGGTCACCTCCAGCGCCTGGCAGGTCGGGCAGCAGATCCTCACGCAGCGTGTCTTGTCTGCGAAGAAGGCCGGCGAGACCCCAGAGCTGGCGGCTCCGGCTTCCAAGAGCACAAAGAAGTCGGGCTCCAAGAAGGTAGACGATGCAAGCGCAGCGCCGGCCTCCAAGCCCGCTGCGAAGAAGACCGGCAAGAAGAGCAAGGGAGCTGAGTCGTAGATGCTGACTGAGATTCTCAAGGAGGGCCCGACCGTCGAGGAAGCTATCGACGCGGCCCTGGAAGAGCTGGGCGTGCAGGCCGATGCGGCTGAGTACGAGATCCTGGAACAGCCGGGTAAGTCGCTCTTCGGCAGCGCGAAGCCGGCCAAGGTGCGAGTCTGGCTCCGACCCGGCGTTCTCGAGGCACAGCAGGCGACGGACGACACCGATCCGGAGGATGCCGACGACGAGCCGCTGCCCGCCGAGCTCCAGGTAGCGCACGAAGGCACTCCCGAACTGACCGACGAGGAGCTCGACCAGGTCGCCGACGCTGCGGTAGGCGCGATACAGGAGATCCTCAACGCGTTCGGGATCGAAGCGTCCATCGACGAGTATGAGGGCGATGAGCGCGAGATCATCCTCGACATCGTTGGAGGCGAGCTGGGACTTCTGATCGGACGACACGGCAAGACGCTCGATTCCATCCAGACGCTCGTCGCGGCGATCACCAGTCGCAAGCTCGGCTTCCGCTACCCGGTCGTGGTCGACGTCGAGGGCTACCGCGGGCGCCGGCGGGAGAAGCTCGAGGATATGGCTCGTCGCTCCGCCGACCGCGTCTCGCGACAGGGCAAGGCTATCAAGCTCCGCCCAATGACGAGCTACGAGCGTCGTGTGGTGCACATGGCTCTCCGTGGAGATCGCAGGGTCGTCACCGGAAGCGAGGGCGAGGAGCCCACTCGTTCGGTGGTCATCTCCCCGAAGTAGGTCGCGGCACCGTCGACAGACTGCAGAAGAGGCTCCCAATGGGGGCCTCTTCTGCATTCGGGGCTGTTTGTTTCACGTGAAACACAGCACGGTCCGGAGGACGAGTGTCGTTGTCGATTGCTCCGATCAGAACGAGAGCAGTGTTTCACGTGAAACACCAGATGCCGAAGCGAGAGGATGGTAGAGTGGCGACATGAATGACTACCGAGAACGAATAGCCGCGGGACTGGCCATCACGGGTGTTCCGTACACGACGGGACAGGTCGAACTGCTGGCTCGGCATCTCGAGGCGGTCGAGGAAGCCAACCAGCACTTCAACCTCACGACCATCAAACCCGACCAAGGGGTTGAGTTGCATGTGCTTGACTCCGCGGCTGCATGTGCCGTGTTGCAGTCGGCTCCCGGAGGTCGATTCGCCGACATCGGCTCGGGGGCCGGCTTCCCCGGGATCCCGCTGTCGGTGCTGTCGGAGCGTGACGTCGTCCTGGTTGAGTCGGTGCGCAAGAAGGGGGCCTTTCTCCAGCGCGTCACGGAGGAGTTGCGCCTACAAGCCACGGTCCACCAAGTCAGGGCAGAAGAGCTCGCTAAAGCCCCCGGAATGTCGTTCGCTGCGGTCACAGCCCGCGCCCTCTCGTCACTCCCCGCCCTCGTCGAGTTGTCAGCGCCGCTCCTGCAGGATGGCGGACTCCTGATCTGCCTCAAGGGAGAGCCAACGACCGATGAGCTCGAGCGAGGCTCTCTTGCGGCCGTCCGGTGCGGGCTCCAGCGAGTGAGCTACGAGCGTGTGCAGGTCCCATTCCTAGACGCTGCCCGCACGCTCGTCGTCTATCGCAAGGTGGGCAGGCCGCGCATCGCACTCCCCCGGCGACCGGGAATGGCGCAGCGCCAGCCCCTGGCGTAGGGATCCGGCCCGGACTTCCGCTTGGTCGGGAGTCGCGTATACTCTGCCCGGAGTACCTCGATGAGCAGGAGGTGGGGATGGCACGCAGAGAGGGGCGCCCGAAGCGCGTCCTGGCTGTCGTGAACCAAAAGGGCGGCGTGGGTAAGAGCACCACCGCGGTGAATCTCTCGGCCGCACTCGGCGAACTCGGCGAGAAGGTGTTGCTCGTCGACCTGGACCCACAGGGCAACGCGACTTCGGGCTTCGGTCTCAACAAGAATCAGCGGGAACTGTGCATCTACGACGCGCTACTCGGCGATACGCCCATAGAGGCGATCATCGAGCCGGTGGAGTCGGCGAACGTGTACGTCGTGCCCGCGACGATCAGCCTTGCCGGCGCGGAGATCGAGCTCGTGTCCGCGATGAGCCGTGAGGGAAGGCTCCGGGGTGTTCTGGAGCCGGTCGTCGGCGACTTCGACTTCGTCATCATCGACTGTCCCCCGTCTCTCGGCCTGCTCACGATCAACGCTCTCACGGCTTCGGACGGGCTGATCGTGCCCGTTCAGTGCGAGTACTACGCGCTGGAGGGGCTCAGCAAGCTGCTGGACAGCGTTCGCCTGGTCAAGACACATCTCAACCCCGAGCTCGACGTGTTCGGAGCGGTCATGACCATGTTCGATGGTCGGACGCGGCTGTCACAGCAGGTGGTGGACGAGGTTCGTGACTTCTTCGACGAGAAGGTCTTCGCGACACTGATACCGCGCGCCGTCCGCCTGTCTGAGGCGCCGAGCCACGGACTGCCCATCAACCTCTACGACCCCAACGGCAAGGGCGCGGAAGCGTACCGGGCCCTTGCACAGGAGGTGATCGATCGTGTCTGAACAGAAGCGCGGTCTTGGTCGCGGGCTTGCCGCCCTGATCCCCGGAGGAGGCCAGGTCGGCCCCGAGGAGACACTGGAACTCCCGGTTGCCGCCATCTCACCGAATCCGAATCAGCCTCGCACGGTGATCGTGCAGGAGAAGATCGACGAGCTGGCTGACTCGATCGGAAAGGTCGGCGTATTGCAGCCGATAATCGTCCGCCCCCACAGCGACGGGTACCAGATCATCGCAGGTGAGCGGCGCTGGCGGGCGGCGAAGGCCGCCGGCCTGGAGAAGGTCCCGGTCCGCATCATGAACTCCGACGACGGAGAGTCGCTGGAACTCGCGCTCATCGAGAACCTTCAGCGAAGTGACCTGAACGCGATGGAAGAAGCGCACGGCTTCCGGCGTCTGCTCACCGGGCACCAGATGACACAGGCAGAGCTCGCCAGCAAGGTATCGAAGTCCCGGTCGGCGATCGCGAACACGCTGCGCCTCCTGGACCTTCCCGATGAGGTACAGGAGATGCTCGCGAACGACACGCTGACCCCCGGTCACGCACGCGCCGTCCTCTCCATCCCGGAAGAGGAGAAGCGTCTTCGTCTTGCGAAGAAGATCGTGGACGAGGGGCTCTCCGTTCGCGAGGCTGAGCAACTCGCCCGCCTGTTCGCGGCCGGGCAGAGTGCGGATCGCGCCGCCCGGCCGGTGTCACCCAAGTCTTACAAGATAGTCGCACGGAAGTTGCGTCGACTACTGGCGACCAACGTTCGCGTCCGCCAGACTGCGAACAAGGGCAAGATCGAGATCGACTTCATGGGGGAAGAGGAGCTCGAGCGGATCTACCGCATGCTCACCGAAGGGCCCGACGAGAACGAGGTGATGTAGATGTCTCGCCGCATGGAATATTTTGTCATCGGATGCATCGTCGGTGCGGTCGCCGGAGTGGTCGGAGGTCTGCTCATCGCTCCCTTCAGTGGCGCTGAGGCGCGCCGCCGGCTCGGCGAGAGGGCTCGCAGGGCGGCCGAAGTCGCTCGTGACGTCGCAGACCGCGCTGAAGAGACCGCCGAGGTCCTCGGAGAGCGGGTCGAGCACTACCTCGGCCGCGATGAGGAGATCGCTTGGCGCAAGGTCCGGGAGATCCGGGAAGGCGTGGAGCGCTACACACAGGCCCAGGCCCTCTGAGTCGTGTCAGAGCGCCGCGGTAGCCTCTCCTCGAACCCGCAGGGAGGGGATCGGCCGTGGCAATGAGGGTCATCACCGGGCGCCCGGGCGCCGGGACGTCACTCGCGATCGACGACGAAGTGCGTCAGGCGCTGTCGGCGGGGATGTCGGCATGCCTGCTTGTCCCGACGCTGCCTGACGTCCGAAGGGCACAGAGTCGCTTGGCGGGTGACCTGCCCGTCGGCCTCCAGGTGGCCCAGCTCGACCGGTTCATCGAGACGGAGTGGACACTTCGCGGCGATGGTCGCCGGCTGGTCGACCGCTTGGAACGCCGCATCCTGCTCTCGCGCGCGTGGGACGCCACTTCCGGCGGGGCCGCCCTTCGCAGTGGGCTCCACGATCTGCTCGCCACGCTCGTCAGGCTTGCAGCCGCGCATGGCGTCGAGCACGCGCGCGCCGTGCCGACTGGTCCGGCCGGGCGCGTGGTGCACGTTCTGGAGCGCTACTTCGGCGACCTTGCCGCCGCCGGCCTCATAGAGCCGGGGTCGGCGGCCCACGCCCTCTCCCGCACGCCCTGTTCACCGGCGGGACTCGTAGCCGTGTCCGGCTTCACGGATCTCGATCCCGCTCAGTGCGCTGTTCTCGCCACGTGGTCCGTACGATCCGACGTGGTAATCGCCGTGCCGTACGACGTGGGGGTGCCGGCCACAGAGGTCATCCGGACAGTGGTCGATCGTCTCGCATCGATGGGAGCGACGCTCCAGCCACTGGAGCCGCGTGAGGCGATTCCCCCCGAGTTGGACGCACTTGCGCGGCGACTGTTCGGCCCCGGCACGCCGGTCCGCGCCGAGGGGCGGATCGAACTCGGGTTGGTGCAGGGAGCGGAGGCGGAGGCGCGGTTCCTGGCCCGGAGGGTGTCCCGGGCGGTCGCGGCCGGCATACCGGCTGAGAGGATCGCAGTGGCCTTCAGGGACCCGACGCGTCACTACCCGTGGCTGTCCAGGGCGCTGGGCGATGAGGGCGTCGGAGCCGACTACGATGTGTCGCTCCCGGTAGGGGAGACGCCCTTCGGCAGGGCGCTGCTCCAGCTCTGGGCATTCGCGACCGGCGGACATCGCCGCGTCGATCTGGCGGGATTCCTGAGGACACCCTTCTCCGGAGTCTCCCCGTCGGCTGTGGACGCGGCAGACGGGCGCTGGCGCTGGCATAGACGCGCCGACGGGCTTCGCCTGCTCGGCGACCTTCGCAGCGGCGACGGGGGAGAGCGACTCATCACGGACATGGTTCGGGCGGCCGGTGAACCGCTGAAC
The DNA here is from genome assembly GCA_030652345.1 of Coriobacteriia bacterium. The sequence continues at coordinate 21,355 of JAUSAU010000047.1, forward strand.
GCAGCGAGCGCGGCGACATGGCAGGAAATGGCAGATTGCCTGCTCGCGAACGCATATCCGGGTGATGCGCCCATCCTGGACGGCGCGGCACTCGTCGATGCGGCTGCCCACCGCGCTCTCGTGTCCGCCATCGACACGCTCGTGGAACTCGGCGACGCCCTTCCGATCCACCTCATGGACGCATATCGCGCGTCCCGCGTCTCGCAGGCCGTTCTCGAACGTCCCGGCAACATCCAGGTACTCAGCGTCGACCGACTGCGCAGCAGGCAGTTCGACGTGGTGCTGATAGGCGGCTTGACCGCCGGCGAGTTCCCGCGAAGGGGAGCCGGCGACGTGCTCGAAGGCGATGCCGTCCGGGAGGTTCTCGACGCATTCGGGGTCACCCACGACCAGTCGGAGGAGTCCGCCAGAGAGCGGTTGCTGTTCTATCTCGCGGCGACCAGGGCCCGGGAGACCCTCGTCCTGGTCCGACAGGAAGCGGACGAGGAGGGTAGGGGTCTGAGGCGTTCTATCTTCTGGGACGAGGTGCTGGACCTCTACCGGCCGGCCGGATCCGACGACGACACCGGCTGTCCCGTCTCCGATGAGCTCGTCATCCGGAGTCTGGCCGAGGAGGAGGGGCGGGTCGCGAGGTCGCGGACGCCTCGTGGCTGCATCGCCGACGACCGCGTGCGATCCCGCCTGGCGGCGGTCGATGTCGTCAGCGCGAGTGACATAGAGGCGTATCTGAGCTGTCCGTATGCATGGTTCGTCGAGCGGGTCCTGCGCCCCGGTCGACTCGATCTCGAGATCGACCCGCGGGTGCGCGGCGCACTCGTGCACGACGCACTCGCACGCTTCTACCTGGCCTGGCCGTGCGAGACGGGGAACGCCCGCGTCGGTCCCGCGAGCGTCTCCGGCGCTCTCGCGCTGGCCGACCGGATCGTCTCCGAGGTCCTTGCTGACGCGCCCGAGGCACGCACCCTGGACGAGGAGCAGACGCTCGGTTCGGTGCGCTCTCAAGCGGCGCGTCTCGTCGAGCGCGACGCCTCGTTCCTGCCGGCGTACGCTCCCGTGGCTGTCGAGTGGTCGTTCGGGATGGACGATGATCCGCTCGACCTCGGCACGTTCAGGCTGAAGGGGCGTGCCGACCGCATCGACGAGGGCCCTGAGGGTATCGTCGTCATCGACTACAAGGGTTCGTCGGCGACCAAGCTGTCCGATCTCGAGAAGTACGGCAAGATCCAGCTGCAGCTCTACGCGATCGCAGCCGCCGCCGCGTTCGGGCGCCCCGTCGCCGGCGGGCTGTACCGGGCTCTGAGTACGACCCAGGATCGCGGGTTCTTCCTGCAGGGCATCGACGGCCCCGGCCTCACACGGACGGATGCTCTCGACGCCGCAGGAATCGAAGAGCTCCTCCGATCTGCCGTCGACACCGCCGCGCGCGCTGTCGAGGGCATGCGCGCCGCTGCCATCGAGCCTGCCCCCGATCCGAGGCGGTGCGCGTTCTGTACCGCCTCGGGATTCTGCGACGAGGTGCGACAGTGACCCTGCCGTCTCTCAACACCCAGCAGGAGCGCGCCGCGTCGCGTCTCGCCGGCGACACGTTCGTGAGCGCCGGTGCCGGATCGGGCAAGACCCGCGTGCTCGCGGAGCGATTCGTCAGAGTCGTCCTGGACGCTGAAGAGCGGGGCGAGTCGGCGGCAGAGGCCTTGCGTCGCATCCTGCTGATCACATTCACCGACAAGGCGGCGGGGGAGCTCGGGGAACGTGTCCGGCTCGTGCTGCTCGACCGGGGTCGGCACGACCTGGCCAAGTCGGTCGACGAAGCGTGGATCTCGACCATCCACGGATTCTGCGCTCGCATCGTGCGGCGCCACGCACTCGAGCTCGGTATCGATCCGGGGTTCGCGGTCCTCGTCGACCCTCAGACCGGCGTCGTCCGGCAACAGTCCTTCGAGCGGAGCGCTCGAGCGCTGGCGGGGACCGATCCGGGGGTCGCCGAACTCCTCGGTACCCACGGAGTCGCGTCAGTGCGCGACGCGGTGGCGCGCGGTCTCGATCAGGTGCGAGCGATGGGCCGCGACCCCGAACGGCTCGAGGTCCCCGAAGGGCGGGACTGCCTCACGGCGCTGAAGCAGGCACGCATCGAGCTCGAGGGATTGCTCGACGAGTATGTCGGCCTGCGCCCGCTGAAGGTCATCGTGCGCAACACCGACCTGCTGGTGGACATCGTTCCTCATCTGGGGACGCTGCTCGAGGCGTCACGAGCCGACGGAGGGGCGACGTTGCCGACGGAGATCGTTGCGCTGGCGCGCGCGTATCCGTTCAAGCCTGCGAACGCGGCGAAGGGTCCCGAGAAGGACATGACCGCCCGTCTGATGGAGTCGTTCGAGGAGCTGCTGTCGGCCGGCGTGGAGGAACTCTCGGCGCGTCACGCGGAGGGGTTCAAACGGCTGATCGCGGCCTATGGGGCGGCGTACACGGATGCGAAGGCCGCCCTGGGGGCTCTCGACTTCGAGGATATGCAGCTCTTGGCGGCGCAGTTGTTCGAGGAGCATCCCGAGACGGCTCGGCGCTACGCCGCGCGTTTCCTCACCGCGATGGTGGACGAGTTCCAGGACACCAACGAGTTGCAGCTCCGCGTCGTCGAACCGATCACGGAGGGCCGCCTGTGCGTCGTCGGAGACGACAAGCAGTCGATCTATGGCTTCCGCTTCGCCGACGTGGATGTGTTCCATGGCCGGCGCAGCGCCCAGGAGTCGTCTGACAGCGACGGGGCCTGCAGTCTGTCGGTGAACTACCGCTCGCACGGCGACCTGCTCGAGGCGATCAACAGCATCTTCGGACGTGAGCCCTTCTTCCCCGGGGACTTCCTGTGCCTTGAGCCGGGGCGCACGAGCGGCTGGGTCGTGCCGCTGCCGGAAGGTGCGTCGCGCACCGAGGTCGTCCTGGTGGAACGCCGGGGCTGGGAGGGCGTGCACGCCCGTGAGGTCGAAGCTGCGGCCCTCGCCCGACGGATCGGGGCACTCGTCGCGGCCGGCACCTCGCCGGGCGACATCGTCGTCCTGATGCGGCAGATGACCCAGGCGCGCACCTACATCCGGGCACTGCGTGCACAAGGCCTCGATGTCAGCGCCGAGTCGTCCGGCGGATTCTTCTCGTCTCCCGAGATCGCCGACGTGCGGGCGCTGCTCCGGACGCTCGCGAACCCATCCGATGGTGAGGCTGTCGTAGCGCTGCTCGCCGGCGGGCTGGGCGGTGTGTCCGATGACGGACTGTTCCTGCTCGCCCGGGCGACCGAGAGCCGCGAGGGGCTCTGGGATGCGGTCGCGCGCGCCACGGCGCTCGAGCTCGCAGTGTCGGACACCGCGCGCTGCACACTGGTCCATGCCACCATCACGGACCTGCGGGCCCGGCAGGGGAGGGATCGGCTCGCCGACATACTTCTGGACGCCGCGGCGGCGCTCGCCCCCGGAGGCGGCTGCTTCGCTCATGACGGGGCGTGGGCGAACCTGCGCAAGGCCGCGAGGATCGCGGGCGAGTTCGAGCGCGTGGCACAGGCCGATCCGGCGGCATTCCTCCGGCACCTGGATGACCGGGAGGCGTTCGTGAAGCGTGAGGCCTCCGCCTCCGTCGCGTCCGAGGCGGGTTCGGCCATCCGCGTCATGACGGTCCACGCAGCCAAGGGACTCGAGTTTCCCGTGGTCGCCGTGGCGGATCTCGGTCACGCCCCCAAACGCGACAGCGACACGCTCGCCGTGGTCAAGCACGACTCCCGGGCCCGGGCGGTCGCACGGCTGCCCAAGTCCTTCGGCGATGACCTTCCGCTGTCGTCGTCGTATACGGACGCCCTCTTGGCGCAGGCGGACCGCGCGGCGCTCGAGGAGAAGCGCGTCTTCTATGTCGCATGCACGCGTGCGGAGGAGCTGCTGATCCTCTCGGGCGTGAGTGACCTCGACAAGGCGCCGGGCGCGACGCTCGCGATCGATCTCGTCAGGCGTTCGCTGGGCGTCGTGGCCGACGGAGCCTGCGACGTCCCGGGGTGCACCGTCTCGATACACACGCCCGATGACCCCGATGCCGTCGACCTGTTACCCGAGACGCGAGCGAGTTCCTCCGGGCCCGAGGGTCCGGACGCAGGCGCCCTCTGCGATCCCAAGCCCGTCGTGCGCGCCGTCCTGGCCATGGCGCCGCCCGCAGACCTCTCCTATACGGCACTCGATGTCTACGAGCGCTGCCCCTACCGCTTCTACGCCGAGCGCGTCGTAGGCATCACGTCTCTGGATGGCGCCGGCGGCGGGGGAGGACCGCGAGGCCTCGGACTCGCGGTGCATGGGGCGCTGCAGTTGCTGGCCGGCGGTACCGAGCCGGACGACGAGCGGCTCAAGGCCCTGGCACGCTACCATCGGCTTGACGCCGACGAGACCCTCCGACTCGCGGACGCTGTCGCAGCGTTCAGGAACTCCCCGGCGGCGGCACTCGCAGCAGGGAGGGGCGCTCCCGAGGTTCGGTTCGTCGCATCGGCCGGCGGCGGAGTGCTCGTCGGCACGCTCGACCTGCTGGTCCGTGACGGTGACGTGGCGACAGTCATCGACTACAAGACGGGTGCATCAGAGCTCGCCGCCTCGGACGCCCGTGATCGATTCGTCCGGCAAGCGGAGGTCTACGCTCTCGCGCTCCTGCGCAGCGGGTGTCGCCGCGTCGACGTTCGGTTCGTGGAGGTCGAACGCTCGGCACGGGAGACGACGTTCTCGTTCACGCCCCGCGATGCCGACTCCATCGAGGCCCGGGTGGCCGCAGTCATAGCGGGAATCGCCGGCGAGCGGTTCCCCCGGCTGCGGCGCTTCGATGCGAACGCATGCTCGGACTGCTGCGTGTCAGGGTCGCTGTGCCCGATCGTCCATCCGCACACGAAGAGGACCCGACGCGGCACCTCGTAGGGACCAGCCGTCAGTCTCTCTCGTCGGTCTCCGCGCGCTGTCGCAGCTGCCCGCATGCCGCATCGATGTCGGCGCCGCGTTCCACCCGCACCGACGCCTGGACGCCCACGCGGAGCAGGGCGTCCCGGAAGACGACCGCGCGATCACGGGTCGAACGGGTCAGCCCGCTGCCCTCCACCGGGTTCACCGGGATGAGGTTGACGTGCACGAGCATCCCCCGGGCGAATGCCAGCAGCTCGTCCAGTTCCTTGTCAGTGTCGTTCACGCCCGAGGCGAGCGCGTACTCGAGCGTGGGGCGGCGTCCCGTCGTCTCCGCGTACGAGACGAGCGCGGCTCGCAACTCCGGGATGCGGATGCCGCGGACTCCCGGCATGAGGGTGTCTCTGGTCGCCTGCACGGCGGAGTGGAGTGAGACGGCCAGCGTGAACTGCTCGGGCTCGGTCGCGAAACGACGGATGCCGGCGAGCAGCCCGCACGTCGAGACGGTCAGGTGGCGAGCGCCGATCCCGAGCCCGTCCTCCGCGTTCATCAGCCGCACTCCGGAGATCAGGGCGTCGTAGTTCGCGAACGGCTCGCCCTGTCCCATGGCGACGGCATTGGTGACGCGGACGCCGTAGTCCGTCGCGACGAGGCGGACCTGCGCCTCCATCTCGCCCGCCGTGAGATCGCGCGTCAGTCCGGAGCGGCCCGTGGCGCAGAACGTGCAGCCCATAGCGCAGCCGGCCTGTGTGGAGAAGCACACGGTGAGGCGCTCTCCGTCGGGCAGCCCGACCGTCTCGACGGAGACTCCGTCGGCGAACCGGACGAGGTACTTCCGGGTCCCGTCCCGCGACTGCTGCCGAGTGAGGATCTCGGGCGTACAGAGCGCGAATCGCCGTGTCATCTTCTCCCGCAGAGCGGCGGGAAGGTCGGACATCTCGTCGAACGAGGCGACACTGCGCGCGTGGATCCAGCGGAAGACCTGCGACGCGCGGAAGCGCGGCTCGCCCATCGCGACGAGTTCCGTCTCCAGGGCGGAGCGCAGCAGTGATGTGATGTCGGTGAGCGGGTCCATGGGGGCACTGTAGCGCAGAGCGCCGACGGGGGTCGGAGCCGTGCCGGGGTGAACGGAAGAGGCGCGCCCCGCGGGGGACGCGCCTCTCGTCGGTGCGATGTCACGCAGTGCTAGCCCTCGACGTCGCCGAGCGCCTTCTCGTACGCCTGGTGGTGCTTGTCCTCGAACCCGCCCACAGCGCGGAAGAAATGGGCGATCTCGGGATGGCCCTCCGCCTCCGCCTCTTCGGCGAAGTTCGGGTACATCTCGCGGAACTCGTAGCCCTCGCCCTCGATCGCGGCCTTGAGGTTCGTCGCGGTCTCCCCGAAGCCTCCCAGATACGCGAGGTGACCGAGTGCGTGAGCCGTCTCCTCAGCCGCTGCGGTGTTGAACGCATCGACGGCGCTCGCGGCGCCCTCGAGCTCAGCGATGCGCGACCACAGCGTGTAGCGACGATTGGCCTGGGACTCGCCGGCGAAGGCGGCCTTCAGGTTCTCGAGCGTCTTGGATCCGGCCAGGTCGCCGGGGCCCTCGTAGGGGAGGAAGAACGCCTGCGGAGCGCCGCACACCGGGCACTTCTCCGGCGCGGGACCGACATGGTAGTAGCCGCAGCTCTTGCAGCGGTAGGACTGGACCATCGGATGGTCTCCTTTCGTTTCAGGGACGAAGAGCGCCCCTCAGACGGGGCGCTCTCTCTCAGTATTCCCGACTCGTGGCGGACCGTGACGTGTCGCCCCTACTTGAGATCGGCGGGCTTGTCGCCCACGGTCATCTCGAGCGTGCGCTTGGCCCCGTCCCGCCATATCTCCAGCGTCACCTTGTCACCCACCGCGTGGCGGCGGACATTGAGGATCAGGTCGTCCATCGATCGGATCGGCGTACCGTCGATGCCGACGACGATGTCCGCCTTCTCGAGGCCGGCGCGAGCAGCGCCCGTGTCCTTGAAGACGCGCTCCACGATCGCCCCCTCGGTGACCGGCAGCGTGCGTTCCTTGGCCAGCGCCGCATCCACACTCATTCCCTCGATGCCCAGGAACGGGTGCTTGGCTCGACCGTCGGTGATGAGTTCGCCGGCGATGCGCACTGCGGCGTTGACCGGGATGGCGAAGCCGACCCCTGCATTCGCGCCGGAGCCCGAGTAGATCGCGGAGATGACGCCCTGCAGGGCACCGCGGCGGTCGACGAGCGCCCCACCCGAGTTGCCGGGGTTGATCGCAGCGTCGCTCTGGATGACGTCGATGAGCGGATAGACCGTGCGGGTCGAGTCGTCGAAGCCGTCCGGGAGTGCACGGTGGACGGCAGACACGACCCCGCTCGAGACCGAGTGCTGGAGGCCGAACGGCGACCCGATCGCCACCACCAGCTGGCCGACCTTGAGCTTCTCGGAGTCACCGATCCCGATGACCGGGATCGACTTCGCGACGCGGATGACCGCCATGTCCGTTTCGGGGTCGCGACCGACCAGGGTCGCCTTGAGGGCAGCCCCGTCTCCCGTGGTGACCATGATGGTCGTCGCGCCCTCCACCACATGGTTGTTGGTGAGGATGTACGTCCCGCCGCCGGGAGCCTTCCTGAAGGCGACGCCCGAACCCGTCCCGCCGCTCGGCACGTCCGGGTGGTTCTTCGGCAGTCCGCTCGAGCCCTTGCTCGAGGCCGGCGCGGACAGCACCTCGATGTTGACCACCGACGGCAGCGCCGCCGCGGCCGCAGCTGCAACGGGCTCGTCGGTCGAGCCACTGACCACACGTATGGTGCCGCCTGCCGGCGAGTCCGTCTGTCGGCCGCCGAGCGCCGTCCGGGCGCCGAGGTAGCCTGACGCTCCACCGGCCACCGCGGAGACGGCCAGTGCGATCAGCGTGACGATGCAGCCGGTGGTCAGAAGGGAGCGGCCTGACTCGTTCGCCGTCGCGATGACGGGAACGGGGTTCCGCGACGATTCGTGGTCTCCGGGGAGCGGTTCGGGGGTGTCTGCGCCCGGGGTCGTGTTCTCATCCATGGGAACCTCACGGGGTCGACGGGGCTGGTCGCAACAAGTCTACCCATACTGCCGAGCGCAGGTGTGGGGAACGCGTGGAGTCCGCGGCAGGTCGGGCGGCTTCGCGCGATGCGTTCGCGTTGCCCGCGCACCCGCACTCGCATAGACTGCCTGCAGGTGGTAGGCCGATCCGGAGGGGACGCATGGACGACGCGGCAGAGCCGTACGAAGATCCGGCGCAGGACGATCCGACGACGACCGCGGCCGACAGCCAGGTGCCCGACGCCGCAGCGGCGGACCGCGAATTCGTCGCCCACTTCGCTCCACAGCCGCGGCCCGAGGTCACTCCGCGTCTCGATCTCGACAACGATCCTTTTGCCGAGAAGCAGGCCGCCGCAGAGCCTGCTGCTGCACCGTCCGCCACACCGCCGACATCGGATCAGCCCGCACTCGAGCTCGAGATGGCTCCCGAGCCGGAGCCCGTCCTCGGTATCGACGGGTCGCTCGGATCGGCAGCCGCGGACGAGCCCCTCGGAGAGTCACCCGCGGGATCGGACGACACCGCGGCTTCCTCGTCGATGCCCGCCGAGGACCTCTCGCTCGACGACATGGTCTCCGAGCTCTCGGACGACGAGCCTGTCGTCGCGGGATCCGACTCCGAGCCCGAGCCCGTCGATGAGAGCGGAGCGCCGGACGATGTGTCTGTCGCAGGCGGCTCCTGGCGGGACCAGCTCGACGACGCGAGGGTCGAGGCTCCCGCGCTCGCCCGTCACCGGCTCTCGTCGCGCCTTCCGTTCTGGATCTACGGCGCTGCGTGGGCGCTGTTCCTCGGCGTGATGACCTACCTGCTGTGGCCGGCCTTCTCGGTCGACGCCCCGCTCTATCCCGTCCTCGTCTTCGGCGGCGCGGCGATGAGCGCGGTCGGCGTGATCCTCGGGATTGTCGTCCTTGTCGCATCGCGCGCCGGTTCCACAGACGACGAGCGTGCCGGACTCACGCGCGCGGTGGCTCTTCGCACCGCCGGGTGGATGGCCGTCGGAGTCGTCCTGTGGTGGGTGGCGATGTTCGTACTGGACCTGCACCGCACCGGCATACTCGGCTAGACGGGGACTCAGGCGATGGATGCAATGGCGAGGCCGCGCAGGATCGCGGTGCTGATGGGTGGCCGATCGGCCGAGCGCGAGGTATCTCTCAACACGGGCGAGCAGGTCTCGGCAGCGCTGGTCGACCGCGGCTTCGAGGTGACGGCGATCGACACGGGCGACACCGGATTCATAGCGGACATCACCGCCGCCCGCCCCGACGTCGTCTTCATCTGCCTGCATGGGCGCTTCGGCGAGGACGGCACCGTGCAGGGACTGCTCGAGCTCCTCGATCTGCCCTATGTCGGCTCCGGCGTCATGGCGAGTTCGGTCGCGATGAACAAGGTCATGACGAAGCACATCTACGCGAGTGCCGGACTCTCCACGCCCGACTACGTCACGCTGCGTCGCGGCGATCCGGTCGACCATGAGTCGATCGTCGCGGAGGTCGGTCCGAAGTCCGTCGTCAAGCCAGCGAACGAGGGGTCGTCGGTGGGGATGACGATCGTCCATCGCCCCGAGGAGCTGCCGGCAGCGATCGAACTCGCCTTCACGTTCGACCCGCTCATCCTCGTGGAACGGTTCGAGGAGGGGGTCGAGGTCACTGTCGGCGTCGTCGGCAACCGGGCTCCGGAGGCGCTGCCGACGCTCGAGATCGTACCGGTGCACGAGTTCTACGACTACGAGTCCAAGTATGTGCCCGGTATGTCGCAGCACATCATCCCCGCCGGCGTGAGCGATGAGGCACGCGCCGAGTGCCAGCGCCTCTCGGTCGCCGCGCACATCGCGCTGGGGTGCGCGGGCATCTCCCGATCCGACACGATCGTGACCCCCGGCGGAGACGTCTTCCTGCTGGAGACCAACACCATCCCGGGTATGACCGCCACGAGTCTCGTCCCGGACGCCGCGCGTGCGGCAGGGATCTCGTTCCCCGAACTGTGTGAGCGGCTCGTCATGCTCGCACTCGAGGAGTGGTCCGACCGCCGCGGCGTGTAGCGGGCGCTACTCCTTCGCCGCCGGTCGCCGGCGCATCACGATCTTGCCGTCGGTGAACGACCCCGCCAAGGGCAGTTCGACGACGAACGTCGCTCCGCCCCCGGGCGTCTCCGTCACGCGGACGCAGCCTGCGTGGTTCTCCGAGATGATGCGGACGATGTAGAGTCCGAGTCCCATCCCCGGACGTGCGCTCCCGGTCTCGAGACGTTCGAACCGCTCGAAGATGCGGGTCCGCTCGGATTCCGGCACGCCGGGTCCGTGGTCGACGACCGCGGCATATGCGTGGTCGCCTTCGCTGTAGACGCGCACGATGATGGGGGCGTCGTCGGAGGCGTACTTGTACGCGTTCGTGACGAGATTGACGAGGATCTGCCGCAGCCGCTTCTCCTCACCGAGCACCACCGGCGAGCCGAGCGCCTCGAAGAGCAGCTGGCGTTCACTGTGTGTCGGCGCGATCGAGTTCACCACGTCTTCGGCGACCAGGGCCAAGGGGATCGGGACGAGCTCGGACGGCGCGAGCAGCTCCTCCGCACGCGTCGCGGACAGCAGGTCCTCGAGGAGGTCGGACATCCGTGCGGCATTCCGCTTCGCGGAGTCGATCGCGCGCTCTCGGTCCTCGTCCGAGAGCGGCCGGTGGAGCAGGTCGAGATAGCCGATGACGACGGCGAGCGGGGATCGCAGGTCGTGCGAGATCAGCGACACGATCTCGCTGCGGATCGACTGGAGGCGTCGCTCCTCAGTCACATCGCGTGCGGTCATCAGGATCCGGTTGTGCAGGTCATCCGCGTGCCGGACGGCTTGGATGAGGAACCACCGCTCGGCCTGGTCGGGCCGTTCCAAGGAGATCGTGGCGGGTGCCTCGAGTATCCGTTCGAGCAGGTCGAGAGCGTCCATCTCGACGCCGTCCTCGGTCCTGATCCGCACATCGCCGAACACGTCACTCGCGGTCCTGTCGAGGAGTGCGGCCTGCGGTACCCCGAGTGCCATGGAGGCGGCGGGATTCGCGAGTACGACGCGCCCGTCCTGCAGGACGATCTTGAGCTCGAGCGACTCGCTCACGACGATGCCCAGCGTCTCCTCGGCGTAATTCGCCTTGCGGATGGCGGTCTTGAGTTCGGACTGCCGTGATGTGAGGTGACGCAGCAAGTCGTCGAAGACGGCCCCGAGTTCACGGAATTCCGTCGGCAGCGACGAGTCGTCGAACGACTCCTCGCTCGCGTACGGTGCGCCCTCTGCGGCGAGATAGCCGCGTGTCTTGACGTGGTCGACCATCTTGACGACCGGGGTCCGCATCACGCGGGTGAGCCACGTGCCGAGCCCGAGCCCGATCGCGATCGCGAGGATACCGGACAGCAGGGTGGAGAGGACGGCGGCGGCGTTGGCCTTCTGGGACCGCGTGTCCCGGTCCACGATCATCGCCGTCCCCGCGGTGCCGCCTGCGATCGAGGGGATGTCGTAGAGCATGACGAGGGATTCCGGTTCGACCGCATAGAGGAACCGGTGCTCGCCAAGACGCGACTCGCTGAAGACCACGCCGGGCGGGCGGAACCCGGGATGGTCCATGGCGAGTGAGGCGTTTCCGGCGACCGAGGCGTACTGTGCCGCCTGGTCCTCCGAGAAGAGGCGTGCGGCGATCAGGTAGCCGACCTTCGATGATGTGCGGATGCCGGTGACGGGCGACCCGTAGACGTACACCGTGCCGGCGGACGAGGACATCATGCCGGACACCTCGGCGGTCGGCGACTTGACCGCCAGACCGATCAGCCGGGTGACATCGGCGCCCGAGCCGTACTGGAACAAGACGTTGCCGGTCTCGTCGACGGCGGCGATGGCGACGGCCTCGGTCTGGGCGCGGACGAGCGCCCCGTACCGACTGTCGAGGGCCTGCACGTCACCCGCCTGCATGAGGGAGCGGAAGCTGTCGTCGTCCTCGAACTCCTCGACGTCCGCCTGCAGGTTGGTCACCTCGCGGGCATTGAACGCCAGCAACCCCTTGAGGTTCGCGGAAGCGCCCTCCTGCCCCCAGATGTCGATCTGGCTTGCGATGAGGATGCCGTTGATCCCGATGGTGATCGCCGTGATGGCGAGTGAGAGGAGGAGCACGGTGAGAACGAGCCGACCGCCCAGCGTCGCCGGGAGCAGTCGCGCCATCAAGCGGGAGATCGGGTTCTCGGTTCGTCTCACCTCGGCCCCTCGCCGTGAAGAGAAGTGAGCAGACGCAGCGCGACCGCTCTGTCCTCCATGGTACGGAATCCGGAGGCCGTCGAGAGAGGCTGTTCGACGGACGGACGGGGCCGCCGATTCACGAATCCGCGGCGAGGCGCTTTCCAGTAGGCGTGACGGCGAGCCCGCCGAGGGCCGTCTCGCGCAGCGAGGGCGGCAGGCTGCGGCCGACCGAACCCATGGCAGAGGCGACCTCGTCGAACGGTATCGGGAACGCCACGCCGGCCAGCGCCATCTCGGCGGCGGCGAGCGCGACGGCCGCACCGGTCGCGTTCCGCGCGACGCACGGCACTTCGACGAGCCCGCCGACGGGGTCACAGACGAGGCCGAGAAGTCCCTGCAGCGCCAGGGACGCCGCGTGGCCGACCTGCTCGGGCGTTCCCGAGAGCAGCTCGACCGCCGCCGCGGCGGCCATCGCAGCGCCGGCGCCGATCTCCGCCTGGCATCCGCTGGCCGCGCCGGAGAGCGATGCCTTGGCGGCGATGATGCCGCCGATCCCGCCCGCGCAGGCGAGCGCGAGCGCCTGACGCTCGCGGGACGCACCCGCGCGCGCCGCGATCGTGAGGAGCACGCCGGGCAGGACTCCGGACGCGCCGCCGGTCGGAGCCGCGACGACGCGGCCCATCGATGCGTTGACCTCGGCTACAGCGATCGCAGCCGCGATCGCCTCGGTGAACTCGCCTCCCGCGAGACGCGGCCCTTCGCCTATGACCGTGCGGGCATCACCACCGGCGAGTCCCGAGCGGGATCGGGCCTCGCCGGACAGCCCGCGGGACACGGCCGCCTCCATGACATCGAGCGCCTCCGTGAACCGTGCGATCGCCTCGGCGCGGGAGATGCCGGCTTCCTCACACTCGCGGGCCACGACCGCCTCACCGACGGATCCTGAAGCGTGAGCGGCGGCGAGCAGTTCGTCGTAGTTCGGGAAGCCCATCGGTTCCTCCGAGTCGTCCGGTGAGTGGGCGCGCGCCCGCATCGCGACGATGGTAGCACCGGGAGCTGCGGGCCCCGGTGCGTGCCGCCTCGACGGGTCACCGGTCGGGCGGCACGACTTGACCGTATGGCATGGCAGTTGTTAGAGTGCAGAAAGCCAGAGTCTTAGTATGTACTAAGGACACGCCGACGAGTCAGGACCCCCGCATGGACCCGGACATGACCGACAGGGTGATCGACAGGTGCACGGACTGCACGCTGGCCGATGCCCGCGCCGGTCAGCGCTTCCTCGTCACGAGCGTGGATGACGCGCACGCCCGGATCACGGCGCTTCGTTTCGGCATGGCCGAGGGTGCGTGCATACGGTGCGTCACGCGCATCCCGGCGGGCCCGATCGTTCTGCGAAGCGGTCGTCAGGAGATCGCAGTGGGGCGTGAGTTGGCCAAGCGGATCGGCGTGCGGCTCGTGCCGGAGGCCTGACACATGGCTCACCATCACTCGCCCGCGGCGTCGGTCCTCGGGCTCAGCGCACGCGCGGTCGTCCTGGCCGGCAACCCCAACGTGGGGAAGTCCGTCGTCTTCAACGCGCTGACCGGCGTCTATGTCGATGTGTCGAACTTCCCGGGCACCACCGTCGAGATCACTCGCGGCCGCCTCGGAGACCTCGACGTGGTCGACACCCCCGGGATCTACGGGGTCTCCTCGTTCAACGAGGAGGAGACCGTAGCGCGGGACGTGATCCTGTTCGCCGATCGGCTGATCAACGTGGTGGACGCCGTGCACCTCGAACGGGACCTCTTCCTCACCCTGCAACTGCTCGACATGGGTCTGCCGATGGTCGTCGCGCTCAACATGGGGGACGAAGCGCGTCGAGAGGGCGTCGCCGTCGACAGAGACCTGCTCGAGGATCTGCTCGGTGTGCCGGTGGTCGAGACCGTGGCGGTCGACGGCACGGGCGTCGGGGACCTCAAGTCCGCGCTCGACCGCGCCCGACCGGGGCACGCGGACCCGGAGCTCACCGGTCCGCTCGTGGAGATGGCCGCCCGCGTGGGGAGCCGCGCGGAAGCGCTGCTCGTCCTCGAGGGCGACGCCGTCGTGGCGGCACGGCACGGGATCGAGCCGGGTGATTCGCGCGACGAGATCTACACGCGACGCCGGCTGCGGGTGAACGATCTGGTCGGACACGTGGTGAGCGAGGAGACCCGCGGCGCCTCGCTGACCGCGCGGCTCTCCTCGTGGATGATGCAGCCGTTGACCGGGGTGCCGATGCTCGCCGTGCTCCTGGTCGTCATGTACAAGGTCCTGGGTGAGTTCATCGCGGGCGACGTCGTCGGGTTCACCGAAGGCACGATCATGCAGGGATTCTGGGTCCCGTTCGCGAGCAGAGCCGTCTCCACCTTCGCCGCCCAGGGCGGCGTCCTGCACACGTTCCTGGCGGGTGAGTTCGGTGTGGTCACCATGACGCCGACCTATCTGCTCGGTGTCATCCTTCCTCTCGTGACCGGGTTCTACCTGCTGCTCTCACTGCTCGAGGACACCGGCTACCTTCCGCGCATCGCGGCACTGGCCGACAGGTCGCTGACATCGCTGGGGCTCAACGGTCGCGCGGTCATCCCGCTCATCCTCGGGCTCGGCTGCGTGACGATGGGAACGCTGACCACGCGCATCCTCGGCAACAAGCGGGAACGGTTCATCGCTACCGCGCTCATGGCGATCGCCGTGCCGTGTTCGGCCCAGATCGCGGTCATAGCGGCGCTGATGACACGCGTCGCATGGTACGACTCGCTCGCGTACTTCGGGATCCTCATCGCGATCTTCGTCGCGGTCGGCACCGTGCTCAACCGGCTTGCACCCGGCACCTCGACCGACCTGCTCATCGACCTGCCGCCCCTTCGCCTGCCGCGCCTCGACAACGTCGTGCGCAAGTCGTTCGTGAAGGTGTGGCACTTCATGAAGGAGGTGGCGGTCTTCTTCCTGGTCGGCGCCGTGCTGATCTCGACGCTGGACGTGACCGGTGCGCTGACGTGGATCCAGCAGGTCGCGCGCCCCCTCACCGTCGGCTGGCTCGGGTTGCCGCCGGAGGCCGCCACCGCGTTCGTCATGGGATTCGTCCGCCGGGACTTCGGCGCGGCGGGCTTCTTCAAGATGCACCTCACCGACACGCAGTTGCTCGTGGCGATGGTGACCATCACGCTGTTCGTACCGTGCATCGCGAGCGTGATGGTGATCCTGAAGGAGCGCGGCTGGCGCTACCTCGCCGGGCTCACGGTCGGGTCGGTCGGCCTGGCGTTCCTGCTCGGCGGCATCGTCTCCCGCGTCGCGGCGCTGTTCGGAGGTGTGTGATGGCCATCCACGAGAGGCATGAGGGGATCGATCGCACGGTCCTGGACGAGGATGTCTGGGCCGAGGAGCCGATCGTCGCGAGCTGCCCGGTCTGCGGCATGGGTGTCGTCCGGGGCACGATCAGGTGCCCGCGCTGCAACGCCCTGCTGGTCGTTGCCTGCTCCGGCGTCTGCGGCGCGTGCGTCTCGCGAACGTGCGCCCGGACCAGGAGCTAGACCGCGGGGACCGTCCTCACCTTCGTGACGCCCCCGGCTCCACCGACGTCTGTCGCCACCGCGGTGGTGACGGGTTGGTCGGTCTCGATGACCATGAGCGCCCGCGCACCGCGCATCTCGCGAGAGACCTCCATGCTCGCGATGTTCACGGCATGTCCCGCGAGCAGCGCGGTCACAGCGGCGACCACCCCGGGGCGGTCGGTGTGCTCGACGACGAGCACCGGCAGTTCGCCGGTGATCGAGACGTCGAAGTCGTCGATCCCGGTCACGATCACGTCGGCGCCGCCGACCGACGAGCCCTGCACCCTTCCCTGTCGTCCGTCGGCCGCGGTCAGCGCGATCGAAGCGGTGTTGGGGTGGACCTCGCCGAGATCCGCCGCGGCGAAGGTGACGGTGAGTCCTGCGGCGGCCGCTTCACCGGTGGCTGTGCGGATGCGCTCGTCGTCCGGCGCGAATCCGAGCAGCCCCGCGATCAGCGCAAGGTCGGTACCGTGGCCGCGCCCCGTCGACGCGAAGGAGCCGTGCAGTGTCACGTCGGCACGCACCGGTGCCTCGCCGAAGACGGCCCTGGCGAGGTTGCCGAGCCGGACCGCTCCCGCGGTGTGGCTTGAGCTGGGACCGATCATGACCGGTCCGATGACCTCGAACACGCTGCGAACGCGGGCCACGTCTACGCCCCCTTCGGCACGGTAGTTGCGAACCATCCGTGCACAGAGTCCGTCTGAGTGGTCGAGTGTAGCGCCGACGGCGCTGTACGGCACGCGGGCCACCGTATATTCTAAGCGCTGCGCTCATGGCGCCCTGTTCAGGCAAGCAACACGAAGGGACCGTACGAAGATGTCGCAGAATCCGTCCGATACCAACCGCACACTCCTGTACCTCCTCGGAGTCGTGGTCGTCCTCCTCGTCGTCATCGTGGCTCTGGTGTTCACCCGCACCCAGACCCCGGGCACGAACGTGGCGTCCACCCCGAGCCCGTCCCAGACGGCGCCGCAGTCCGGGACGCAGATGCCGGGTGTCGCTCCGTCCACCGGCGCATTCGACGTGAAGACCGCCACCAAGGTGCCGTCGGGTACGGACCCGAAGGTCTACGTCACCACGTACTACCAGTCGATCCTGGACAAGAAGTGGGAGACCGCCTTCAAGATGCAGCCGGCTGCCAGCCAGGCGAACGGCACCGCCAAGGACTTCGAGCAGACGCAGATCTCGTACGGCATGAAGTCGTTCAAGGTCCTGTCCTCGACCGCCCAGGGCGATACGGCCGTCGTGACCGTCCAGCAGGACCTCGGCACCAACGGTGTCTGGGGCGCCACGTGGACGTTCGTGAAGAACGGCTCGGACTGGGTCGTCAAGGAGCGCAAGGTCAGCATGGGCGGCAGCTAGGCCGCACGAGATCCACTGATCCGATCCGGAGCCCCGGCACCACTCGGTGTCGGGGCTCCGTGCTATCGTCGGCGCATGGCCCCGAAGACCGCAGGCGTGCCCCCCGCCCTCGCTCGATTCGTCGCGCCGGGCACCGATGCAGAGGTGGCCGCGCGCTACGCTACGCTGCCCGCCATCGCCGCGGAACAGTCGTGG
This sequence comes from Coriobacteriia bacterium, assembly GCA_030652345.1. The sequence continues at coordinate 38,655 of JAUSAU010000047.1, forward strand.
GGGATCGAGGACGAGATCGCGTTCCTCGATGTGGAGACCACCGGATTCGACCCGGGCAGGGACCGCATCATCGAGGTCGCCGTCCTCGTCGCGCGCGGGCCGGAGGTCGTGGCGCGCTACTCATCGCTGGTCGATCCCGGACGGGCGATCCCGCGCGAGACCACACAGCTCACCGGCATCGATGACGCGATGCTCGTCGGCGCGCCTTCGATGGACGCCGTCATGCGTGAGGTCGCGGCCGTCGTCGGTGCTCGCGACATCGCTGCCCATCACGCCTCGTTCGATCGTGCGTTCATCCTCGAGGCCGCGAACCGGGCCGGTGTCGCGCTTCCGGGGAGGTGGCTCGACTCACTCGAACTGGCTCGCATCGCTCTGCCGCGCCTGCGCAGCCACCGCCTCCGCGACCTCGCGGAGGCGTTCGGGCTCGACATACCGTCGCACCGCGCGGAGGGCGACACGGAGGCGCTGTTCCGTGTCTGGCGCATCGCCCTCGCGGGGCTGGCGGACCTTCCCCTCGAGGTGCTCAAGGGCGCGGCGGGGTTCTCTCCGGCGACGGCATGGACACTTCGCGAGACACTCGCTCATGCCGCCGCGCGCGGGGCGTCGCGATCCCTCGACCTCAAACTCCTGCGGGCGGACGCGACGCGCGGCCACCACCTCCCCGGACTGGCGGATGCGGAAGAGCGTGAGCTCGTCTGCCCCGAGCCGGATGAGGTGCTGGCCGAGTTCGGCGCCGACGGTGCCGTCGGCCGGATGTATGCCGGATTCGAGGCTCGCGCGGAGCAGCGGATGATGGCGCAGGCGGTCCTCCGCTCGTTCTCCGACCGAACGCACCTCGCGGTCGAGGCGGGCACCGGTGTAGGGAAGTCGGTGGCCTACCTCGTCCCGGCCGCGACCTTCGCCTTGCGCAACTGTCTCGGGGTCGGTGTCGCGACGAAGACGAACACCCTGATGGACCAGCTCGTCCACGGCGAACTGCCGCGGCTCGCCGCGGAACTCGACGGCAAGCTCACCTACGTGGCGCTCAAGGGCTACGAGCACTACCCGTGTCTCCGCAAGCTCGACCGCATGCTCGCCGCCGACGGCTCGGCCGTCGACGAGGTCGCCAACCTTGCGGCGCTCGTCGCGTGGGTGGCGCAATCGTCCTGGGGCGATCTCGATGCGGTCAACCTGCACTGGACCGGGGACTCGAAGCGTCAGGTCGCCTGCTCCGTGGAGGACTGCACGCACAAGCGGTGCCGGTACTTCCCCAACCTGTGCTATCTGCACGGGGTCAGGCGGCGCGCCGGATCGGCGCATATCGTCGTCACGAACCACGCGTTGCTCTTCCGGGACCGGGCAGCCGCCGGCGCCATCCTTCCGCCGCTGCGCTACTGGATCATCGATGAGGCACATGCCGCGGAGAGCGAGGCGCGCAAGCAGCTCTCCCTGTCGGCGGATCACCGCACCTTGTTCGCCCTGCTCACCGCGCTGCACGCCGAGGGCCGCGGCGGCGCCGTCGATGCCGTGCGCGCGCGTGCGCGTACGAGCGCGGTCAAGCACGGGCACGAGGAGCTGGCCGCGCGCGTGGAGCGCATCGCGACCGGGATGCGCGCCGACGTGGCGACGGCCTCGACCATCGCCGGGTCGTTCTTCGACTTCCTCAAGGACCTTGGCGGCGAGGACGACGGCTATGACAGCGCCGAGCTCCGCGTGACGGACGAACTCCGCGGGCGCAGTCAGTGGACGATCGCCGCCGGCGTCGGGCACTCGCTCGCTCGCCGGCTCGAGGCGATCGTGAAGTCAGGGCGGGAGCTGCTGACGGCGCTCGAGGAGGCGGGGGAGGAGTTCGTCGACGCTCGCGCCGACCTCGCTGGCCTGCTCTCCCGCTTGCGCGACCAGCTCGACGCGCTCGAGCAGGTCCTCGACGGTGCCGACGGCTCGTTCGTCTACAGCGTGCGGGTGTCGAAGCGTCGTGACGATCGACGCGATGCCGTGTCCGCGGCGATGCTCGACGTCGGCGAGGCGCTGCTCGAGCGCTTCTACCCGGAGGTGCACTCGATCGTCTACACGTCGGCCACCATCGCGACCGGCGACGATTTCGGGCACTTCGCGCGCACCGTCGGCCTCGACCGGCTGCCGCCGGACGCATGGGACTCGCTGCGCCTGGACTCGAGTTACGACTTCGATCGGCAGATGGCCGTCTTCATCCCCTCAGACATCCCGGAGCCGCAGGGAGCACGCCATCTTGCGGCTCTGGAGCGGTTGCTTCTCGATGTCCACACGGCCATGGGCGGCAGCGTACTCACGCTCTTCACGAGCAAGCGGGAGATGGAGGCGCTCTACGATCGCCTCGCAGGCCCCCTGGAGGAGCGGGGCATCCGTCTCCTGCTGCAGGGGCGCGGCGTCTCGAACAAGCGGGTCCGGGATGAGTTCCTCGCCGACGAGCGTCTGTCGCTGTTCGCGACGAAGTCGTTCTGGGAGGGGTTCGACGCGAAGGGCGACACGCTGCGCTGTGTCGTGATCGCGCGGCTCCCGTTCGGCCGGGTCCGCGACCCGCTCTATGAGGAGCGTCAGCAGCGCTACGGACGCAAAGCCTGGAACGACTTCTACCTGCCCGAGGCGGTGCTCGAACTGAAGCAGGCCGCCGGCCGGCTCGTGCGGTCCTCGACGGACGAGGGGTGCGTCATCGTCGCCGACGGCAGGTTGACGAGCGGCAAGGGATACGCGCGGCACTTCCTCGAGGCGCTCCCCGTGCGCGATATCGAGGTCACGTCGACCGAGGAGTTGGTCTGTCGTGTCTCCGCGCGCTTCGGGAGGTCGGCGCTCGCGGCCGGGGAGGCCCGGGTGCCCGGAGATACGGACGCGCCGGACGGGGCGCCCTTCTAGCAGGTCGACGCGTCGGAGTCTTCCATCCGAAGCAGGTCCTGCGCGATGCGCCGATGACCGCGCTCGCAGTGCGAACAGACCGCGAACAGGGCGTGGCGCGTGATGGTCTTCCCCGCGGCGGAGTGGATCGCGAGTCGGCGGCGATCCTCCCCGCGCAGCAGTTCGTCGCAGCAGGCGTCGCAGACGAGGAAGTCGGCCGCCGTACACCACTCGTGACCGGTGTGCAGGTCGGTCGAGCCGCACAGGACACAGTGGGGCGCGCCGTCGTAACGCGGCGGCCTCGGGACGTGCGGCATGCTGTCTGTCTCGGCCATGGTCTCCGGTCTCATCGGTCGCTCAAAGGCGACGTCATTCCACGCTGAGCAGACTCCGTGCCGTCTCGGCGACGGCGCGGCGGACCTCGGCGGGCTCGAGCACTTCCGCCTCCCCGAGACGGGCGGCCACCCGACGCGCGATCCAGGAGGTCCCCGCGTACGGCACCTCGGCGATCACGGTGCCGTCGTCGCGATGCTCGAACGTTGCACCCGGCCATTCGCGCTCATTGAGGTCAGGGTCCGCGGACGAGAAACGCACGATCGCCCTGGGCATCGCCGCGAGGTCGGGCAGGGGGTCCGGCGAGTCGGGGAGTCCTTCGGGCCGCTCGAAGCCGTCCGGGGTCATCTTGACGCCGGTGATCCGGTCCACGCGGAAGGTCCGCTCCTCTCCCGCGTCCTCGCAGAAGGCGAGGAGATACCACGTGCCGCGCCACACGAAGAGCGCGTAGGGGTGGATCGTCCGGGCACTCTCCCGGCCCCGGTCAGCTGAGTAGTACGAGATCCGAACCGCCCGCCGCGCCATGGCGGCAGCCGAGAGGGCCGCGACGATCTCCGCATGGCCGCCTCGGGCGGTCGCGGACCTGACGGTGCGCGCCAGCTCCTCGAGATCAGGTTCGCGGGTCGCCAGACGCGCCAGGCGCGACGGGAGGGGGTCACCCGGATCGATCCCGACGGATTCGAGGGCGGTAGCGAGGGCACGTGCCTCGTCGGCGGTCAGCCGGACGGGGCGCTCGAGGGCGGGCAGCGCCATGAAGACCTCGGCGGAGTCGCCGTCGACGTAGACGCCGACGCACTCGTCGGGCCCGCGCTCGCCACTGCCGCAGACCGACAGCGTCGTGAGATCCGCGACGACCGTGGCTTCATCGGAACCCGTGGCGCGGGCGAGTTCGGTGATCGGTATCGTGCGGCGTTCGCTCAGGTAGGGGAGCAGCGCGAGCAGTCTGCGCGCCCGGTCGGTCGCGTTGGGCCTAGCCATGGAGGCCGACCACCTTTCGCAGACCGGCTTCGAGCGCGTCCCGGGCCGACTCCGGTGACTCGATCGCGATGCCGGGGCCGTGGTCGACCACCCATCGTGCGAACAGAGCATCGTCGGCGACCGGCACGCGCCACTCCACCGTGCCGTCGGCGCGGTCGACCGACTCTCCCTGGCCTGCGGCGAGGGCTCGGGCGCGGCCGCGAGCGTGTCCGGTGAATACGGCGACCGCCTCGTGGCGGGACACGCCGTACTGGAACGGGACCAGCATCCAGGTGCGCACGTCGAAGTCGACCGGGCGCTGGAAATCGGGCGACTTCGGCTTGATGGTGTTCGCCTGCAGCCCGCGCATCCGCGGGATCGCGAAGACCCTCGCTCCGGGAGCGGCACGGTCGAAGGCGACCAGATACCAGCGTCCTTCGCGGGCGAACAGGCCCCACGGTTCGACCTCACGGGCAGAGCGCTTCCCTCCCGCACCGGTGTAGTCGAACGTCACGCGCTTGCGGGCCGCAGCCGCTGCGGTGAGCAGGGCCACTGACTCGCCCTGCGCGACGGGGTCCTCGTCCGCGCTCAAAGCGCCGGCGACCGGGACGGCGGGCATCTGCGGGGTATCGACGCCGGCCATGAGCTTGGCCAGTGCGTGCCGCAGGTCGATGGCGTAGGGGAATGACGGGTCTGCCAGCATGGCGGCGCCTGCGGCGCGCAGCTCGAGGGTCTCTCGCACATCGAGCTCGACCGGCTCCGCGAACGTGGCGCCGGGGTCGAGGCGGTATGCCTCGCCGGTACCGGACCGATCCACTGTCAGGACGAGGCCCGCGTCGCGCAGGACGTCCTTGTCGCGCTCGAACATCCGGGCGAACGCGGCGCCGTCCTGGCCAGCCGGATAGCCGGCGACGTTGGACCGTACCTGCTCGGCCGAGACCGGCCCCGCGGCCGCTCCCAGATACAGCGCGAGGTTCACGATCCGTTCGCTGGCGTCTTCCATGCGCTCCCCCCCATCGGACGTCATCCGCGGATTGTAGCCCGAGGCGATGGCGGGCGGGCGGTATGGGGTGCCCGGGAATGCGTCCGGCCCGGCAACGTCGCCGCTGCCGGGCCGGAGCTCTTTGTGTGCGAGACGCGTCGGGGGGTACGCATCTCGTCTCATCGAACACGGCGATCCCTGCCCCGAGGGGGGAGGAGGAGCAGGCCGCCACGTTCTGTCACGGAAAAAGCAACGTGCATGCCAAGACCGGTCGGCGTTCGCGCGGTGAAACATCGTTCTTACAATCGGGTTGGTGACGCGCCGCTTGCCCTGTGTGACGCGCTCGGATACAACAGATGCGATGGCCGAGCCCGACAAGGCGGTGCCCGATGAGCATGGCGAGACCCGGGCGGGGCCCGGCCGGCCGACCGACGGTCCGCAACGCCGATGAGGAGATCGCCCGCCTGCATCGCGAGCGGGAAGCGCTCGAGCGCCGTGTCTCAGAGCTCGAGCGCAGCCAGCGCGCGTTTCGCGCTCTCGTCGAGGCGACGAGCGACGCGGTGTTCGTCATCGACCTCGACCTCACCGTCCGCAGCTGGAACGACGGGTGCGAGCGGCTCTTCGGATGGGGCGCCGCCGCCGCGATCGGCCTTCCGGCGCCCTTCGTACCCGACACGCAGCGCACCCGGCTTCGGGTCGCGCTTCGTCGCATCGCCTCGCTCGACGCGGTGCAGGACACGGAGTTCCTTGCCGAGCGGGCGGACGGATCCCGGTTCGGCGCGCATCTGCAGGCCGTCCCCCTCAACGATGCGCAGGGTGCCTCGTTCGGCGTCCTTGCGATCGTGCGTTCCGTGGACGCGGACAGTCGGGTCGAACAGATGCAGGATGATTTCATCGCGCTCGTGTCGCAGGAACTGCGCAATCCATTGACCTCGATCGTGGGCTTCGTGCAGCTGCTGAGTCGTCCGGAGGTGCTCGAGGATCAGTCGAAGCGCACCCGTACCCTCAAGGCGCTCGAGGTCAGAAGTGCGCAGATGATCGCACTGGTCGACGACCTTCTCATCGCGTCCCGCATCGAGAAGGGTGAACTCCGGCTCGACCGCGAGCCCGTCGACCTGGCGGGGCTCGTCACGGACACGGTTATGCGTTTCGAACAGTTTCAGCCCGAGCACCGGTTCGTCATCGACGTGGATACTCGTATCCCGCGCACCGAGCTCGATGTGCGTCGCATCTCCCAGGCGCTGACCTGCCTGCTGTCCAATGCGGTCAAGTACTCGCCGGACGGCGGACGCATCCGGGTCGGGGTCGTGGAGTCGGCCGGCCGGGGCGTCATCTCCGTCGCGGACCGCGGCCTCGGCCTCCCCGGGGACGAACTCGACCGGGTGTTCGACAGGTTCTACAAGGTGCCCGCGACGGGCGCCTCGGCCTCCGGTGCAGGACTCGGGCTCTATCTGGTGAAAGTAATCGCCGAGGCGCACGGTGGCGATGTGGCGGTCACGTCGAAACCGGGGCGCGGCAGTACGTTCACACTTCGGTTGCCGCTTTCACTATCCTAGTGGGCAAGTGCGCCCGTGTGGGCGCCGGAATGGAGACGCCCGATGCAGATCTTCGACTGGTCCAGCCCGCTGTGGCCCGCTCTCACTGCCATCCTGGGATTCGTGTATGTGGGGCTGCTCGTCAAGCAGTACGTCGAACGTCGCAAGATGCATCAGCTCATGTGGGCGATCGGGTTCCTGTTGTACGCCGTCGCCGCCGCGATGGAGTTCTGGTCCGAGTACATCGGTACCTGGGATCCCACGGTGTACCGGATCTACATCGTCATGGCGGCGTGCATGGTCGGTTTCCTCGGTTGCGGGACGCTCTACCTCGTCACGAAGAAGCGCTTGCTCGGGGACATCTACCTGGGAATCACCCTGCTGCTGATCGGCGTGTTCCTCTACGGCGTCTTCACGACCGAGCTCGACACGACGAAACTCGTCGTCGGCATCACCGTCGGCGGCATGCCGCTCGGCGATGCGAGGGCGTTCCCGCGGATCATGTCCCTGTTCTTCAACATCCCCGGGACGCTGCTGCTCGTCGGCGGTTCGGCGTGGTCGATCATCAAGTTCCTCCCGAAGAAGGAGTTCCGTTATCGCGTATGGGCCAACGTGCTCATCATCATCGGGACGCTCATGATCGCCACGGCGGGCTCCATGGCCCGCGCCGGGATCACCGCGGGCCTGTACCCGGGTGAGATGGCGGCCTCCGCGGTCCTGCTGTGGGGGTTCCTGCTGGCCGGCACGCTCGACAAGGGTGCACAGGCCGTGAAGGCGAAGCGCGCTGCCGGGGGAGACGCTCCGGCCGCCTGACGCATCACTCCTCCGAGTACCCGCTGCCCATACGCGCGAGCTGACCGACGTCGAGCACGACGACGTCGCGGGCGCGTACTTCCACGACGCCCTCGTCGCGCAGGCGTGCGAACGCACGCGACAGCGTCTCGGGTACCGTCCCGAGCGCGGACGCGAGTTCGCCCTTCGACATCCCGAGTTCGACGACGAGCCCCTCGGGCGTCGCCTGACCGACGGACAGCGCCCGCTGGAACAGGTAGCCGGCCAGTCGGGAGGGGACGTCGAGCGAGAGTGACGTCGCCACCGCGGTGAGATTGACGACGCGGTTCGCGAGATCCGCGACGAGCGAGCGTGCCAGCCCCGGCTGGCTCTCGATGAGATCGAAGATCGCCTCGCGCGGCAGCCACGCGATCGTCGCGTCCGTGGCTGACTCGACGGTGGCGGGATAGCGTGCGCCCGCGAGCGCGGCGACCGCCGCGATCGGCTCACCGCTGCCCATCGTCTCGAAGGTGAGTTCGCGCCCGTCCGCCCCGAGGTGGTAGACCTTCACCTTCCCGGCGACCACGACCCCGAAGCGATCCGGGATGTCCCCCTCATTCGCGAGCAGCTGGCCGCGGGCGACCGTCTCGACGCGCGCCGTGCCGGCGAGAGCGACGATCGACGCGTCGTCCGCAGCACGCCACATCCTGCAGGAGCGAAGGGCGGAGATCACTTCGGGGCGGGGAGGGGTCACGGGGCTCCTCGGGGCTCATGGCTCGGCTCTCCCGAGGGTCCCCGGGAGTTTCTTCGCCGAGTTTGACACACGTCAAGGAGCGGGTAGGTCCCCATGACGTACAACGGTCGGGCGGCGCGTGCCGGACGCAGCCGCCGACCGAGAGGTGTCCGCATGAACGAGACCTTCGCCAGGAAGATGGCCGACCCCGCCGCCCGCAAGGACACGCGACTGCTCGGTGACTTCTCCGCGATCTACTGCCGGGGCGTGCATCGCTCCTCGGTTCGCACGGGGCTGGTCAGCGACGGGGCCGACCTCGGCGTCTACGGCTCGAAGCCGCCGGCGGTGTGCGACGAGTGCGCGGAGCTGCTCCGCTACGCCGAGAAGCGACGCGCGTACTGCCCGAAGGACCCGAAGCCGTTCTGCAGCTACTGCGACACCCACTGCTACCGGGCCGACATGCGCGAGCAGATGCGCGCGGTCATGCGGTATGCCGGCCCGCGATCGATCTTCCACGGACATGCCATCGACGGCATCCGGCACGTCATCGAAGGCCGCAGGGCGAAGCGGAAGTTCGAGTCCCGCAGCGCGGCCACAACCGACCGAGAGGAATCAGCATCATGAGCACGACTACCGTGAAGCGTCAGATCGTCCGGATCGACGAAGCGTTGTGCACCGGCTGCGGCGTGTGCGTGAGCCCGTGCGCCGAAGGCGCGATCGTGCTCGTGGACGGCAAGGCGAAGGTCGTCCGCGAGGAGCTGTGCGACGGCGCCGGCTTCTGTCTCGGCGTCTGCCCGACCGGTGCGCTGACGCTCGAGGAGCGCGATGCCGTCCCGTTCGACCACGCGGCCGTCGAGGAGCACCTCGCCGAACAGCCGGCCACCTACGTCGCCCAGAACTGCTTCAACTGCGGAGCGAGCGAAGATGACCGTCCGTTGCTCCCCGTGCGCACGAAGGGTACCTCCACGTGGGTCTGCACCCGCTGCCTACCCACGCTCATCCACGGCTAGTCCTGCTGACACATCCGACCTCGACGAAAGAGGCACCATGTTCTGCAACCAGTGCGAACAGACCGCGAACGGGACGGGTTGCACCGTCTCGGGCGTGTGCGGCAAGAAGCCGGAGATCGCCGCGCTCCAGGACCTCGTCATGCACGAGATGGTGGCGCTGTCCCTGTGGGCCGACGCCGGCCGGCGCGCGGGCCTCGTAGACGAGGCGGTCGACGCGATCGCGGAAGGTGCCGTGTTCCACACAGTGACGAACGTCGACTTCGATGCGGATTCGCTGGCCGGTGTCGTCCGCGGACTGCATGAGGTGCGCGTCGGGCTGGCCTCCCGAGTCGCGGCGGCAGGCGGAGCGCCGGCCCATCAGGACCCCTCACTCGACTTCATCCCGGCGGACGGGCTCGACGACCTCATCGCGCAAGCGATGCTCGTCGGCATCTTCTCGAGCCGTGCACACGACGCGGACATAGCCTCCCTCCAGCAGGTCACCATCTACGGAGTGAAGGGCATCGCGGCCTACGCAGATCACGCTCGCGTCCTGGGACAGAGCGATCCGGCCGTGGCCGGTTTCATCTACAAGGCGTTCGCCGCGCTCGCCGACTGCTCCCTGGCCATCGGCGACTGGGTCGCCCTCGCGCTCGAGGCGGGCGGCGTCAACCTCCGCGTCATGGAACTGCTCGACGCCGCGAACACCGGCGCATACGGTGACCCGGTCCCCACGCCCGTCCCGCTCGGCCATCGTCCGAACAAGGCGGTCCTCGTCTCCGGGCACGACCTCAAGGATCTCGCGGTCCTGCTCGAGGCGACGGCAGGGAAGGGCATCGACATCTACACGCATGGCGAGATGCTCCCGGCCCACGGCTACCCGGCGCTCAAGGCGCACCCGCACTTCTACGGCCACTACGGGACGGCGTGGCAGAACCAGCGCAAGGAGTTCGCGGCGTTCCCCGGCGCGATCCTCATGACCACGAACTGCATCCAGGCGCCGAAGGACGAGTACCTCGCCAACATCTTCACGACGGGCCGTGTCGCCTATCCGGGCTCCGTGCACGTTCCCAACGGCGACTTCTCGAAGGTCATCGAGCAGGCACTCGCACTCCCCGGGTTCACCGACACCGCGGACGGCGGGGAGGTCCTCACGGGCTTCGCACATGAAGCGGTCCTCGGCGTCGCGCCGCAGGTCATCGACGCGGTGAAGAACGGCGCGATCCGGCACTTCTTCCTGGTCGGCGGCTGCGACGGCGCCAAGCCCGGACGCTCCTACTACACGGACTTCGTGGACAAGGCCCCGGCCGACACGGTGATCATGACGCTGGCGTGCGGCAAGTTCCGCTTCTTCGACCACAAGCTCGGCGACATCGGCGGCATCCCGCGTCTGCTCGACGTCGGCCAGTGCAACGACGCCTATTCCGCCATCAAGGTTGCCGTGGCGCTCTCGGAGGCGTTCGGCGTCGGTGTGAACGAACTGCCGCTCTCGATGATCCTGTCGTGGTACGAGCAGAAGGCCGTCGCGATCCTGCTCACGCTGCTGAACCTCGGGATCACCGACATCCGCCTCGGTCCCACACTCCCTGCGTTCGTGACACCCAACGTGCTGCAGGTCCTCGTCGACAACTTTGCGATCAAGCCGATCGGCGAGAGCGCCGAGGCGGACCTGGTCGCGATCCTGGGGATGACAGCCGCGTGAACGACGAGCCGCTCTCGCCCGATGAGCCGGTCGTCGACGTGCCGGGGCCGGCGCGCGGGTGGCGTCTCGCGCGGCGGATACTGGCCGTCACCGGTGCGGTGCTCCTCGTGCTCGCAGCCGTCGCGTTGCTGCTCTACAACTACGGATCGATGGAGGCGCCCGGACCCCAGGTGCGTGCAGCCTACGCGCAAGCGCTCGCCGCGGGTCAGGCCCCGCCGGTCGAGCAGGCGTTCCATATCCCGATACCGGGGTGCCGGTGCCACAGCGCGGACCCGGTACAGCAGATGCTGCACGAGGCCCGTCCGCTCAAGGACTGCATGACCTGCCACTAGACGCTCAGGCGGGAAGGCCGGCGCCGGTGCGCCGGCCTTCCGCTTCGCCCCGCTGTGGTCCCGCCCCCGCGCCGCGGTGATATCCTGAACGCGACGCGACGGCCCCGCTTCGGCGAGGCCGGCGATCCGCCACGAAAGGGACCCCATGGGCACGCTCCTCTCCCACGTCGAGTACCTGTCAGAGACGATCGGCCCCCGAGCCGCGACCACCGACGCCGAGCACCAGGCTGCCGAGTACCTCCGCGACTGCTTCGAGTCGCGCGGTCTCGAGACCGAGGTCCAGGCGTTCGACAGTCCGCGCACGTACGCGTGGGCGTACGTGCTCTACCACCTGCTCACGATCATCGCTGCGGTGGGATGCTTCTGGTACCCGTGGCCCGCACTCGCCCTCGCGGCGATCGTCGCGGCCGTGATGCGTCTGGACCTCGACACCCGGTGGGGGCTGAGCTCGCTGATGCCCAAGGGTCCGAGCCAGAACGTGATCGCGCGCCATCAGCCTCGGGTCGGTCGCGGTGAGCGCGTGCAGCGGGTCGTCATCGTCGCGCACTATGATTCCGCCCGCGCGTCGCTCGCTTTCAGCCCCGGGCTCGTCAAGAACTTCTCGGCGACCTTCGGGCTGATGAAGGCGTGCACGGTCGCCGTCCCCGTCGTGATCGTCATCAGGATGCTGCCGTACGTGAACAAGCTCCCCGCGACGTGGACGTGGTATGCGGTGCTCGCGTCGGCGGCGTATCTGCTCGTGCCGCTTCTGATCAACGTGCACCGTGAGCTCTTCATGAAGTTCACGCCCGGGGCGAACGACAATGCATCGGGTGTCGCCGCGATGCTCGGCGTGATGGAGCGGATGATCCCCGAGCCTGACGCGGCGACGATGGTGGCCCGGGAGAACGCGAAGATGCGCACCGAGTCCGACGCATGGGGCGCCGACGTCGTGCCCGACGGAGCGGTCCTGGCCTACTCACCGTCCGCCGCCCCGGCGCGGCCGGCCGTCGACAGCTGGACCGACGACGAGGAGCTTTGGACCGACACCGGCGCTGGCCGCGGTCAGACGGCGATGGGATTCGATGGTATCGACCGCGTCCCGGCGACGCCGCCGACGCCCCGCCCGGCACCCGCAGACGACCTGTTCGATGACGAACCGCAGGCGACGGTGAACGCACCCACGCCCGATCCCGACCTGAGTGCGAAGCTGTTCGGTACCGGCGCCATCATGACGCGGCCTGTCGCCTCGGGATCCGATCAGTACGTGCCGGCACCCGCCCGCCCCGCTTCTCCCTCGTCCTTCGACACCGCACCGGCACGCCGGCACGCACCCGACCTGGGTTTCGACGTGGACTTCGAGGACGCCTCGCCGCGCCGGAGTCCGTCGGGCATGCCTCACGATGCCATCGACGATGACCTCTTCGGCGGTGCTCCCGTTCCGGGCAGCACGGGCAGCTTCCCCGCGGTCTCGGACACCGACACACACGGCGCAGCCGCCCCGGCTCCCGTTCCGGCACCGCGCCCGCCCGAGCGCGAGAAGCGCGGACTCTTCGGCGGACGCAAGAAGTCCGACACCGAGCGCCATGGCGTCCGCGACTGGCTCGGCGTCGGCAATGACTTCGACGCGCGCAAGCAGGGTCGGGACATCGGCTCGTGGGAGAACTTCCCCGAGGACGACACCGAGGACTCGGGCTGGAAGGGCGGATCGGCCGCCGGTGCGGAGGGCCTCGACGACCCGGACTTCGCCTCCAGCGAGGCCGCACGGATCCGACGCCGGGTGACCACCGCGGTGGACCGCGAGCTCGTCGAGAAGGAGGTGTGGTTCGTCGCGACCGGGGCCGAGGAGGTCGGCACGGTCGGGATGAAGGCGTTCCTCAAAGAGTTCGAGCCGGACCTGCGCGACGCGGTCATCCTCAACCTGGACAACCTGGGCACCGGCGCGGTCGCCTACGTCACCCGCGAGGGGATGGCCAAGCGCTACTTCGCGGATCGCAGGCTCGCCGGCGCCGCAAAGCGCGCGGCGCGCGAAGCCGGTCTTCCGGTCAAGGGGCGTGAGTACCGCGGGCTGTCCACCGACGCGACACCGGCGCTGGCACGTGGCTTCCGCGCGATGTCGGTGATGGCCTTCGACATCAACGACCGCCTCCCGAACTGGCACTGGAAGACCGACACCGCCGACAACGTCAGCGAGCAGAATCTCGAGACCGCGGTCGACTTCGTCACCGCGCTCATCAAGGAGTTGTAGGCGCCTCGTCGTCCGTCAGGGACGGCTCGGGAGTGCGGCGCACGAGCGCGCGCGCGAGCGGCCCCGCATAGAACGACAGCGCCGTGCCTCCGAGGCACAGCACGGCAGCGACCCAGAACACCGGCAGCATCGAGTCGCTTCCCTGCATGGCCACCACGACGTACGCGAAGGCGATGAACCCGAGGTGCAGTATCCCGCTGCCCACGGTCGTCAGTCGCCCCTCGGTCAGGTAGGTGAGCGACCGCGCGCCGCCGGCCGTCATCACCACGACGGCGACCTGGATGAGCCCCGCTCCCACAAGGTACGCGGCCATCCCGGTCGTGGCCTCTCCGGTGACCAGCCACACGCCCAGTCCGAGAGCGACCATCAGCACCGACACCGCCACGAGCAGGCCGCGCGAGAAGAGCCGCTTCGGCACGCACAGCCCCATGACCACGAACAGCCCGACGAGCAGCGGTGCCGCGATCGCGTTCATCAGCGCGATGTACTCGCCGAAGGCGGGTGTGGCCCCCCATTCGGGTGACGAGCGCTGCACCCACCACGAGTAGAGTGTCCCGGCCAGCGACTGGACGCCGAGTGCGCCGAGCAGTGCGGTCGTGACGACCATGAGGGTGAAGTCCCAGCCGGAGCGGCGCGCGGGGGGAGCCGCCGGCTCATCTGCCGCTACGACCTGACTCGTCTCATCGTCCATGCGCGTCCTCCTCTCATGCCACCGAGTGCGCGCCGGGCACGACATACGTGGTCAGGTACGTCAGGACCAGGGCCGCGAACGATACGAACGCGAGTACGAGTACCCAGCGCCACAGACCGCGCTTGCGCAGGTAGAGGCGCAGGTGCAGGTACGCGGTGTAGAGCAGCCACATCATGATCGACATGTTGACCTTGCCTGACCACCACCACGACTCGCCCGTCCATGCGAGCAGCGCCCACGGGAAGCCGAGCAGCATGCCCGCGGTCAGGGGCAGGTAGCCGAGCCGGGCCCACCAGTAGGCGGTCGCCTCGTACGACGCCCGGCGCTTCACCCATGCGATGGCGGATCCCGCGAAGGACAGGACGAATGCGCCGTACGAGATGAAGAGCAGGGGCGGGTGCACCCACATGTACCAGGAGTTGTAGTAATACGTCATCGAGCCGTACATGCCCTGGAACGCACCGGATGCCGCCTGCGGGATCCCGGAGCCCATCGCCTCCAGATACTGCGAGTACTGTGCGACGAAGTCGGGCAGTGGCTCGGTGAAGGGCTTGCCGAAGACGATCGCACTGGCGACGAGCGCAGCGACGAGCGCGCCTCCGAGCGGCAGCATCTCACGCCGGTGCGTGCGCGCGAGCAGCAGCATGACGCCGGTCATCAGGCCCCAGACCCACAGCTTCTCCGACTCGACCCAGGGAGGGACCGCCACGTTGCCGGCCACCGCGCCGGTCCCGGGGTCGACGACCACAGCCAGCTGCCAGAGCCGCAGGTGGAACCAGCACAGCAGCACCTCGCCCAGCGCGAGCAGCCCGACGACTCCGGCCAGGAGCGGGTAGCGCCACCGCTCGAGCGGGGGAACGACGCATGCGACGAAGAGTGCGGCCGATCCGAGCAGGAGGAGCCACGCGATCGGCCGACCGACGGCAGCGAGCGTCGAGGTCAGTGCGGCGAGGTCGGCGATCTGCGGAAGGGCGGCAGGCATCGGTACTCCACGGTCGTCCGGTGCGGCGAGTATACTTGAGACCCTTCGTGTGCCGGCATGCTTCGGGCTCGCGCACGCGCCCTCCGAATCAACACTGGAGTGACAACGGCCAGCCGACTTTCAAAGGTGCTCCAGCGACGCCTCATGATCGCGTGGCGCGAGCAACAGGGACAGGCAGAGATCGAGGCGCTCGAGGCGAACGTCGAGCGCGTGGGTCTCGTCGTCCGTATCCGGTGGGCCATCGTCGCGGCGCTCGTTATCTTCTCCGCGCTGGCCGTCGCCGTCTATGCGCTCGACGGTCGCGTCGGCAGCTTCTGGGGCCAGATGCTGGTACCGGCCGGCGCCCTCGGGTTCGTACTCGTCTACAACTGGTTCTATCAGCGCAACTACCCGCAGTTCGGCAACCTGGCGGTGTTCAACGTCATCCAGCTCGCGCTGGACATCGCGGTCGTCACCCTGCTGATCTTCTACTCCGGTGGCGTGTACTCATGGTTCGATTCGATGTACTTCCTCTTTGTGCTCGAAGCGGCGCTCATACTCCCGACGCGCAAGCAGGTGTGGGCCGTCGCCGTGGCCGCCGCGCTCGCGTATCTTGCGGTACTCGTCTCGGTCTACTACCACCTGCTGCCTCACATGGCGATGCCGTTCGTGAGCAACGACCTCCAGCACGCGGGCAGTTACGTCGTCGTGCGTTCTCTCTGGACGCTCACGGTGCTGTTCGGCACGGCGACGGTGGGCACGCTGTTCATGGACGACATGCGGGCGCGCATGGACAGGCTCGCTGCCCAGGCCGTCAAGGATTCCCGTACCGGCCTCTACGACCGGGGCTTCGTGCGCCGGGAGCTCGCCGTGGAGATCGAGCGGGCGAAGCGCTTCAACCGCGGCCTGACAGTGATCCTGGCCGACATCGACCATCTCGCTCACTTCAACGAGCTCTTCGGTGTCGAGGCGGGCAACGCGATGATCGTGAAGGTGGCCGAGGCGGTCCGCGTGGCTTCGGGCTGCGCGTCGAACGAGCCCTGTCTGGTGCTGGCCGCCCGCTACGGTGGCGAGGAGTTCGCGCTCGTCGTGCCCGAGGATGACCAGGGGCCGGCCGTCTATGGACAGGCGATGGCGGAGCAGTTGCGGGCCCTCGTCGCATCCTCGCTCGACGAGGACCGCAGCGTGACCATCTCCGTCGGGGTCGCAGCGTTCCCGCAGGACGGGCGGACCCCGTCCGAACTCCTCGGCGCAGCCGATGCCGCGCTCGCCCGGGCAGCCGCCGCCGGCGGTAACCGGGTCGTGTCGGGCCGGGTCGGGGCGGAGGAGGAGTGAAGGCGCCGCCGCGCGCTGCAGAGGTGGGTCTCTCGGCGCTTCTGTGGATCGTCTTCATCGTCGGGATCTCCGTGCTCACGCTGACAGTCCCGGTCTTCACCTCGGCACTGTCCCAATCGCTCGACGTGCCCGATACCGCCGGCTTGCGGGTCGAGGATGTCGTCCGCCTCTCGGGGATCGTCCGCGCCTTCGTGGCCGATCTGGAGTACGAGCCGTTGCCTGCGGTGTGGCGCGGTCAGCCGGCGTTCGACGCATCCGCAGTCTCGCATCTGGCCGACGTGCGGTCGGTGCTGTCCGGTGCGCGGGTCGCCACGGGTATCGCGGCGCTCCTGTTGGCGATCTACCTGGCCGCATGCATCGCGCACCGCCGCTTCGACATCCTCTCCCGCGGGATGTTGCTCGGCGCCGGTGTGACCGCGGGTGCGCTCCTGCTCGCCGCCCTCGCTGCCGTCCTGGACTTCGAACGATTCTTCACGCTCTTCCACGGGCTGTTCTTCGCTGACGGGACGTGGACGTTCCCGGCTGACTCGCTCCTGATACGGCTCTTCCCTGAGCGATTCTGGGCCGCTGCGGGGGCGTCGTGGGCGGTGCTCGCGCTCGTGCTGGGGGCCGTGCTCGCGGCCGCTGCGATGGTGCTGCGTTTGAGGGCTGTTCACAAAGACGCTTCACGAATGGACGCGAACGTGTAAACTCGAAGCGGCGACGCGTGCGAACGCGCTCCGTCGAGGGGGAAAACGCCCGATCAGGGTGAGTCTGGATGTGCGCAACAGCGCATGACGAGGAGGTGTTGTCGAGAATGGCAGCCAAGGAAGGTTACTGCGTCAAGTGCAAGGCCAAGAAGGAGATCAAGGATCCCGCGGCGATCATCATGAAGAACGGCCGTCCGGCCACGCAGGGTCTGTGCCCCGACTGCGGCACGAAGATCTTCAAGATCGGCAAGTAGCTTCAAAGCCCGCGGCGCTGATCTGTGCCGCTTTTGCAACGGGAGCCGGACCGCGTATGCGGTTCGGCTCCCGGCGTATCCGGCGTACGCCGCGTCAGCGGCCGGATGCGCACCGCACCGGCCTACACACTTTCTTAACGGCGCCCGGATTGACCACTCCGGTCACCCCGGCGTAGCGTGGCGATGTTCCGTGCCGGCAGGTGACCGTAGAGAGGGCTCACACGTATGAACGTCATCGTCGTCGGGTGTGGGCGCGTCGGGTCGCAACTCGCGACCATGCTCTCCGTGGAGGGGCACAACGTCACGGTCATCGACCGCGAGGACTCCGCCTTCAAGCGCCTCGGCTCGACCTTCAACGGGGTGACCGTGAAGGGCCTCGGCTTCGACGAGGAGGTCCTCGAGGAGGCGGGCATCCGCACCGCTGACGCCTTCGCCGCTGTCACGGACCTCGACAACACGAACCTCATGGCGGCCGAGGTCGCCCGCAAGATCTTCACGGTCCCGCATGTCGTCGCGCGCCTGTACAACCCGCAGCGCGAGCGTACGTACCAGCAACTCGATCTGGACTACGTCTGCGGCACCACGCTGGTGGCCGAGTTCCTCCTCGAGAAGATCCAGGCGGGACACGGACACCACGTTCAGACGCTCGGCGACGTCGAGGTCATCGAGTTCCGCGCCGGACCCGGCGTCGCGAACAAGAAGGTCAAGGACGTCGAGATCGATCACCAGTTCCGCGTCGCCGTCGTCTCGCGCGGAAACGTCACGTTCGTGCCCCAGCCGGACACACTGCTCCAGCCGGGCGACGTCATCATGGGTGCCGTCAAGGACGAGGCATTCGCCAAAGTCGAGCGTTACATGGAGGGCTAGCCGTGTTCATCGTCATCAACGGAGGCGGCAAGGTCGCCAGCTATCTCGCCCGCACGCTCATCGAGCGTGGGCACACCGTCTCGCTGATCGAGAAGCGCGAGGCGGTCGCCGAGAAGCTGGCCACCGAGCTCCCCAAGCGCCCGCTGATCATCCTCGGTGACGGTTGCGACGTGGCGTTCCAGGAGGACGCCGGGGTCGGGCACGCGGACGTGTTCGCGGCCGTCACCGGCGACGACGACGACAACCTCGTAAGTTGCCAGCTCGCCAAGACCGCGTTCGGCGTTCCCCGCTGCGTGGCGCGCGTCAACAACCCGAAGAACCAGCACATCTTCTCCGCGCTCGGCATCGAAGCCATCTCCTCGACGCTGATCATCTCGCGGATGATCGAGGAAGAGACGACCATCGGCGACATGCGGACGCTCGCCACCCTTCGTAAAGGCAACATGGCGGTCGTCGAGATCGAGCTGCCGACCGACCGCTGCATCGTGTGCGACAAGGCGGTCAAGGACCTCAACCTCCCGGTCGACTGCGTGCTGTTCGCGATCGTGCGCGGCGAGGACGTCATCACGGTCCACGGCGACACGGCGATGCAGGCCGGCGACGTCGTCTTCGCGTTCACGAGCATCGACAAAGAGGCGGCGCTGAAGAAGGCGCTGACCGGGGAGTAGCGATGGCGAAGATGCCCTCCATAGAGGCGAGCCTTGCGAAGAAGCTTCGCGAGTACTCCCTCGGAGTGATCGAGGAGTCCGGCTGGATACTCGGGCTGACCCTGGTCGCCTACCTGATGGCCGTCGCGGCAACGTGGTACTTCGGCGCCGGGGGCGGACGATGATCGTCCGCCCGAGGCTGGAAGACCATTTCGTCATCGGCAAGTACACCGGCAAGATCATCGTCGGCGTGGGGATGCTGATGGTCATCCCGGCGCTGACGGCTGTCGCGTTCGCCGAGTGGGACACGGTCGCCGACTTCGTCATCTCGATCGCCGCGTGTCTGATCTTCGGCTTCGGCGTGCAAGCGTTCTGTCGGACCGCCAAGGACCTGTCGTGGAGCCACGGACTGGTCGTCGCCTCCGGCGCATGGGTCTGGGCGACGGCGCTCGGGGCGTTGCCGCAGTATCTGTCCGGCCATGCCGGCTCCTATCTCGACGCCATGTTCGACGTCATGAGCGGCTACACGACCACCGGCCTCTACTTGCTTCAGGACCTCGACCACGTGTCGATGGGCCTGAACATGTGGCGGCACCTGCTCACCTACGCCGGCGGCCAGGGCATCGTCGTCATCGCCCTCACCTTCCTGTTCAAGGGTACCGCCGGCGCCTACAAGGTCTATGTGGGGGAGGGCAAGGACGAGCGCCTGCTGCCCAACGTCATCCAGACCGCGCGCGCCATCTGGCTCGTGTCGCTGACATGGTTGGTGCTGGGGACGCTCTTCCTCGGCATCCGAGGCATGATGCTCGGCCAGGGCCCCGTCCGCGCGTTCTTCCAGGGCATGTGGGTGTTCATGGGCGCGTGGTCGACCGGCGGGTTCGCGCCGCAGTCCTACAACACCTTCTGGTTCCATGACGTGTGGTACGAGGTCATCTGCATCGTCATCATGATCGCGGGTTCGTTCAACTTCGCACTGCACTGGGCGATGTGGACGGGCAACCGCTCCGAGATCCGCAAGAACGTAGAGACGATCTCGTTCGCCATCACGCTGTCGGTCCTGACGCTCGTCGCGACCTTCTTCCTGGCCAAGGCGAACGTCTATCCGGATGCCATGTCGCTGTTCCGCAAGGTGTTCTATCAGCTTGCGTCCGGGCATACGACCACCGGCTTCTCGACGATCTACGCCCGTGCGTTCGTGACCCAGTGGGGGCCGATCGGGCTGATCGCCACGACCGTCGCGATGGCTATCGGCGCCTCCGCCTGTTCGACCGCCGGCGGCATCAAGGGCATCCGCATGGGCATCATCAGCAAGGCGTTCCTGCAGGACGTGCGGCGCATGATCTCGCCCGAGTCCGCGGTGATCATGCAGAAATATCACCACATCCGCGACACGTGGCTCACCGACGGGGCTGTTCGCGGGGCGCTCACGGTCACGATCGCCTACGTCACGCTCTACGGCCTCGTCGCCGTCGTGGGCACGCTCTACGGGTATCCGCTCGAGCAGTCCGCGTTCGAAGCGGTGTCGGCGGCGTCGAACACCGGCTTGTCGTGCGGCGTGACCGCACCCACGATGCCCGCGCTCATGAAGGTGCTCTACATCTTCGCCATGTGGTTCGGCCGCCTCGAGTTCATGAGTATCTTCGCCCTGTTCGGATACATGGTCGCGGTGGTGAAGGGCCGGTGAGCATGAAGCGATCGTTCGTCATGCTCGCTCTTGCGACGATGCTGCTGGCCGGCGCTGCGCCGGCGTTCGCCGCGGATGCGATCCCGAAGAACGACCCGACGAGCGCCGGCCTCGTCGAGGCGCCGAAGAAATACGACAAGACACGCGTCACGTTCACCGGCGAGGCGATCGGTGAGGTGATGATCCGCGGCGACTACGCGTGGATACACCTGAACGACGATGCCTACATGGTGAAGAACGTCGAGGAAGGAGCCGCGCTCGGCGGCTACAACTCCGGCATGGCCATCTGGATCCCTGCCAGACTGACCAAGGCCATCGACACGTACGGCGACTACAAGCACGAGGGGTCGATCGTCACCGTCTCGGGCACGTTCAACGCCGCGTGCAAAGAGCACGGCGGAGACATGGACATCCACGCCGACACGCTGGCGCTTGCGGTCGAGGGGCGCCACGCTGCCGATCCCGTCCAGCCGTGGAAGGCGATGGTGGCCGCAGGTGTCGCCCTGATCGCGGCGGGGCTCTGGTACCTCGAGCGCCTTACGCGCAACCGCGTGCGGCCGCACCGGGGGGTCTAGCGGGGCAGCTCCGGGAGGTTTGCCGCGCGCCGCTCCGAATGCGTACAATGACCGACGCCGCCGCGCTTCGTCGGCGGCACGGTACGCGGGTGTAGTTCAATGGTAGAGCGTCAGCTTCCCAAGCTGGATGTTGCGGGTTCGAGTCCCGTCACCCGCTCCACGTGAGTCTCCGAAAGCCGCTTCTCGTAGGCGGTTTTCGCGTATTCCGGTCTCCCGGACACCGCCGAAAGGCAGGAATCCGGCCTCCCGTGTCGAATACACGGGACAACAAGGAACCGCGCGACCGCCCCTCCCTCCCTGGCGCGCACGTCGGAGGAAGGGGCGGTCGTATGTCGTCTCGGGGTTGGGCCGCGTCTTTCGCGGCGGGCTGGTGCCTGGTGGCCTTTGCGCTCGCACCCACGCTTGCACGTGCGGCCGGGGCATGGCCGTGGCCGGCTGGTTCGATGGTGTCGCTCGGCTACGGCGCCGCCTACACCGCTCAGGATGGACGTCTCTGTTCGCACGGTGGCATCGACATCCCTGTCGCCGCCGGAGAATCGGTCCGGGCCGCAGCGTCGGGGCGCGTCTCGTTCGCCGGGCTGGTGCCCGCGGGCCGAGGCAGGCGCGTGTTCGCGGTGACCGTACTGACGGGCGACGGCCTGCGCGTGACGTACATGCCCATCGAGCGGGTGGCGGTGCGGAGCGGTGAGACGGTCGTTGCGGGCGGGGAACTGGGTGTCGTCGCGAGCGAGGGCGACGCCTCCAGCCCGGGCACGCATCTGCATTTCGGCGTTCGACGCGGCGAGCGCGCGATCGATCCGATGTCGCTGCTGGCACAGTCCGGCGCCGCTCCTGTCGCGCAGGTCGTGACCCCGCGAGACGCCGGATCCGTTCGGGGGCCCGGCCTGCCGGTGCGAGTCGTTCCGAGCCGCGCGCCCGCGCGCGGGGCCCCTGCCGTGACCCGAACGCCCGTACGCGGGACGGCGCGTGCCACTGTGCCTGCAGGCACGGCCAGTCCTTCAGTCGTCCAATCCGTGCGAGCCGCTGCCGCATCGGCGCGGCATGCCCTCTCGATCCGCCCTCCCGAGCCGTTGCCGCCGGCGGCATCCTCGCCGGAGCTGCAGGTCGTTCGTATCGTCGCCGACGCCGTGAGCGCGCGGAATGCGGTGGCGGGCGTGATCGTGCGGGTGCTCGTCGCGGCGCTCGGCTTCCTGTGTCTGCGTCCGGTCCTGCGTTCGGTCACGACCCGACCGCTCGATACGGTTCCCGTTCCTGTCGCCGCACCGCGTACACGCGCGTGAAGGAGTTGATCGAGGATGTGCCGGAGTGTCGAAACCGCGGAGTCGGAGTGCTGTTGTGGAGCATGCGGCGCGGTGCTACACTGCGGAGGCTCATTTCCTGCCCCGGGCCGCTGCCTTCACAGTCCCGGGGCCACATTGTCCAGGGGAGGTGAACAAGTGAAGGCTTACGAACTCATGCTTTTGACCGACCCCTCGCTCGACGAGGAGGCTCTCGCGGCCGTCGTTGCCAAGGCTGCGGGCATCATCACCGCCGACGGCGGTACCGTGGATTCCTCCGACGACTGGGGCAAGCGCCGCCTCGCCTATGAGGTGAAGGGCTTCGCCGACGGTAGCTACACCGTCATGCAGGTCCACGCGAGCACCGATGCCGTTGCCGAGCTCGACCGCGTGCTCCACATCACGGACCCCGTGGTGCGGTTCATGATCGTCCGACGTGACGACCTGAACTAGCGCTACGACCGGGGCCGGATGCCCCGGAGAGACCACGCACGAGAGCAGGTGTGATCGGATGAGCATCAACAGGGTCGTCCTCACGGGCAACCTCACACGGGACGCGGAACTCAAGCAGACGTCCGGCGGCATGGCGATCGTCAATTGCCGCCTCGCCGTCAACGACCGCCGCAAGAATCCGCAGTCCGGCCAGTGGGAGGATCGCCCCAACTACATCGACGTCGTGATCTTCGGATCCCGCGGTGAAGCGCTGTCGCGCTTCCTGTCCAAGGGCAAGCAGATCGCCGTCGAGGGCAAGCTCCGCTGGAGCGAATGGGAGTCCCAGGCCGGGGAGAAGCGCAGCAAGGTCGAGGTCGTCGCCGACGATATCGAGCTGCTCGGCGGCCGCGGTGACGCGCCTGCAGGCGCTGCACGCTCCGCCTCCGTCCCGGCTGCTGACCTCGGTGACGCCCCCGTGGACGGACCGGACAGCGAGGACATCCCCTTCTAGGGAACCACGAACCACACTCGCAGAAGCGGCGGTACCCTCCCGCCGCTTCGAGAGTGACCATTGATACACCTCGATCTCCACTCGATAGCGAGCGAGACGAGGGAAGGAGGATAGGAAGCATATGAGCGAATATGGTCGCAAGCCCAAGCGCAAGTACTGCCAGTTCTGCAAGGATCACTCGACCTACATCGACTACAAGGACGCCCAGGGCCTCCGTAAGTTCATGACCGACCGTGGCAAGATCAAGCCGCGTCGCGTCACGGGTAACTGCGCGCAGCACCAGCACGCCATGTCGATCGCGATCAAGCGCGCCCGCGAGATGGCACTGCTGCCTTACGTCATCCCGGTCATCAGCACCAAGGTCGAAGGACGGGGTCGTAGAGGCTGACGTGAGTCTCACTGCCGCCGACATACGGGACATGGTCCTCGGGAGCCTCGCCGCGTTCGCGGCGGCTTTCGTCATGCCCACCATGCCGTTCGTGGGGATGCCACTCGCAGCCCTCGCGTTGGGCTGGTTGTCGTTCCGGTTCGGTTCCGCATGGGGTGTCGCATCGGCCATCATCGCCACCGTCGCGGTGACGGCGTTGGCCGCGACGTTGGCTCCGGTCTCGATCGGGTCAGCCCTGTTCGTGGCGGTCGCACTTCTGGCGGCCGGTCCCGGAGCCGCGTGGGCACTGCGTCGCTGGGAGGCCACGAGCGTCATCGCTGCGGTCACCCTCGTGCTGTTCGCCGCGCTCCTGACGGCGAGCGTCCTGGAGGCCTCGGCGCTGCACACCACGGTGGCTGCGCAGTCGGCCAAGGAGGCGAAGCTGGTCTTCGACGCGTTCATGTCGAGCTCCCAGCGCTCAGCCCCCGACGCCGCGCTGCGCGCGAACGCCGCGACGATCGTCACCCAGATAGCCCTGCTGTGGCCCTCCGGTCTCTTCGTCACGGTGGCGTTCGCGGCGGCCCTCGCCGTGCCGATCGTGTCGTGGCAGGGGCGTCGTGCCGGGCAGGAGGTCTCTGCGCTGCCCGCGCTGGCCGATCTCGACCTGAGTTTCCATCTCGTCTGGTTCGCGATCGCGGGGCTCGCCCTGGTGGCGGCCGCCGTCTTCCTGAATCAGTCGACGGGGCCGCTCTGGGCTCTCGGCATGAACCTGCTCGTGGCCGCACGGCCGGCGCTGTTCGTACAGGGACTCGCGGTGTTCGCTGCGCTCTATCGCCGTCTCGGCGTCGGGCGACTCGGCCGCGGTCTGGGATTCGTCGTTCTCGGTCTGTCCGAGCTCGCCATCCCTTCAGTGTCGGTCGCGGGTCTGGTCGATCTGTTCTTCAACCTGCGGAAGCGACCGCGGGATGGGTCGGGGATCATTGCCGACCCGGTAGGTCCCGCGGAGGTCTAGGACCCGTCCGGCCGGCGTAGCCGACCGTTCGGCGACAGGGCCGCAAGTCCGTGGATAGTGTGGAAACCGCAGGAGCGCTCCATGGCGTGCCTGTGGATAAGAGGACGAGGGCGTTGCCGGCGGCTTGAGCCGTCCGGGCGTCTGGTCCTAGAGTGAAGGACGCTCACGCCCGCACCGTGCACCCGGGTGCGTAGCTGAGACAGAAGAAGGAGTCGTACATGAAGGTCATTCTCACCGCAGAGGTGAAGGGCAAGGGCCACGAGGGAGACGTCGTCGACGTCGCCCGGGGCTACGCCGTGAACTACCTGCTCCCGCGCAAGATGGCGATCCAGGCCACGCCGGGCAACCTGAAGCAGCTCGAGGCGCGCATGGCCAACATCTCGAAGCGCAACGAGTCCCGTCGCGGCGAGGCCGAGGGCGTCGCCGCCTCGATCAACGGCAAGAAGATCGTCATCGAGGCGAAGTCCGGTGACGCCGGCAAGCTGTTCGGCTCGGTCACGACGCTCATGGTCGAGCAGGCCATCGCAGCGCAGCTCGACGCCGACGTCGATCACAAGCGTATGGATCTGAGCCGCCCCATCAAGGAGATCGGCGAGTACAACGTCGTCGTCAGCGTGTACGGCGACGTCAAGGCCGAGCTCATCGTCAAGGTCGTCCCCGAGGGCGGCGCCGCCGCCCTTGCCGCCGCTGAGGCCGCTGCAGCCGAAGCCGCCGAGGTCCGCGCTGCCGCCGCTGCCGCAGAGGCTGCCGCTGCCGCCGCCGCCGCTGAGGCCGCCGCGGCCGAAGGTGACGACGCGGCTGAGGCCGACGATGACGCTGAGACCGACGACGCTGAGAGCGCCGAGTAGTACAACGCCGATGTCGGGCGGTGCGCGGCCGCGTGATCGTGAAGCGCGGCGCGCCCGCACGGCCGGTGTGAGCATCTGACGGAGAGGACGAGGACGCGGTGGCGGACGACAGCGTACGCAGAAGCTCTTCCGGTCCCGCATACGGCGCCGATCGCGTGCCGCCCCACAACCTCGATGCCGAGAAGTCCCTGCTCGGAGCGATGCTGCTGAGCACCGACGCGACCGCGACCGGACTCGAGAAGATCCGCGACGAGGACTTCTACCGCCCCGCGCATCAGCGGATCCATCTCGCCATCGGACACCTCTTCAGTCGCGGCGAGGCCTGCGACGTCGTCACCATCGCCGCGCGCCTCGAGGCGACCGGAGAGCTCGAGCAGGTCGGCGGCAAGGCCTACCTGCTCGATATCGTGAACACGGTTCCGCTGGCTGGCAACGTCGTGCAGTACGCGGACATCGTCAAGCGCATGTCGATGCTGCGCCGTCTCATCACCGCCGCGACGCACATCGCCGCGATCGGCTACGAGGCCCCCGACGACATCGACGAGGTCATTGAGAACGCCGAGCGGGAGATCTTCGCCGTCACGAACGAGCGCGTCGAGACCACGTTCCGTCCGATCGACGACCTGCTCGCCGAGGGCTGGAAGAAGCTCGAGGAACTCTACGAGCGCCAGGAGCACCTCACCGGCGTGACGACCGGGTGGCCGGATCTGGACAAGGTCCTCGCAGGCCTCCACCGAGGCGACCTCATCATCGTGGCCGCGCGTCCCGCCGTGGGGAAGACGGCGTTCGCCCTCAACCTTGCCGTGAACGCTGCCCAGGAAGGTGCGCGCGTCGGCGTCTTCTCGCTCGAGATGGCCGCCGAGCAGCTCGTCATGCGAATCCTCGCGAGCGAATCGCGCATCGACGGTCAGAAGATGCGCACGGGACGCCTCTCCGATGCGGATTGGCCGCCCCTCATGGCGGCGCTGGGCCGACTCGATTCGTGCGACCTGCACGTCGACGATACGCCTGCGCTCTCGATCATGGAGCTTCGCGCCAAGGCCCGCCGCATGTTCCGCGGCGGCAAGGACGGGTTGATCATCGTCGACTACCTGCAGCTGATGCAGCCAGGCCAGCGCCGCAGCGAGAATCGCCAGGTCGAGATCGCCGAGATCTCGCGCGGACTCAAGATCCTCGCCAAGGAACTCTCGGTCCCGGTCATCGCGCTGTCACAGCTCTCCCGCGCGGTCGAGCAGCGCTCCGACAAGCGCCCGATGCTGTCGGACCTGCGCGAGTCGGGCGCGATCGAGCAGGACGCGGACGTCGTCATGTTCATCCACCGCGACACCTACAAGCGCGACGACCCGGCCGCCGAGGAGGATCGCGACAAGGGTCGCGTACCTCCGCGCGGACTCGCGGAGATCATCATCGCTAAGCATCGCAACGGTCCGACGGATACCGTCTCGCTGATCTACCACGAGCCGTTCATGCGCTTCGTGAACCCGCCGAGCGGGTCGCAGATGGCAGCCGCCCCAGCGCCCGTCAGAGACGAGCCGCCGCTCTAGATGTCTGCGCCGGCCGTGGGTGGTCGACGCAGCACGGGTCAGAAGCGTTTCGAGGCGCGGCTGTACAACCGCCGGAACTCGGGGACGTTCCAGCCGACCATCGCCTTCTCGCCGACGACGATGACCGGGACGCCGTACTGCCCCGTCGTCACGACCATCTGGCGCAGGCCGCGGCGATCCTGCGCGACGTCCACCTCGGTGAAGTCGATGCCCTTCTCGACGAAGTAGCGCTTGGCGACGCCGCACCACGGACACGCGGGGGTGGTGTAGATGGTGACGCGGTTGCTCTGCTCGGCCATCCGGCGTCTCCTTCGCGACTCGCCGATATCCCGGTTCCTACCCTTCGCGCGTGAGTGCCGGCCCCCGCACCGGGTCGCGCGTCGTGACGCTCGCCGCGCAGTGCGCGTCCACGGGGGTTGCACTTCCGGGAGCGTACGGTAGACTACCGCGGGCGCCAGAGCGCCACTCGGTGGATGAACGCGATGTTCGAGGCGATGAAAGGCATTCAATGACCGCCGAACGATACGATGTCGTCATTGTGGGAGCCGGGCCGGCCGGTATATTCGCGGCGCTGGAAGCCGCCCGCGTCCCGAAGCCGCCCCGCGTCCTGATCATCGAGAAGGGTCGCCGCATCGAGAAGCGGAACTGTCCGGCGCGCGAGCGCGGCTGCGTCGACTGCCGCGTGTGCGACATCATGACCGGGTGGGGCGGGGCGGGCGCCTTCTCCGACGGCAAGCTCACGCTGACGACCGAGATCGGCGGGTGGCTCGGCGACTACATCGGGATACCCGCCCTCGAGGGACTGCTCGACTACGCCGACGACCTCTGGATCGAGTTCGGCGCGACGACCGAAGTACACGAACCGGATGCGGAGACCGCCGAGCGTCTGTGCAACGAGGCGACGCGCGCCGGTATGCAGTTGCTGCCGATGCGCGTCCGCCACATCGGTACGGACCGCTCGCCGGCTGTGCTCGGCGCGATGCGCGTGGAGCTCGAGCGCCTGGGCGTCGACGTGCTCACCGACACCGCTGTCGCCAGGATCTTGACCGCCGAGGGCCGTGCCAGTGGGGTGGAGCTGTCGGACGGCACGGTCATCGCCGCCGACGCGGTCATCGCCGCACCCGGCCGTGAGGGCGCCGACTGGCTCGCCTCGGAGGCCCGTCGGCTCGGCCTCGGCCTCAAGAACAACGCCGTCGACATCGGGGTCCGCGTCGAGGTCCCCGCGCCCGTCATGGAGCGCCTGACCCACCCCCTGTACGAGGCGAAGCTGATCTACCACTCGAAGCAGTTCGGCGACCGCGTCCGCACGTTCTGCATGAACCCGTACGGTGAGGTGACGACCGAGTCATACAGCGGCATCACCACCGTCAACGGCCACTCGTTCGCCGACGAGAAGACCTCCAACACCAACTTCGCCGTCCTCGTGAGTCAGACGTTCACCGAGCCCTTCGACGACCCGATCACCTACGGCGAGTCGATCGCGCACCTCGCGAACCTGCTCTCCGACGGCGTGATCGTGCAGCGCCTCGGCGACCTCAAGGCCGGACGGCGCTCGACGCCGGCGCGGATGGCGCAGTCGATCCTCGCGCCGTCGCTGCCCGGAGCCGTCCCCGGCGACCTGGCCTTCGTGCTGCCCTATCGCCACCTCGCCGACATCCTCGAGTTCCTCGAGGCGATGGATGCACTCGCCCCCGGCGTCAACGGACCCGGCACGCTGCTCTACGGCGTCGAGGTCAAGTTCTACTCGTCGCGCCTGACGGTGAGTCCGGAACTGGAGACGGAGATCGCCGGTCTCTACGCGATCGGCGACGGGGCGGGCATCACGCGCGGCCTCGTGCAGTCGAGTGCGAGCGGGGTCGTCGCGGCGCGTGCGGTGCTGGCCTCACACCGCGGGTGACCGGTCCGGGCCTGCGATCGCCTACGCCCGCCCGTCCCAGCCCATCAGCCGGATGACCGCGTCGGCGATCGCCGCGTCCGAGTCATCCGCGAACACAACGCTGGTCACGAAGTAGCCTACGAACAGCGCCATGAGCGCGCGAACCCGCGACGCCCGGTCGCCCTCGTCGGCATCGATCCCGTATGCCGCATCGAGTTCGGCCACCTTCGCCATGAGCCCCGTGCGAACGGGTTCGATGATCTCGCCGCGATAGGTCTCGAGGAACTGCGGATTGTGTGCGACCGCGGTCAGCACGGTCCGCAGCACCGGCGCGAAACGCCGCATCGCACGCCGGCGGTCGGCGAACGCGCTCACCAGGTGTGAGCGCAGGTTCGCGGGCCCCGCGCCCTCGATCAACCCGAGCCCTTCCGTGCGCATCCGCCCGCCCGCCGCCCGCATGAGGGCGAGGAACAGTGCCTCCTTGCCGGCGAAGTGGCGATAGAGGGCCGGCTCGCTGACCCCGACACCTTTCGCGATGTCGCGCATCGAGCCGCCGTCGTAGCCACGCTCGGCGAACACGCCCATCGCGGCGTCGAGGATCTCGCCCCGACGGCCCGGCTCGAGATCGGCGAACATCCCCGGTTCGGGTCCTCCGAACGCGTCGATCACCGTATCCTCAGGCATCGCTGCCGCCCTTCCGCTCGTTGGCCACCAGGTGGACGAAGACGTCCTCGACCGTCGGCTCGACCACCTCGCACCGATCCACCGCGAACCCCGCCTCGCGCAGGTCGTCCGCGACCGCGCACGGGTCGGTGCCCCGTGCGACCGTCGCGTGCAGCTGTGCGCCCGACAGGTACGCCTCCGTGACGCGCGGCGACGCCTCCATCCACGCGAGCGCCCCCTCGACGTCGGCTACCTCGAGTTCGAGGATCTCGTCGGTCATGTGCTCAGCGCGTATCTGCTGCGGCGACCCGACCGCGATGATGCGTCCCCGGTAGATGAACGCGAGGCGGTTGCAGTGCGTCGCTTCATCCATGTAGTGCGTCGTCACGAACAGCGTGACGCCGCTCTCGGCCAGCTCGTAGAGCAGCTCCCAGAACTGACGCCGCGCCGTCGGGTCCACACCGCTGGTCGGCTCGTCGAGGAAGATCAACTCGGGCTCGTGGATCGTCGCGCACCCGAGCGCGAGGCGCTGCTTCCAGCCGACCGAGAGGTTCGCCGTCAGTTCGCCCTCGCGCCCGACCAGGTCGGCCATCTCGAGGACGTAGCGTCGGCGCGCCGCGAAGCGCTCGCCCTCGATGCCGTACACGCCGGCGTAGAAGCGCAGGTTCTCGTCGACCGTCAGGTCCTCGAACAGCGCGAACTTCTGCGACATGTAGCCGATCGAGCGGCGCACGCTCTCCGGTTCGGCGACCGCGTCGAATCCCAGGATGGTTGCCGAGCCGGACGTCGGCGCGATCGTCCCGCACAGCATGCGGATCGTCGTCGTCTTGCCCGAGCCGTTCGGGCCCAGGAAGCCGAAGATCTCCCCGCGCGGCACGCTCAGCTCGATCGCGTCCACGGCGGTGAAGTCGCCGAACCGCTTCGTGAGGCCCCGGACCTCGATGGCGTTGTCCACGTTCGTCTCCACCCTAGTCACCCAGCCGTTTCTGGAAACGCCACAGCGACCCGCCGAAGACGAGCAGCGCGATGACGGTCATCGCCGCGAACTGCGGCCACAGCGCGTCGAACCCGGAGCCCTTCATCCAATTCGAGCGCAGCACCACGAGCACGTAGCGCAGCGGGATCAGGTAGGTAAGCGGCACGATCGGCGCAGGCATCGATTCGATCGGGAAGATGAAGCCGGACAGCACCATCGTGGGGATGAGCATGAACATCGTCGCCTGCTGTGCCTGCTGCCGCGTCCGGGACACCGTGGAGAAGAAGAGCCCCATGCCCAGGCCGGTGAGCAGGAAGAGGAACAGCCCGAGCCCGACGAGCAGCACCGACCCGTTGAACGGCACGTTGAACCACCAGCTGCCGAAGAGCATCACGAGCACGACCTGCACCGTCGAGATGATCACGTACGGCATCACCTTGCCGACGAGGTACTCGCCTCGCGTGATCGGCGTGACGAACATCTGCTCGAGCGTCCCGCGCTCGCGCTCCTTGACCACCGCCTGGCTCATGACCGCGGTCACCGACAGCAGCATGATGAACGCGGCGAGCCCGGGCACCATCGCGTTGACCGCGCGCAGCGCCGGGTTGTACAGCACGCGCACTCGCGTATCGATGCCCGGCGCGTCCTGCACGAGTCCGAGGCGTTCGAGGCGTTGGCGATTGAATGACGCGATGATCTGCGCCGCGTAGCCGGACGCGACCGAGGCCGTCTTGCTGTCCGAGCCGTCGACCACGATCTCGACGGGCACTTGGCGCCCCCGCTCGAGTCCCTTCGAAAGCCCGGTCGGCAGCAGCACGGCGACCTGCACCTCGCCGCGGTCCATCGCGGAACGGATGCCCTCCTCGTTCTCAGGATGCGAGACCACCACGAAGTAGCCGCTCGACGTGAACGACTCCGCGATCTGGCGCGACACGACCGTGCGGTCCTGATCGACGATCGCCGTCGGGATGTTGCGCACGTCAGAGCCGACCACGTAGCCGAACATGATCAGCTGGAGCAG
>JAUSAU010000050.1 GCA_030652345.1 Coriobacteriia bacterium
GCGATGAGGCGCAGCAGCTCGATGCTGCCGTTCGTGACGGTGATGAAGCGCTCGTCCACGCCCCAATGGGAGGAGAGCTTGCCGCGCAGGGCCTTGGCCGCGCCGTCGGAGTAGCGGTTGAGGCGAGGCAGGACGGCCTTCATGGCCTCGAGTGCACGCGGGACCGGCCCGCAGGGATGTTCGTTGCTGGAGAGCTTGAGCACGGTGTCGCGTCCGGTGCGCTCGCGCACCTCGCTCGCGCGCAGCCCCGGCTCGTACGGCTTCATGCCGTCGAGTTCCGGTCGTATGGCTGCGTCCCAGTCCACGGCGCCCCCTCCGGGTGATGCGCTACGCGTCCGCGAGCTCGTCAGTAGCGTCGCGTGTAGGTGAGATTGTGGCGGTGAGCGGCGGCGATGGCAAGACGCTTCGCTCCAGCTCCCACGCGCAGGTGCCCGGGTGCTGGCCGAACGTCCGCAAGGTGCCGGCACCCTCCCACAGCGAGAGTGTCGCGACCGAGGCGTTGGGGACGGCGAAGCGCCACGCACTGCGGTGCGGCAATCCGAGCCAGTGCGTCACGAGCGCACGTACGACCCCGCCATGCGCGACCACCGCGATGCGCGGCCCGCACGTCTCGATCCGGCGAGCGCCCTCGGCGATCCGCTTCGCGAACGCGTGCCACGTCTCGCCGTCCCGGAACGGGGCCGACTCCGGCGGTCCGCCGAGCAGGTCGATATCGACACCCCGCAGGGTCGCCTCGTCGTACGTGAGGCCTTCGGCGGCTCCGAAGTCGATCTCGGCGAGGGCGTCGTCGACGTGCAGCGGCACGCCGGCCTGCGTGGCCGCGAGCTCCGCGACCGCGTGCGCGCGCGTACGCGGGCTCGTGTGCACGGAGGTGGGTCCCCACGCGGCGATACAGGCGGCGAGATCGGCGCACTGGCGCTCACCGAGCTCCGTGAACGGCGACTCCCCCGTTCCGACGAAGCGGCCGTCGACGTTCGCGACCACCTGGGGATGGCGTGCGAGCAGTATCTCCACCGGCATAGCACCGCTCACGCGATCACCGCTCCCATCACCAGGACGACCGTCTCGACGATCAGTACGGTAGCGCCGAAGAGGTCGCCCGTCATCCCGCCGACAGGACGCGCCAGCAATCGGGGAACCGCCAGCGCTGCGAGCGCGACGCCGGCGACGAAAGCGCCCGCGACCGGCCACGGCGCCGGAAGCACGGTCACGCACAGCACGCACGCCGCCGCCCAGACGACGACATCGTAGAGTCCGGGACGCTCGATCGAGGAGAGGCCGAGGCCCTCGCGGCGCGCGGCGGGCATCGTCCACGCCGCGAGCGAGACGGCCGCGCGACCGGCGACCGGCGCCAGCAGGAGCGGCCACCACACGCCCTCGGCGACGAAGTCGGCGATGGCGCCGGCCTGGACGAGCGCGACCATGATCATCGCCGCGGCGCCGAACGAGCCGATACGGCTGTCGCGCATGATTTCGAGGCGTCGCTCGACCGTCTGCCCGCCCCAGATCCCGTCGAAGGTGTCCGCCAGCCCGTCCCAATGCAGGAAGCGCGTGAGGAGCGCCCAGCCGCTCACGACGAGCGCTCCCACGAGCAGCGCGCCCTTGACCGGCGCGTGGCCGACGGACCTGAGCACGAGCCACAGAGGCCCGGCAGCAAGCGCGCCGAGCAGCCACCCGACCCACGGGTACCACCCGACCGAGCGCGGCGGGCGTCCGTCCGGCCACACGCGCCCGAGCGGCAGCAGCGTGAGGAAGCCCACGGCTGCTGCCGCGTCGACGAGGGGGTTCGGGCGGGTGCGCCCGTCTTCGGTGGCGGCTGTCACGTCACTCTTCGCGATCCGAGACGCCGGCTTCGGCGAAGGTCGCCATGCCGCTCATGACCGCGCAGCCGGCGTCGATGAGCTCCATGGCCAGTACCGCGCCGGTGCCTTCGCCGAGACGCATGTCGAGTTCGAGCACGGGCCGGATGCCGAGCGCCTCGAGCACGATGCGGTGCCCGGGCTCGGCGCTCCGGTGCGACGCGAAGATCCACGGCCGTGTGGCCGGTGCGAGACGCAGGGCGACCAGCGTGGCCGCGCCAGAGATGAAGCCGTCGGAGACGACCGGGATGCCGTGGGCGGCAGCACCGATGACGACGCCCGCCAGTCCCGCGATCTCCAGGCCGCCGACCTTGGCCAGCACGTCGAGCGGGTCGGCGGGGTCGGGCGTGTTCACGGCGATCGCGCGGCGGATGACCTCGGCCTTGTGGCGGACGCCGTCCGCATCGAGTCCGGTCCCGGGACCGACGACATCGGCCGGGTCGACGCCGGTCAGGACCGCGGTGATGGCGGCCGACGCAGTCGTGTTCCCGATGCCCATGTCGCCCGTGGCGACGATGTCGAGGCCGTCATGCGCGAGCTTGGCGACCGTCTCGATGCCAACGCGGACGGCCTCGGCCGCCTCCTCGCGCGTCATCGCGGGACCCGTCGCCATGTTCTTCGTCCCATCGGCCACGCGCGCGGTGAAGACGCCGTCGGTCAGCGGCAGGGGGTTGGCCACACCGACGTCGACGACGATCACCTTCGCACCGGCGTGACGGGCGAGCTGGTTGATCGCGGCGCCGCCCGCGGCGAAGTTGGCGACCATCTGGGCCGTCACCTCGCTCGGATACGGCGAGATACCCTCGGCCGTCACACCGTGGTCGCCGGCCATCAGCACGACCGCCTTGCGCTCCAGCGAGGGACGCTCGGTCGCCTGCAGGACGGCGATGCGCTGGGCGATCTCCTCGAGGTAGCCGAGCGAGCGAGGCGGCTTGGTGAGCGAGTCGAGCCGCGCCCACGCACGCTCCTCCCACAGCGGATCGGGGACCGGGATGGTTGCGATGGTGTCGTGCAGGTACTGTTCGTGAGTCACGGACGGTCCTTTCGTGGGGCCGTCGGCCACGCGGGCGCGGACGGCAGGGTCTTCAGGTCGAGGTAGCGGCCATCCACGACGAGATACGCCGCGTCGGCCTTGTCGATCAGCGCGCGGTTCGCACGCCCGAGCAGGTCGCGGAAGAGGCGGCCGGACGCGGAGGGCGGGACCACGCCCCAGCCGACCTCGTTGGTGACGATGATGGTGTCGCCGGTCCGACGCATGAGCGCGTTGATGATCCCGTCGACGCGTGACTTCGCGCCGCTCTCGTCCATCGCCCGCGCCATCTCGGACTCCCCGACGGCCTCGTAGCAGATCTGACCGACGAGCGTCGCCATGCAGTCGAGCACGAGCACTGCGTCGTGCGGGACAGCCGCGACCCAGGCGCGGTCGGCGTCGACCTCCCGCGTCTCCCAACCCTCGGGGCGCTCGCCACGATGCGCGCGGATGCGACGACGCATCTCCTCGTCACCCTGCCATCCCGAGGCGCACACGACCACGGGCGAGCCGAGACTCGCGGCCAGCCTCTCCGCAGCCGCGGACTTCCCGCTCCGCACGGGTCCGGTGATCACGACCAGACTCATCGGCTTGCGACCTCCTCGACGCATCGGATGACATCGCGTTGATCCGGGCACGAGAGCGAGCCCGTGCGCGACAGGTGCTCCCACAGGTTCGCTGCCTGACAGCGGGTGAAGTCCATCTCGGGCGTGAGCTCGCCCACGAGCACGACGCGCTCCCCGACGCGGGCGGCGGCGCGCAGGTTCCCGACGTTGGCGGTCCCGAAGGGAGTCGCGGCCACCACGACGACATCCGCGTCGCGACAGGCCTTCTCGACGATCCGCTCCTGCTCGTCCGACATGGCGCCGTAGGGCTCGAGTGGTGTGTACGCCAGGCCGAGCGCGTCCGCGACCTTGTGGTCGGTATCCCCCACGGCGAGCGCGCCGGCCGCCACGTCGAAGCCTGCTAGCACGAGGCGACGCATGATCGCGGCGCCGGTGCCGGAGCCCGAGATGACGACGACCTTCGCTCGAGTGGACTCCGATCGGTCCTTCGTGCGCACGACGGGAAGGACCTGCACCGCACCGGTGACCGGGTCGGTCCCGATGACCGCGGCGACGCCGAAGACCCGCGCCAGCGCCTCCCCGGTCAGCACGGCATCGGGTGCCGCAGCCGCTTCCAGACGCCCGTCGTGGACCACGGCGAGCCGGTCCGCGTAGCGCGCGGCCATGTCGAGGTCGTGGAAGACCGCGAGGACCGCGAGGCCGTCGTCGGCGAGGGAGCGGATCAGGTCGAGCACCTGAAGGCGGTGGTTGAGGTCGAGGTGGCTCGTCGGCTCGTCGAGCAGGAGCACGGACGGTTCCTGAGCGAGCGCCTGCGCGAGCGTGAGGCGCTGCAGGTCGCCGCCCGAGAGCGTGTCGACCGCCTGCTCCGCCAGCCGCCCTGTGTCGGTGAGTTCGAGCGCCCGGTCCACCACGGCGCGGTCGGCCGCAGCGAGTCCGCCGAAGCGCGAGACGTGCGCGTGCCGGCCCATCTCGACGAACTGCCGAGCGGAGAACGAGAACGACGCCGCGACAGTCTGCGGAAGCACCGCCACCATCCGGGCGAGCTCGAGGCGCGAATAGCCGCCGACCTCCCGCCCGTCCACGGTGATCGCGCCGCCGAGGATCCTGGCGCCGCCGGTCACCGAGCGGACGAGCGTCGTCTTGCCCGCACCGTTCGGACCCACGAGACCGACGATCTCACCCGCGGCGACGTCGAGCGACGCGCCGCGCACGACCGCGTCGGCGTATCCGACGTCCGCGCCCTCGTAGCGCAGGATCCCGCTCACGATGCAC
The DNA here is from genome assembly GCA_030652345.1 of Coriobacteriia bacterium. Next base: position 4,728 of record JAUSAU010000050.1, read on the forward strand.
CTCCGCGCGCCCGCATGAGCAGCCACACGAACACCGGGCCGCCCGCCAGCGCCGTGATGATCCCGACGGGAAGCTCCACGGGCGCCAGGACCGTACGCGCGACCAGATCGGCGAGCACCATGACGATCCCGCCCGACAGGACCGACGCGGGCAGCAGCAGTCGGTGATCGGGCCCGAGCACGAGCCGCGCGGCATGCGGCGTCATCAGCCCGACGAACCCGATGAGCCCGGAGACCGACACCGCCGCGCTCACGAGCAGCGACGCCGCCGCGAGGATGACCCGCTTGAAGCGTTCGACGTCCACGCCGAGCTCGCCGGCGCGTTCGTCGCCGAGCAGCATGATGTTGAGCTCACGGGCGTAGAGCAGCGGCACGACGAGGCCGGCGGCGAGCATCGCACCCACGACGCCGGCCTGCTGCCACGACGCCGACTGCAACCCGCCCATCATCCAGAAGACGATCCGCGACATCTGCTCCCGTCGGACCACGAGCACGAACGACGTGAGCGCCGAGAGCGTGTAGGAGATCGCGACGCCCGCGAGCAGCAGCGACAGCGTGTCCATGACGCCGCGGCGCGTGGCGATGGTCGCCACGAGCACGATCGTCGCAAGCGCACCGACGAACGCCGCCGCCGGGACGCCGACCACCGAGATCGCTCCGACGCCGAGGAACGCCAGCGCGAGCGCTGCGCCGAGCCCCGCGCCAGACGAGACACCGAGGATGTAGGGATCCGCCAGCGCGTTGCGGAAGAGCGCCTGATAGAGCACGCCCGCCGCCGCGAGGCACATCCCCACGAGCGCCGCGAGTACCACGCGCGGCATCCGCAGGTCGATGATGAGCGAATCGTCCGAGGTCAGCGGCACGCCGCTGACCGCACGGCCGATCGCCGCGACCACGTCGCCCGGGGCCACCGGCACCGCGCCGAACGCCATCCCCGCGACGAGTGCGGCGAGCAGCAGCGCGCCGAGCCCGATCAGCGTGAACACCGTTCTGCGGATGCCGGTACGGCCCATGTGAGTCCCTCCCGCGCTACTTGAACGCGTCCGGATGCAGCGCGGCCGCGATCTGGCGCACGCCGTCCACCACACGAGGTCCGGGGCGCGAGACGAGGTTGTCATCGAGGGCGTAGACGCGTCCCGCCTTCACAGCGGGCAACAACGCGAACCCGGGTCGGGCGGCGAGCGCCTTGGCGTCCCCGATCGAGGTGAGCGTACCCAGGTAGACCTCGGGACGGTCCTTCACGAGCTGCTCGACCGAGTAGCCGACGTAGTCCTTCTGGGTGACGACGTTGCGGCCGCCCGCGCTCGTGATCAGATCGTCGATGAGCGTGCCGGTGCCCGCCGTGAACAGGGGGTTCCAGCCGATCTCGACGAACGCGCTCACGCGCGGAGCCGAACCGACCTTCGCCGTGATCTGCGCGAGGTCGGCCTCCATCTTCGAGACGACCTGCTCCCCCTTCGCGCTCACGCCGGCGACGCGCGCGATCGCGCGGATGGCCGTGAAGACACCCTTGAGGTCCTTCGGATCGACCACGACGACCTTCGCGCCGACGCCTTCGAGCTTCGCGATCACGTCGGCCTGCACGCCGCCGGTCACGAGAACGACGTCCGGCTTGGCAGCAGCGACCGCCTCCATGTTCGGGGTCGTGAAGTCGCCCATCTTGGCGATGGAGGTCACCTGCTGCGGGTAGTCGTCGTACGTCGTGACCCCGACGACACGGTCGAGCAGCCCGAGCGAATAGCAGATCTCGGTGTTGGCCGGCGCCAGCGAGACGATCCGCTTCGGCTCGCCATCGATCGTGACCGCGCGACCGGCGTCATCGGTGATCGTCATCGGATACGCCGCGCCAGTGGCTGCGGGCGCAGCGGCGGGCGCCGCCTTCTGCGCAGGTGCGCATCCCGCCATCGAGACGAGCGCGAGCGCGATGGCGAGCACTGCCACTCCGAACCGTGCGTTCTTCCTGTGGTGCATGGTCTTCCTTCCGTCGTTCCGGGCTACTCCGCGGCCCACTCCGCCCGCACGTCTGAGAAGCGAGGCGGATCGGAGAACGCGAACGGCCCCCGCTGGTGGGCGGGGGCCGTCTCGGAAGGGTGTCCGTGTCATGAGGAGGCTCGTGGTGCCGGCTGAGCCTGATCGACGCGGGCCTTGTTCCTCGAAGGCCTCGACGTGCGGTCGCTCCCGGCGGGCAGGTCTCCTGGCTTAGAGGCGCGCAAGCGGCCTCATCACAGTTGCGGGACAGCGCCGGATTCTCACCGGCTTCCCTATTCTCCCGATCCGCGGCCTCGACGAAGAGGTCGCATGCGGGCACCCGACGGGGTGTGCGTGATGCGGTTGTGAACGTGACGAGTGTAGCGGGAGGCGGGACGTGGCGGAAGGGGGGCGAGTGCAACCTCCGGGTCACGAGACGCGAACTGCGCCACGCTCGCGGCGTAGATCGAGCGCTCAGTGCTGAACCCGGGCTGTCGGCCGTCGAGTCAGTCGCCCGACAAGTCTTCCTCACCGACAAGTTCGCTGCCCCGCCGCACGGAGAGCACCTCGACATCGGCCCTGATCTGGTAGAAGACCCGGTACGCCCCAAAGACAAGCTCGCGAACTCCGACAGCCCGCGGCTCACGCGATGCTTTGCCGCTGAGCGGGAACTCGCCCAGTCGTTCCACGGCGTCGAAGAGCTCCAGCGTCCAGTTGACCGCAGCCTCGCCGTTGTCCTGCGCGATGAACAGCGCTATCTCCTCGACGCGGCCCAGCGCACGATCAGACCAGATGACCCTCACCGGGCGAGCCTCTTAAGGACTCGCGCCTTGGCCTCCTCATGCGGAATGCCCTCGCCGGCAGCCAGTTGCGCCTGCGCGACGGCGATGTCATCCAATGTCTCCAGCCGTTCGCGCATCGCCTCGAACTCACGGATGTCCACGAGGACCGCGACACCACGCCCGTGCTGGGTCAGGACGAGCGGGCGTCTCGTGTCGTTCACGCGCTTGACGAACGAGGCCACGCCGGAGCGGAACTCCGACAGCGGACGAATGTCCTCATCGAGCCTGAGCGGCTGCATGGCGACTGCCTCCTTGTACGACCCCTTGTACGTAGTAGCGTACACCTTGAAAGGGCCACTCGGCAATCGGCCGGTGTGCCTGTCCGACGGCGCAGCGGTTCCCAATTGTTAGAGACCCACGCAGAGGAGACGCGCCCCAACAACGCTGGCGTCGCACCTCGTCATCCCCTGGTCAGCCAGTACTCCAGGGTCATCCACGCGCCCAGCAGAGCCATTGCCGACCCGACCAGACGAAGCGACCACAGAGTAGTAGCGCGACGAAGCCCGCCTAGGTTGGTGGTCATCCGGCCCCACCAGCTCTCCTGAACTGCAGCGGGAAGCAGAGATAGTTGCCACATCGCGTACGCCTCCGCCCGGTCCGACAGGAAGCGCGACGTGGCGAAGAGAGCTACTCCGATCCCCGCTCCCGTGAGTCGCAACGCCATCTCGCCAGCATCGAACACCCCGAACACCCCCCGGAAGGCAATCGTCAGAGCGGTCAGTCGAAGTGCGCATCGGCGTTAGCCAGACCGCCCCGTCCTCGTGATGTACACCCACAGAGCGCCCACGCCTGCTATCGGCAGGCCGACCACGCAACCGGTGCGTAACGGCACGATGCCGGCGATGCCGGCAATCAGCCAGATCGACGCCGTCATCCAGCACAGGATGGGAATGGCGCGCGACTCGGGCACCTTGCGCCATCGCAAGACATACATACCGATGATGTAGGAGGCGCCACTGACAAGGATGACGATATTCAAGGGATCCACTATGAGCCGTCCCCTGAGTCCTCTTCTTGCCACTTGCCATGTCGAATCAGGTAGAAGCGGATTCCTGCAGAGACGAACATCGCTGCGGGGAAGCCGTACATGTACAGCGGAATGCCAGGTAGCAGCATCCATACACCCGAGAGCGCGACGCCAGAGAGCAGATGTAGCTTCGCGGTGGCTCGAGGCATCCTTGCCGCACTGTCGGGTCGCCGCAGCTCCTGCCAGGCAATCAGGCTGACGCCGACCAGGAACGCGATCATCACCGCTCCGATCGGCCAAACGCCAGATTCGATGATCTCACGGATCATTCGCATGCCTTCCATCCCTATCTGACATAGGAGGTCCCCAAGTCAGCGATACCGGCGTGCACGGCGACCGTCCCCATCGCGAGTGCGGCCGCTCCACCAGACTGCGACATCCACAAGAGCACCAAGCATCCGCCCGGCGCCCACCCGCAATCCCCGGACGCTACCCGGTCGAACCCCGCAGCGCTTCCACTTCCCCCGCCGTCAGCTCCCGGATCTCCCCAGGCGCCATCCCCGCGAGGTCCAGCGGTCCGAACGACACGCGCACGAGCCGCGTCACCGGATGCCCCACGGCGCTGCACATCCGGCGCACCTGTCGCTTGCGGCCCTCGCGGATGGCGAGCTCGACGATCGCTCCCCCGCGTTCGCGCGCTACCACGCGTGCCTCCGCGGGTGACGTCATCCCGTCATCGAGCGATACACCCTCGCGCAGGCGCCGCAGGTCGGCCTCGTCCGGCACGCCGTCCACCCACACGCGGTAGGTCTTGGTCACGTGATGGCGCGGATGCAGCAGCCGCGCGGCGAGAGCGCCGTCGTTGGTGAGCAGGAGCAGGCCCTCGGTGTCGCGGTCGAGCCGGCCGACCGGATAGAGTCCCGCGACGCCCTTCGGGAAGAAGCGGACGACCGTCTCGCGCCCCTGCGGGTCGTCCATGGTCGTCACGTAGCCGGCGGGCTTGTGCAGCGCGAACCAGCGGCGGGGTGTGAGCAGTTCGATGCGCTTGCCGTTGACCTCGATGACGTCCACGGCGGGATCGGCCTTCGTGGCGAGCGATTCCACCACGACGCCGTTCAGAGTGACGCGACCTTCGAGGATGATCTCCTCGGACGCGCGGCGGGACGCGACACCGGCCGCGGCGAGCAGCTTCTGGACGCGCTGCGGGCCCTCGGTCACCGGCTCGTTTGCCGGGGCAGAGGCCCGATCGCGCGCGTTCCCGCCGCCGTCAGTCGACCGTCGAGATGCCATCGCCCTCATCGTCGTCTTCGTGGCCCGGGCCCTCGATCGCGTTGAGACGCTCGCGGATCGCGTTCTCCGTGTCGGCGTCGGGCGCGAACTCCGCCAGCGGCGGCAGCTCCGAGATGTCCTTCAGGCCGAACTTCTCGAGGAAGGTGCGCGTCGTTCCGTAGATCACGGCGTTGCCCTGGTTGCGATCGCGCCCGACCTCGCGCACAAGGCCCTTCTCGACGAGCGACGAGATGACGCCCTCCGAGTTCACGCCGCGCACGGCGTTGACGCCCTGGCGCGTGACCGGCTGGTGATACGCGACCACCGCGAGCGCTTCGAGCGCTGCCTGCGAGAGCCGCCTCGTGTCCCACGACAGCACCATCTGCTCAACGACGGGGTGGAACGCCGGGTGCGTGTAGAGCCGCCAGCCGCCGGCGACCTCGCGCAACTGGAAGCCGCGTTCGTCCTTCTCGTACTCGTCGGCGAGCTCCCGGAGCGCGTCGGCGACGTCGGAGTCCTTGCGCTCGAGCAGCTTGGCCACCCGGGAGGCCGGCAACGGCTCGTCGGTCACGAACAGCAGCGCCTCCAGGGTGCCGCGCAGCACGCGGTCACTCATCCTCGTCCCCGCCTTCCAGCTCAGTGATCTCGATATCGCCGAACAGCGCGTCCTGGCGCACATCCACCAGCCCACGCTTGTAGAGTTCCAGGATCGCCAGGAACGTCACGACCACGATCTCGGGCGACGACCCGGCGGGCACCAGCTCCGAGAAGCGGATCTTCCCGACGTTGCGGATCGAACGCTTCACGCCCTCCATGTGCAGCTCGAGCGACACCGGCATCGACGCCACGTGCTCGGCCTGCAGCAGGAACACCTCGCGCCGGTGCTCCAGGTCCGCGCACACGACGGCCAGCCCTCGCAGCGTGATGCCCTCGAGGTAGTCCGGCATGAGCTTGAGGAACGGCTCCTCAAGGCCGGCGCCGCGCGGGTGCATGCGGCCCTCGGCCTCCATGCGCATCGCGAGCTCGCCCGAGACGCTCTTGAACTGCTTGTAGGTGATGAGCCGCTCGACAAGCAGTTCGCGCGCCTCCTGCGGAGAGAGGTCGTCGAACTCGTCGAGGTCGGGATCGTCGTCGGACGGGAACAGGGCCGCCGCCTTGATCTCGAGCAGCGTGGCGGCGACGAGCAGGAAGTCGCTCGCGACATCCAGGTCGAGGTCCTTCATCCGCTCGATGTGCGCACAGAACTCGTCCGCGATCTCGGAGACCGTGATGTCGCGGATATCGAGCTTCTGACGGCCGACGAGATGGAGGAGCAAGTCGAACGGCCCCTCGAAGATCTCGGTCCTGACCTTGTAGGTCGCCACGTGCCGCCCGGCCTACAGGTCGATCTTGGTGAGGCGACGGACGTTCTCGATCACGGCACGCGTGTAGGGACGCGCACGCTCGGCGCCGTTCTCGAGGACTTCCCAGGCGTAGCCCGGCTTGGCGGCCAGCACCTCACGGCGGGCACGGAACTCGGCCAGATACTCGGTGAGGTCCTCGGCCAGCTTCTTCTTGTGCGCGACGCAGCCGCACTCGGCGGTGCGGCAGCAGCCGTCCCACTGCGCGATCTCGTCGGCCGGCGCGATGAGCTTGTGGATCTGGTGCAGCGGACAGATCGCCGGGTCGCCCGGATCCGTCTTCAGCTTGCGCGCGGGGTCGGTCATCATCGACATGACCTTCGTGCGGATCTCGTCTTCCGAGTCCGAGATGAAGATCGCGTTGCCGTAGGACTTCGACATCTTGCGGCCGTCGGTGCCCGGCACGCGCGCGCCCTCCTTGGGGATGAGCGCGGCGGGCTCCTTGATGAAGTCGCCGTACGTGTTGTTGAAGCGGCGCACGATCTCGCGCGTGAGCTCGAGGTGCGGGAGCTGGTCCTCGCCCACCGGCACGAGGTCCGCGTTCACGATCGTGATGTCGGCGGCCTGCAGCAGCGGGTAGAGGAAGAATCCGATGTTGCCGAGGTCCTTGTCCGTGATCTGCTCGCGCTGCTCCTTGTAGGACGGGACGCGCTCGAGCCACGACATCGGCGTGACCATCGTGTAGTAGAGCGCGAGCTCGGAGACCTCGGGGACGTCGGACTGCCGGTAGATCGTGCACTTCTCCGGATCTAGCCCGGCCGCCACCCAGTCGAGCACCATCTCTTCCGAGAAGCGGCGCACCTCGTGCGTGTCCTGCCACAGCGACGTCTTCGCGTGCCAGTCGGCGATGATGTAGAACGCGTCGTACTCCTGCTGGAGCGCGAGCATGTTCTGCAGGTTGGCGAACCAGTGCCCCAGATGAAGCTTGCCGGTCGGACGGTAGCCGGTGAGGATGCGCTTACGCTCGGTCAAGACGGGTCCTTTCGGGACGCATGCGTGCCCCGGAGGGGGCAGTCTGGATGATAGCGCAGGGTCAGGACGCGACTCCCGTGAGGAACTGCATGACCGGGTAGACCGTCCACGAGAAGTACGTGTACAGGAAGCCCGGGATCACCCACGTGAGCCCGATGACGATCATGAAGCCGTACTGCTCGATCGACTCGTAGAACTCGAGCGCGCGACCCGACAGGAAGCGCTGCACGACCCGGCTGCCGTCCAGCGGCGGGATCGGGATGAGGTTGAAGAACGCCAGCATCAGGTTCAGATAGGCGAAGAAGTACAGGATGGTGAGGACGATGTCCGGGATGGCCGGGATGAGCATGGCCACACGGAACACGAGCGCCGTCACGACACCGAGCGCGATGTTAGTCACGGGTCCGGCGATCCCCGTCAGCAGCATGCCGGTCTGGACCGTCGTCTTGCGCATGAGGTACGGGTTGACCGGCACCGGCTTCGCGTAGCCGAACGCGAACCTGCCCTGGGTCACAACGAGCAGCAGGACCGGCATGATGAGCGTGCCCCACAGGTCGAAGTGCGCGATGGGGTTGAGCGTCAGACGACCGCGGGCCTTCGCCGTCGGATCACCGAGCAGGTTGGCCACGTATCCGTGTGCCACCTCATGAAGGATGATCGCCGGCATGATCAGCACGAAGCGGAGCAACAGCATGGGGATGTCGATGTTTCCCAAGGAGATCCTCCGTGTCAGCGGGGCAGCAGGCCGGCCTTCTTGGCCAGCCTGCGCAGGTTCGCGAGTTCGGCCGTCCGGCCGACTGCGGCGCCGTCCAGACGGTCGGCGAGCGCTCGGTGCAGGATAGCAGAGAAGGCCGGTGACGGAGCCGCCCCGAGAGCCGCAAGATCGTCGCCTGTGACCTCGAGACGGATCGGCGACAGCTCGGTGATGTAGCGGTCCACGCGAGCCCGTGCGCCCGCGCCCCCGCGCCCGCGCACGTACGCGAGCGTCTCGGGCGCGCAGCCGTCCAGGAGCGCGTGCAGCCGCGAGTCGCGCATGGGGCGCGCGTCCCGAAGCGAGCGCAGCAGCGCCTCGGCCCGCGTCGCCGCCTCGATGGGCGCCGCGGCGTTCTCCCGCCCGACACGCAGCCAGTGCGCCCATCGCTCGGTCGCGTGCGGCGTCCCTCGCCCGCCGAGCGCGACGAGGAGCGCGGTGACCCGTCGGGGCGCGCGGCCGACACAACACGGCATCTCGTGCAGCGTCGCTTCCATCGCGGCGACGTCGGCAAGCGCGTCCGCAGGCGACACGCCCTCCGGCAGCAGCTCGGACAGCGCCCCGAGCTCGTCGAGACGCTGCAGCGGGGAGAGCGCCGGCTCCTCCTCGAGGATCGCGAAGAGCTCCTGGCGGATGCGCGCGCCCGAGATGTCGCCGAGCAGCCCCATGTCCACCGCGTGCCGCGCCAGCTCCAGCGTCGACGGCTCCATGACGAAGCCGAAGCGCCGCTCGAACCGCGCCGCGCGCATGACCCGGGTCGGGTCCTCGACGAAGGAGAGCGAGTGCAGCGCCCGGATGGAGCCGCGGTGCAGGTCGCGCAGCCCGCCGAACGGGTCCGCGATCTCGCCGAACTCTGCCGGATCGATCGCTGCGGCCATCGCGTTGATCGAGAAGTCGCGCCGCAGCAGGTCCTGACGCAGGGAGGAGCGCTCGACGGTCGGGAGCGCCCCGGGTCGCGTGTAGTACTCGGTGCGCGCGCTGGTGACGTCCACGTGCAGGTGGCGCGACAGTACGAGCACGGCCGTCCCGAAGCGCATGTGCGCCTTCACGCGTCCGCCCAGCCGCTCGGCGGCGAGATCGGCGAACGCGATGCCGTCACCCTCCACCACGACGTCGACGTCCAGATTGCGCCGCCCCAGCAGCATGTCGCGCACGAAACCGCCGACGACGTACGCGCGCGTCCCCTGCCCCTCCGCGAGCACGCCGATCTCCCGGATCGCCCCGCGCACCTCCTCCGGGAGCAGCGCGTCGACCGACTCGAGGAAGCGACGGGTCGCGTCGTCCCGGGCCTGCGGCAGGCCGCGATCCAGGTAGCTGTCGCCGTGCTCCGCCCGCAGCACGTCCTTGCGCGTGACGATCCCGACCAGGACTCCGTCATCCAGCACGGGGATTCGGCCGATGTTCTCCGCGGTCAGGAGCCGCTCCAGCGTATCCAGATCGGTATCGGGCCCGGCAGTCACGATGTCGCGCGCCATGAAGCCCTTGACCGGCGCATGCGCCAGCCCGTGCCGCACCGCCTTGTCCACGTCCTTGCGCGTGACGAGCCCGACGACGGCACCATGCTCGACCACGGGCAGAGCGCCGTGCCCCCAGCGCAGCATCTGCTCCCCGGCCTCGTGCATCGTCGTGGCGGGAGTCGCTGTGCGAACAGGCGACGAGGCGATGTCGCGGGCGGTCAGCGGAGCGCGGACCTCGGCGGCCAGCGCGGCCCGCAAGTCGGCGTCCACGTCCCCCATCGGCATCGAGCGCAGCGCCGCACTCGCGGCCTGCGCGTGCCCGCCCCCGCCGAGGTGCTCGAGCACGGCACCGATATCGACCTCAGCGATGCGGCTGCGGCCCACCACCTGCGTGCGGCCCGGCATCTCGATCACCGCGACGGCGACCCGGTGACCGAGATCCTCCACGAGGTGATGCGTCACGACACCGGCGCTGTCGACATAATCATCGACACGCGCGTGCCCGACGGCGATCCGGCGCCCGTTGACGTCCCAGAGTTCGAGCGACGCCGTCAGCAGGTCCACGAGCTCCTGCTGGGCGGCGGACGGCGACCGGTAGAGGAACTGGTTGACGACCTCCATGTCGGCGCCAGCGGACATGAGGAACGCCACCGCGTCGGCGTCGTAGGCGGTGGCACCCGGGTACGTGAGCGAGCCCGTGTCCTCGTGGATGCCGAGCAGCATCAGCGAGCACTCCAGCGGCGTGAGCGTCAACCCGCGCTCGCGGATCTCGTGCACGAGGATCGACGTCGTGGCTCCGACCGGCTCGCTGCGGTCCTCCGCACGTTCGAGGTCGTCGGCCATCGGCGGATGGTGGTCGTAGACGACCACCTCGACGGCCGGATCGAGCGCCACCGGCCGCAGCTCGCCGACGCGTCCCGGGTCGCGGGTGTCCACCATGACGAGCCGCTCGATCGTCCCGAGATCGAGCCCCTTGAGCTCGACGAAGTCGAGGAAGCCCTCGTGCAGGTGGTGGAACTCGCGAACGTTGGTGTTCTGCGTGCCGAGGAAGACGCCGTGGGCTCCGGGGAAGAGCTTCGTGGCCGCCACCGTCGCGGCGTAGGCGTCGAAGTCGGGGTTCGCGTGCCCGACGACGATCGTCCTTCCGGCGCGCCCGTGCATCGCGGTCGACCTACTGCTCGCGCACGAGGTCGCGCGTGCCCACGGCCGTCTCCGACATGAGCACCGCCGCGCGGAACCGCTCCTCGCCCGCATCGAGCAGTCGCTCGTCGGCGGCGTGCAGGGTCACGAGCGCGCCGCCGGGCTCCACGCGGTCGCCGACCTTCGCCGCGAGCACGAGCCCGGCAGCCGGGTCGATCACGTCGTCCTTGGTCGCACGTCCGGCGCCCATCACCATCGCCGCGCGCCCGACGCCCTCGGCGTCGAACCCTGCGACCCACCCGCCGCCGTCGCTCGTGAGCACCCGCGTGCAGGCAGCGCGCGGCAGACGCCCGAGGTCGATCGAGACCGCTGCGTCACCGCCCTGCGCAGCGACCCACTCGTCGAACTTCCGCAGTGCCGCTCCGCTCTCGACCGCCGACACGAGCCGGGCGCGTCCGTCGTCGAGATCGCGGGCGACCCCGGCCAGATGCAGCATGCGGCTCCCGAGCGCGAGGCACTCCTGGAAGAGGTCCTCCGGGCCCTGCCCGCGCAGCGTGGCGATCGACTCCTCGATCTCGAGCGCGTTGCCCACGGCCATACCGAGCGGCTGGTCCATGTCGGTCAGCACGGTGACAACGCGCTTGCCGAGCGCCGCGCCCGTCCGCTCGAGCTCGCGCGCGAGCACGCGCGCGTCCTCCATCGTCTTCATGAACGCGCCGGAACCGACCTTCACGTCCAGCACGATCGCATCCGCGCCGCCGGCGACCTTCTTCGAGATGATGCTGGCGACGATGAGCGGCACGCTGGGTACCGTCGCGGTGACGTCACGCAGCGCGTACATGAGCTTGTCGGCCGGGTCGATGTCGGGCGTCTGGGCGATGACCGCGATGCCGATCGCGCGCACCTGCGCGACGAACGCGTCCGGCTCCATGGTCACCGAGAACCCGGGGATCGACTCGAGCTTGTCGAGCGTCCCGCCGGTGTGGCCGAGCCCGCGTCCCGACATCTTGGCCACGGGCGCCCCGCACGCGGCGACCATCGGAGCGAGGCAGATCGTCGTCTTGTCGCCCACCCCGCCGGTCGAGTGCTTGTCGACCTTGAGCCCCGGCACCGAGGAGAGGTCCATCACGCGGCCGGAGCGCGCCATCGCGTCCGTGAGCCGCACCGTCTCCTCATGGTCGAGCCCCCGGATGAACGCAGCCATGAGCCACGCGGACATCTGGTAGTCGGGCATCCGACCCGCGACGTACTCCTCGACGATCTGCTCGATCTCGCCGGCCGCATGCACGCCGCCGTCGCGCTTGACCTCGATGAGCTCCTCGATGCTCTTAGGCACCGCGCACCTCCGCCAAGAACGACTTCCCGCGCCCGCACTGGCCCGCGAGCCCGTAGAAGTCCAGCACCGTCTCGCCGATGTCGGCGAACGTCTTGCGCGTCCCGAGCCCGACCCCGCGGTTGCGGCCCTTGAGCTTGGCGATCAGCGGTGTGTGCTCGCGCGAGTGGTCGGTCGACGGGGTCGTCGGATCGCAGCCGTGGTCCGCCGTCACGATGAGCAGGTCGCCCTCGACCATGGCGTCGAACAGCTCCGGGATGCGGCGGTCCACCGCCTCCAGCCCGCGTGCGTAGCCCTCGACGTCGTTGCGATGGCCCCACACCATGTCGAAGTCCACGAGGTTGGCGAAGACGAAGCCGGGATCGCGCGAGCCGACGCGTGCGACGAGCTTGGTGAAGCCGTCCATGTTGTCGGTCACGTGCGGCGAGGCGCAGATGCCACGCCACGCGAAGATCTCGCCGATCTTGCCGATGCCGTAGTTCTTGATCCCCTCGGCTTCCAGTATGTCGAGCACCGTCGGCTCCGGGGGCTCGAGAGCGAAGTCGCGCCGACGATGCGTGCGCGTGTAGGTGCCGGACGCGTCGGGCCCGATGAACGGGCGGGCGATGATGCGTCCGACGGCGTTCTCACCCATGCAGACTTTCGTGCGGGCGATCGTGCACAGCTCGTAGAGACGTTCGATCGGGATGACGTCCTCGTGCGCGGCGATCTGGAAGACGCTGTCCGCGCTCGTGTAGACGATCGGGAACCCCGTACGCACGTGCTCGTCGCCGAGCTCCTGGATGATGGCGGTGCCGGACGCGGGCTTGTTGCCGAGCCAGCCCAGACCGGTCTCGCGCTCCCACACGTCCATGACGTCGCGCGGGAAACCGTGTCCGTAGGTGGGGAACGGTGTCTCGAGACACATCCCCATCATCTCCCAGTGGCCGGTGGTGGTGTCCTTGCCGGCGGAGAGTTCGCGGTTCTTGCCCCAGCACGCGATCGGGTCGAGCGTCGAGGGGACACCCTTGACCTCGGTGATGTTGCCGAGCCCCATGGCGCCGAAGTTCGGCATCGCGAGACCGCCGGCGGCACGGGCGGTGTTGCCGAGCGTGTTGGAGCCCTGGTCGCCGTAGTCCGCGGCGTCGGGCAGCTCGCCGCAGCCGACGGAGTCCAGAACGAGCACGATAGCGCGGGGCTGACGGCTCACCGCGGGACCTCCCTTGAGGATCGGCGTGCGACACACGAGCGGTGCGTCGCCTACATGATCACGCGAGCGACCTCTTCGATCGACGTCATACCCGACGAGACCTTCTCGAACGCGTCTTCGCGCAGGGTCCGCATGCCGTGCTCGATCGCCATCACGCGCAGCGCCTCGGCCGGCGCATCGTGGAGGAAGAGCTTGCGCAGCTCGTCGTCGATCGGCATCAGTTCGAAGATCCCGACGCGGCCCTTGTAGCCGGTCTTGAGGCACTTGTCGCACCCCACCGGGCCGTACGGCTTGAGCTTGAGTGCCGCCTTCTCGTCCAGGCCGAGCTGCTCGATGGACCACTCGTCGGGGTGCTTCGCGAGCGCCTTGCAGTCCGGACACAGGCGCCGCACGAGGCGCTGGGCGAGCACGGCGATGAGCGCCGACGAGGTGATGTAGGAGGGCACGCGCATGTCGGAGAGGCGCGTCAGCGCGCTCGGGGCGTCGTTCGTGTGGATCGAGGAAAGCACGACGTGGCCGGTCAGAGCGGCGCGCACGGCGGTCTCGGCGGTCTCCGGGTCGCGGATCTCGCCGATCATGACGACGTCCGGGTCGGAGCGCAGGATCTGCCGCAGGCCGGAGGCGAACGTGAGCCCGATGGCGTTGTTCACACCGATCTGCGTCACGCCGTTCATCTGGTACTCGACGGGCTCCTCGACGGTGATGATCTTGCGCGTTTCGTCGTTGATGCGCTTGAGCCCGGCATACAGCGTCGTGGACTTGCCTGAGCCGGTCGGCCCGGCGACCAGGATCGCCCCGTACGGCTTGCGCAGCATCATGTTCATCTGCTTGAGGTGCTCCTCGTTCATGCCGAGGTCCTCGAGGTCGTAGAAGGCGAGCCCCTGAGAGAGCACGCGGATGGTGATCGACTCGCCATGCGGCGTGGGCAGTGTCGCGACACGCAGATCGACCGGACGGTCCTCGACCCGCAGCTGGATGCGTCCGTCCTGCGGGCGCCGGCGCTCGGTGATGTTCATGTCGGCCATGATCTTGATACGGCTCGTGATCTCGGGCCGGGCCGACTTCGGCAGGCGCATGACCTCGTGCAGGACACCGTCGACGCGATAGCGGACCCGGATGTCCTTCTCGAACGGCTCGAAGTGGATGTCGGACGCCCGGTCGAGCAGCGCCTCCTTGATGATCTGGTTGACGAGACGCACGATCGGGACGTCGCCGCCGGCGACCACCTTGGCGTCGACCTCGGACTCCTCGGGCTCCGCCTCGAGCATCGATTTCAGGTCGACGATCTCGGCGACCGCGTCCTGCTGCGTCATGAACTTGTCGATGGCGAAGAGGATCTCGGTCGCGGTCGTGACGACAGGGACGGCGCGACGGCCGGAACGGACCTCGATCTCGTCGAGCGCCTCGATATCGAGCGGATCGGACATCGCGACGACGATCGCGCCGTCTTCGGCGTAGTTGAGCGGCATGATCGTCCGGCGCCGCGCGACGCGCTCGGGAAGCACCGCCACGGCCTCGCGGTCGATCGGATAGTTCGCCAGCGTGATGCGCGGGATGCCCTTCTGCGTGGCGAGGATGTCGGCGAGCTGCTCCTCGTTCACGATCAACTGGTCGACGAGGATCCGGCCGAGCTTGCCGCCGTTCTGACTCTGGATCTCGAGCGCCATCGTGAGCTGATCCTCGTCGAGGACGCCCGCCTTGATCAGGAGCTCACCGAGCTTCTCACGCGTGTATGCCATGGCGGGATCAGACCGTCCTTCGCACGGTGCCGAGGATCCATTCCCCGCCGAGCACGATGAGGATCGTCAGGGCTGCGTTCACGTCGAAGATGCCGCCGTACGGCGTCTTGATCGCCGCGACGCCAAGAGGCGCGATGAGCCGGCTGGTGAGCCGCACGACGCCTTCAGCCCACGGCTGCGACGCGAGTTGACCGAAGAAGACGATCACGAGATGCGCCAAGAGGACGACGGCCACCACCACGAGCAGGTCCATGATGATGGTCACGAGTGTGCGAGCAGGGTTGGCCTTGCTTGCCGGCGCGTCGGACATTCCGTCTCCTCCCGAGGCGTTTCGCGAACTGAAGTCGATTATGCCCGAAGAGCGCCCCTCAGCGGGGGGTCTGCACAAAGAACGCGGCACCTCGAAAGGTGCCGCGTGCGTCCGGAACAGAAGGGTGCTCAGAACGCGCTCGCCCCGCGAGCGCACGAGAGGTGGAGCGGGTGCGTCAGCGGATCGAGTCGGAGATGATCCGACCGATCATCTTCGCCGCGACATCCTGGGAACTCGGCTCGGCGCCCAAGAGCAGCTCCCGGGCTTCCTCGACGCGGTCGAGCCGCGTCTCAGGCATGCCGGCGAGCCGGGTCTTGACGCGTTCCACGAGCTCCGAGGTCACGCCGACGGCGGGATCGATGACGGCGACCGCACCCGGGGCCTCTGCTGTGTGCAGGTATTCCAGCGCGAGCCGGACCTGCTGGTCTGAGATGATCATGTGGTGTGTATCGGCCGGATGCGCACGGTGCTTGACCGTATGTCGCAGGGCTGTGATGAACCTCACGCGCGCCGCGGAAAAGACCCCGGGAAAAGGGGGAGCCCCAAGGCCGGCACCTTGAGGCTCAGGGGTAAGGGTGTTGCCTAAGCAACGCTCCGATACGGATTCTACATCCCCCTATTCATACTTCGCAAGCGCTTTGTGAAAGGATTCCCATGTGTTTCTTGTGTGTTACGACCGCCGAGCGTCGCAGGTGATCGATGACCGTGCGCGGTGGTGACGGGCGTCACTGACCGCCGAGCATCCCGGCCAGGAGAGGCGTGACACCGACGGCGAGCGGCAGGATGCCGACCACCACGATGAGCACGGCCAGAGCGACGGTCGTCTTGGCAGCGGGGCCGCCGGGCGTCATGCCTGAGACCGGCTCCGCGCTGTCGTCGAAGAACGCCGCGCGCAGGACCGAGCCGTAGTAGCCGAAGGAGACGACCGACCCGAGGACGCCGACGATCGCCAGCCATGCCCAGCCACCGGCGGCAGCCGTCCCGAAGACAAGGAACTTGCCCCAGAAGCCGGCCGTCAGCGGCATGCCTGTGAGAGCGAACATCACCACCGCGAGCGAGATCGCCAGGGCGGGTCGACGCGATGAGAGCCCGGCGAGCGCGGAGATCGAGCCGTCCCACGCGGGGTCGCTCTCCCGGATGGCGGCGGCGAACATGAATGCGGCGAGCGCCGAGAGGCCGTAGAGCACGGCGAAGACCATCACCGCGGCCAGCATGTTCTCCCCCAGCACCGGGATGGCGCGCAGCCCCTTCCCGACGGTGGTGATCGAATCGTCGCGCGTGGCCATGACCGCGAACGCGTATCCGACCTGCGCGACGCCCGAGTAGGCGAGCATGCGCGCGAACGAGCGCTGGCGCAGTGCGGCGAGGTTGCCGAAGACGATCGAGCCCACCGCGATCGCGGCGAACGCCCACTGGCTCAGCGCCGCAGGCGCACTGCCGGTGGCGATGACGGCGAGCCACCCGGCCGCGGCCAGAGCGCCGACCTTGGCCGACGACGACAGCAGGGCGGCGGAGACCGGACCGGCATGCTGGTACGCATCGGGCGCCCAACTGTGGAACGGGAACGCCGCGGCCTTGAACGCGATGCCGCTCACGACGAGCGTCAGTCCGACGGCCAGTGCGGCCGACGCGCCCGTCTTCTCCGACGCCGCGAGGATGTCGACGTAGAAGAGCGATCCGCCGGTGATGCCGAGCAAGACCGCGAGGCCGCCGATCAGGAGCGCGGTCGCGACGGAGCCCTGCACGAACCACTTCATCGCCGCCTCGCGCGCTTCGTCGGTGCCGGCGAGCGCCACCAGTCCGTAGCCGCACAGCGCGAGTGTCTCGATCGCGATGAACAGGATCATCAGGTCGAAGGAGGCCGCGGCGATCGCCGCCGCGGACGACGCCAGCGCACCGAGCGCCGCGACACGCGCGCCGCCGGGCTCGCTTCCGAGCAGACCGGACCCGCCGGCCAGCGCGACGGCGCCGAGCAGGAGGCACGCCGCGGGCGGCATCGACGCGAGCGGGCCGCCGATGACGCTCTCGAGGATGACTTCCCGGTACGACAGGGCCCAGATCGCCAGCCCGCCGCCGGCCAGAAGCCCGACAGCAGCAGCCCAGATGGCGGAGCGGCGCAAGCCGAACGCATC
This sequence comes from Coriobacteriia bacterium, assembly GCA_030652345.1. The sequence goes on from JAUSAU010000050.1 coordinate 22,196, forward strand.
GAGCGCCATCGAGACGATCGCACCCAGGACGCCGAGGCCGGCAGGTCCGTAGGAGATCAGGTACTTCACTCCTACCCCCTCCCGAGCATCAGGGCGAGCGCCTCGGCGATCGGCGCGGTCAGTGTGGAGACGAGCCCCGGCCAGACGCCGAGTACGAGGATGCCGACGGCGAGCGGGACGATGGCGACGATCTCGCGGATGGAGAGGTCCGGGATGCCGGCCCACTCCCCCGTCTCCGGACCCTGAGCCACGGCACGCACCGCGCGCAGGCCGTACGCACCCGCCAAGACGACGCCGACAGCGACGGCGGCCATCCACCATCCGTATGCGCCGAAGCCCTCCAGCACGGTCGCCAGCTCGCCGGGGAAGCCCGCGAGCCCGGGAAGGCCGAGGCTGGCCAGTGAGGCGAACACAAAGGCGGTGCCCCACGCGGGAACGGTACGCAGCAGCCCGCCGAAGCGATCGAGTGCGCGGGTGTGCGTGCGCTCGTAGAGCAGTCCCACGAGCAGGAAGAGCAGGCCGCTCGTCAGGCCGTGCGCGACCATGGTGAGCATGGCCGCTGTCAGCGCCAGCGGCGTCCCGATCGATATCGCGAGAACGACGAAGCCCATGTGGGCGACGGATGAGTACGCGACGAGCCGCTTGAGGTCGCTCTGCGCGAGCGCCATGAGCGCGCCGTAGACGATGCCGATGATGCCGAGTGCCGCGAACAGCGGAGCTGCCGCGCGTGCGGCGTCCGGCCCGAGCGGCAGCGCCAGGCGGAGGAAGCCGTAGCCGCCCATCTTGAGCAGGACACCGGCCAGCATGATCGAGCCCGCGGTCGGTGCCTCGACGTGCGCGTCGGG
>JAUSAU010000053.1 GCA_030652345.1 Coriobacteriia bacterium
GACCAAACAGCTCTCTCAGGTGGCGGAACAACAGGCGACGCTCTCAGAACAGGGCGCTGCGCTCGGTCATCGGGCGTCCGACAACTTCGCCGACATCCTCGAGCAGCTCGCCGCGACGACGAACGCGGCGCGAGAGATCTCGGTGGCCGCGGGCCAGCAGCGTTCCGCTGCCGAGCAGGTCGTCATCGCGATGCAGCAGGTGACGATCGCTGCGACCGAGTCCTCCGAGGCGGCGAACGAGGTCAGCCGCGCGGCTCGCGAAGTCGACGAGCACGGACGCGGCCTCGAAGACCGAGTCCGGGGATTCACGGTCTAGTACCGCTCGCACCCGCCCGCTACTGAAGCAGGGTGCGGTACATGCGGCGGCAATACGCCAGGTGGTTGCGCATGCGCGCGCGGTCGCTCGCGCTCGTGAGGCGATCGCGCACCGCGAGCGCGCGCTGGATCGAGACGGTGCGGTAGGTCGAGGTGCCCGCGCCCGAGGAGCGGTCGCGCCAGACCGGGATCACCTTGAGCGACGCGACACCGGCGACTCCGGCCCGCTTCGTGATCACGACACGCACCGCGATGCCGAGGTCGGTCCGCGGCTTGGCCATCGCGCTGATGAAGTTGCCCATCGAGTAGACGATGTAGTGGCCGCGGTACTTCTCGATGGGGCGCACGACGTGCGGATGCGAGCCGAGTACGAGGTCGGCGCCCGCGTCGATGAGCGCCCGCGCCATGACCCGGGTGCGCGCCTCCGGGACCGACGAGTACTCGGTGCCCCAGTGCGGGCAGACCACGACGATATCGGCGTGCGTGCGCGCGTGCACGATCGCCCGCCGCATCGATGTCATGTTCAGGCGATTGACGGCGCCGGCATACGGGCTGCGGATCCCGTTGGTCGCGTACGTGTACGCCAGGAATGCGACCTTGACCCCGTCTCGCTCGACGATCGCCGGGCCGTCGTTGTCCGTGCCGGTGTGCGCGATGCCGATGCGATCGAGGTATGAGGCGGTATAGCGCACGCCGGTCCTGCCGCCGTCGAGCGAGTGGTTGTTCGCGGTGGTGAGCACATCGAAGCCGGCGCGCTTGAGCGCGTCCGCGTACTGTCGCGGGCTGCGGAACGCGGGGTAGCCCGTGAATCCGGATGTGCGCAGTGTCGTCTCCAGATTGCCCACGGCGATATCCGCGCCGGATGCGAGTGGCGCGAACGCCCGAAGCCCCGGGAAGAAGTCGTAGCCGCCATGCGTCCTGGCCTTGGCGAGCTGGTCCCGATGGCACATCAGGTCACCCACGGCGAGCAGGGTGATCGTCGCGTCGGTCGCCGGTGGCGGAGTGACGGTCGGCTCGGGCGTGCCCGTGGGGTCGGGTACCACGGTCGCCGCGAAGGAGAGCCCCGGAGCGACTGCAGCGACGGAGCCCGGGGTGCTGCCCAAGGCGACCGACGGGATGATGCAGACGAGGGCGACCACCAGGACCGAGGCGACGAGCCCGATGCGACGCTGCATGACGCTTCCCTTCAGCGTGGTGATTCCGTGGCGCGAGTGTACGCGCCCGGGCCACGGAACGCCACGCGCGCCCCGACCCGGGAACGACGAACGCCCGCCCCTTCACGATCAGGGACGGGCGTTCGTATGCGTGCTGGTGGAGCCGACGAGGGGATTCGAACCCCTGACCCCCGCATTACGAGTGCGGTGCTCTGGCCAACTGAGCTACGTCGGCGCGCAAGACGGCAGTATAGCCATGCGGCTGCCGCCGTCACAAGTACCTATGTCGAGGAAGCTTCGCCCGCTCCCGTTCCGCCGGCACCACGGCGCCGGCGGCGCTTGCGGCGGGCGGGGGCGTCGGCGCCCGCTGCGGGGGCCGGCGCCGGTGCTGCGGAGCCGCCCGGCTGCCTGGATCCGCGCCCGGACTTCTTCTTCTCCGCGGGTGCTGCCTTGGGCGTCTCGGAGCCCGCCGCGGCCTCTCCCCCGCCACCACCGCCACGACGACGGCGCCGACGCTTCGACGGAGACGAAGAGGTCTCGCCCGACTCGCTCGATTCGGGCGTGACCGTCGTGGACGCACCCTCGGACGGCGCGACGACGGCGCTGCGAGCGGCACCGGACTCGGTCAGCTTGCGTTCGCGCAGCGGAGCGCCGGAGGACGGTGCCTCCATCGTGAGCGCGGCGATCGAACGCTCGAGCGCCTCGGCCTTGATCGAGCACGGGCAACCCTGCCCCGAGCAGCACTCCATCTCGTCCAGGCCGAACGTCACGCGAGTGCCGTCCTCCTTGCGCATGGTGATGCGCTCGCGCGGCGTGTTCATCTCGACGACCTTGGCGAGCGTGCCCCCGACGTCGATGATCGCGCCCTTCTTCGGGGCGCGCGTCTTGAAGTCCTTGTAGGCGTCGTACTCGTAGCGCAGGCAGCACATGAGCCGGCCGCACAGCCCCGATATCTTGAGCGGGTTGAGCGGCAGGTCCTGTTCCTTCGCCATACGGATAGAGACGGGCTGGAATTCGCCGCCGAATCTATCGCAGCACAGCTGCTCGCCGCAGTGGCCGAGGCCGCCGATCATGCGAGCCTCGTCGCGCACGCCGATCTGCCGCATGTCCACGCGCACGTGGAACTCGGCGGCAAGGTCGCGGACGAGCTCGCGGAAGTCCACGCGCTCTTCGGCGACGAAGTAGAAGACCGCACGCGCGCCGTCGAAGAGGAACTCGACGTCGGTCGGCTTCATGTCGAGCTTGTGCTTCTCCACGAGCCGGCGGTAGACCGGCATCGCGGCCTTCTCGCGCGCGTGCAGTTCCTCGGCGCACTCGAGGTCCTCGCGCGCCGCGACGCGCACCACGCGGTTCGCAGCGTCGAGCGACTCGTTGGAAGCACGATCGCGCGGAGACTCGGCGACGCGCCCGAGCTCCTCACCGCGCTCGGTGCTCACGACGGCCACATCATCGACGGCGAGTTCGATCTCGCCGGCGTCGAACAGTTCGGGTTTCGCAGCGTTGCGAAGTATCACTCCCACGACCGTGGGCATAGGATGGCCTCCCGGATCTTCAGCAGCATGGCCTCGACGGCCAGCTGGGGGCTCACATTGTACGATACGCGCCTGCGTGCCTCACGGACGGCCGCGAGCGCCGATTCGAGCGCTGCCGGGCTCATGCACGAAGCGGCAGCACGGATGTCGTCGCCGGCGTCGCGATTCGCGATACCCGCCGCCGTTCCGACAGAGGAGGCGAGCGCGTCGCGCAGCCAACTCTCGGTGACACTCAGTATCTCGGCGACGCCTTCACGCTCGCGCGCCGTCAGTTCCCGCTTGTGCCGCAGCTCGATGTCCTTCATCGGCCCGCTGGCGCGGCCCATGAACTCGAGCCGCTCACTCAGCTCACTCGCCTGGCGTTCCTTGATGCCGTCGAGCGGCGCCTTGACCATACGAAGCAGGTCCCGTGCCGCCGCGAGCACGTCACGGCCGTCCATGACCGGCAGGTCACGCAGAACGCCGATCACGCGGTCACGCGCCTCCCGCCGCGCCGGCGACCGCAGGAACTCGATCGCACGCGGCACGACGCCACCCGACGCGGCGAGCGCGACGAGCGCCTCGTCCTCGCCCGCGCCCGTCCGCTCGGCGATCAGCGCGAGTGCACGGGACGGCGTGACGGGCGCGAAGCGGACCACCTGGCAGCGCGAGACGATCGTCGGGATGACCGCGTCGAAGTCGTCGGTCAACAGCACGAGCGTGACGCGGGAGGGCGGCTCCTCGAGCGTCTTGAGGAACGCGTTGGCCGATGCGTCGCCGAGCGCCTCGGCGCGGTCGATGATGTAGACCTTCGCTCGGCCTTCCGCGGGCGCGAGCCACATGTCCGGGACGATCTCGTCGCGCACCTGTTCGACAAGGTAGGTGGCGGCGCCGGACGGCTCGAGGACCCGAACGTCCGCATGCGTGCCGCGCTTCACCCTCGCGCACGCGGCGCACGTCCCACACCCGCCGTCATCGCACTCGAGAGCGCACGCGAGCGCGAGCGCGGCGGTGCGTTTGCCCGAGCCCGGAGGGCCGACGAACAGATACGCGTGCGACGCGGAACCGCTCTCGAGCGCGGTCCGCAGGAAGGACGCGACCCGCTCCTGACCGACGATGTCGTCGAAGACGCACGCGGTCACGGCTCACTCCCCGCCCGGGACGTCACGCACGGCGAGGTGGCATGACAGCGCCGCCCAGACCGCGGCCGCGACCTCGTCGACGGTCCCGGAAGCGTCGACCACCACGAAGCGCTCCGGCTCCGCGCCGGCGATCGTGAGGAAGCCCTCGTGGACGCGGCGGTGGAAGTCGAGCGACTCTCGCTCCATGCGGTCGGCTCCCCCATGCGTGGCGCGGCGAAGCGTCGCCTCGACGTCGAGGGAACCTCCCGACGGGTCGGCGGTGAGCAGGACGGTCACATCGGGGCGCAGGCCACCGGTGGCACTGAGGTTGAGCGCCTCGACCTCGGCGCGGTCCAGTCCCCGGCCGAACGCCTGATACGCCGTCGTGGAGTCGTAGAAGCGGTCGCACACGACCACAGTGCCGCGATCGAGCGCCGGCGCGATCACCGTCGCGGTCAACTCCGCGCGGCTCGCCTCGTACAGGAAGAGCTCCGTGCGCGGCGCCATCTCAGCGTCGGGGTCGAGCAGCAGCGAGCGGATGCGGTCCCCCACCGGCGTGCCGCCCGGCTCGCGCGTCTCGAGGACGTCGCGGCCGGCGTGCCGGAAGCGCTCGGCGAGAGCTCGCGCCTGCGTGGACTTGCCGACGCCCTCCCCGCCCTCGACCGTCACGAAGAGCCCGCGCACGGTCAGCGCCTCCATGCGGTCTGCGCCTCGGCGTACAGGTCGCGCCCCGCGGCATCGATCGCGACGAAGACCGGCATCCGGTCCAACGTCAGCCGGACGAGCGCCTCGGTGCCGAGTTCGGGCCACGCGACCGTCTCAGCAGCCGTGACGTGACGCGCCAGCAACGCTGCGGCCCCGCCGACGGCGGCGAAGTAGACCGAGCGCGTCGCGACACATGCCGCGACGACCTCCGCGGATCGCGCGCCCTTGCCGATCGTCGCGACGATACCCTCTTCGAGCAGCCGCGGGGTCCAGGCGTCCATGCGCTTCGCGGTGGTGGGTCCGATGGCACCGGCGGGACGGCCGGCCCTCGGAGGCGTGGGACCGGCATAGAAGAGCGTGGCGCCCGTCAGCCCGTACGGCAGCACGCCGTCGCGCTCGAACGCCTCGACGATCCGGGCATGCGTCGCATCCCGCGCGGTGTAGACCGTGCCGGACAGCGCGACCTCGTCGCCGACGATGAGTCCGGCCAGCTCCTCGCGCGAGGCGGGCAGCGTCAACTCACGCATCGGCGGGACCCTCCGCACGATTCGCGCCGCCGCGACGCCACGGGATGGCGTACGCCGCATAGACGGCCGCCGCGAGCACGATGGTCGAGGCGAGGATGAGCGTGATGCGCGACCCGGTCAGCACGAGCTTCGCCGGATCTCCCGCCGTCGACTGCACGAAGCTCTGCACCTGGCCGCTGACCAGGTCGCCGAGCGGGGCCACCACGACCATCGAAGCCAGCAGTGCGATGCGCAGGACCGACTCGAGCGCGGTGAACACCCGTCCGCGGACCTCGTCGGCGACCGTCTCCGCGATGTACGTGTTGCCGGCGACGGTGACCTGGGCGACGCAGAATCCGGATGCGGTGGCGAAGATCGCCGCCACCCAGTAGATGCCGGTGGTCGAGAAGCCGAGCATCGAGAAGCCGAAGAGCGCCACGCCGGCGACGAAGAGCTGCTCGAGCGTGACCTTCACCGCGATGCGCGGCACGATCACCGCACCGAGGAACATGCCGAGCGCCAGGAACGCCATCATGAACGTCTGCGGCGCCTGGCTTGCCGCGCGCTGCAGTGGCGGTACGAGTTCGAGGAACGGCACGCCGCCCACGAGGTTCTGCTGCACGTAGACGAGGCCGACCGAGACGATCGCACCGCCGCCCAAGATGGCGAAGCCGATGGAGACGAGCAGGCCGCGCAGCTCCTTGTGCTCCTTGAGCACCGTGAACGACTCGAGCACCTCGGCGCCGAACAGCCGGATGTCGAAGCGCCCGCCGGTGCTGACCAGCCCCACCGACTTCGCGCGGATGAGGAAGATGAGCCCGGCGGACAGCAGGAACGTCATGCTGTCCAGCGCGACACCGGCCAGCGGGCCGGTCAGATACGTGAAGTACGGCGCGTTCTGCAGGGCCGCCGAGAAGTACGGCACGTCGACGGCGACCAGCCCGCGGACCACCGCGACGAACGCGGAGACGATCGCACCCGACGCCAGAAGGCCGACGAGCATACTCGCCTGCTGCGTCGTGTAGGACAGTCCGTTCGCGGCAGCGAGGTCACGATCGTCGACGAGTGCGGGGATGAGCGCGTTCTTCGCCGGGACCATGAGCAGGTTGCAGATCTCCATGAGGAACGTCACCGCATAGACGATGACGAGGGCCGCGACCGTCGGCACGCTGTACACCCACAGCAGCCCCAGGCACAGCACCGCGTTGACGACGTCCGCCACGATCATGAGCTTGCGTCGGTCGAACCGGTCGACGACCACGCCGAGGACCGAACCGAGGACCAGCGAAGGGATGATCTTGGCGATCATGATGCCGGCCACCGCCATCGACGAGCCGTTCGAGAGCTGGGTGACGAGCGGGATCAACAGGCCGACGACCAGCCAGTCCCCCACGCCCGAGATGGTCTGCGCGACCCAGAGGTTGCGGAAGTTCCGGTTCGTGAGCAGTCGACGATAGCCACCGGCCGCTGCGAGTTCCGCCGTCTCCACGGCATCAGGTACGCCGACGGAGATCTCGTCGTGCCCATGCTTCTCGAGGCTCATGAGACCTCCACGGTGGCGGAGCGGACGGCGCAGCAGCCGAGGTTGACGGCCACGGGCAGCGCGGCGATGTGGCAGGGAGCGGTGACGAGATGCACCGCGAGCGCCGTGGTGGCGCCGCCGAGTCCCGCGGGCCCGATGCCGGTCGCGTTGACCGCCTCGAGCAGTTCGGCCTCGTAGCGCGCGGCACCCGCCGGCGCGGGAGAGCCGATCGTGCGCAGGAGTGCCTTCTTCGCCAGGCCGGCCACCGTGTCGAACGTGCCACCGACGGCCACTCCCACGAGCAGCGGCGGACAGGCACCGGTCGCCTTGGTCTCCACGGTCTCGAGCACGAAGCGCCTGACGCCCTCGAACCCGGCTGAGGGCGGGAGCATCGCGAGCGCGCTCGCATTGTCGGAACCGCCGCCCTTGAGCATGACGTCGACGGTGGCGCCGGGGCGCTCACGCAGGACGAACTCGAGGATGGCGGGCGTGTTGTCGCCGGTGTTGGTGCGGTCGATCAGCGCGTCGCGGACCATACTCATGCGCAGGCCGAAGTCCCGGTAGGCGGAAGCCACCGCCGCGTCGATCTCCTCGCGCAGGTCACCGGAGAGGCGCTCGGAGACACCGACCTCGACGCGCACGCGACAACTCCCGGTGTCCTGACACAGCGCCACGCGGTCCGCGGCGGCGATGTCGGCGTTCTCGAGCAACTGACGCAGGACGAGGCGTCCCCGCTCGGATGGTTCGGACTCCGCTGCGGCGGCGATCGCAGCCCGCACGTCGGGTCGGAGGGCTGATGCGGCGGAACCGACGGCGTCGTAGACCGCGGCCGCGATCGCGGCGGCGTCGGCCATCAGGCGCGCGCCGACTCCAGCGCGGCGAGCTGCTCGCGGATGCCGTCGGCAGAGGACCGCAGCGCCGCGAGCTCTTCGTCCGTCAGCTCGAGCTCGGGGATCTCGACGATGCCCGTACGCCCCAGCACGGCGGGGACGGACATATGGACGCCCTCGATGCCGTACTGGCCTTCGAGCAGCGCGCACGTCGGCATGGCGGCGTGCGTGTCGCCCAGAACAGCCTCGACCATCGATGCCACCGAGGCGCCGGGCGCGTAGAAGGCGCTGCCGGTCTTGAGCAGCGAGACGACCTCGGCGCCTCCGAACACGGTGCGGCGGCAGACCTCGTCGATCGCGTCTGCCGGCAGGAGGTCGGTCAGCGGACGGCCGGCGACGGAGGACAGACGCGGCAACGGGACCATCGTGTCCCCGTGTGCACCCACGGCCAACGCCTCGATCTCGTCGATCGGCGCGCCGGTGGCCTGAGCGATGAAGTACGCGAAGCGGGCTGAGTCCAGCACGCCGCCCATCCCGAAGATGCGTGACGCGGGCAGCCCGGAGAGACGCCAGGCGAGGTTGGTCATGACGTCGAGCGGATTGGTCACACAGATGAAGACGGCATCCGGCGACGCGCCCACGGCTGCCTCGATGACGGACGATACGATCCCGGAGTTCACCGCCAGCAGTTCGTCACGCGTCATGCCGGGGCGACGCGGCAGTCCCGCGGTGATGACGACGACATCGGAGCCCGCCGTCGCGGCGTAGTCGTTGCTGCCGGACACGGTCGGTGCGAAGCGCAGGACCGAGCGGCTGTGCATCATGTCGAGCGCCTTGCCCTGCGGCAGGCCGTCGGCCACGTCGATGAGGACGACGTCGGCGACGTCACGAGTCAGCAGGCAGAAGGCCGCGGTGGCGCCGACCTGACCGGCTCCGACGACGGTGACCTTGGGGTGTGACACAGCGTGGCTCCTTCATCTCCGGGACGGCGCGCGGGGGTCGTCGCACCCCCCGGGGCGGCAGTCGGAAGGCCCGCCCGCGACGAGGGGATTGTAGCACGCACCGCGTCTGCCCCCGCGTGCGCACGCGCGAGCGCGAGCGCGCCCGGGCGCGCGTCGGCGCTCAGGTCAGGTCGGCCGGATACGGCGTGGCGAGCTTCGTGCCGTGATGCGCGGCGAGTCGCTGCGCGAGCACGGGTGCAGGAGAGGGAACACGGCGCGACGGCTGCGTCAGCGGTGCCGGCGCCGGCACGTCCGCGATCAGCAGATCCTCACCGGACCCCGCTTCAGCCATGATCTCGCCCATGTAGACGATCGCGCTCGTCCCGTGACCCTCGACGCCGCGCGCACTGCCGACGACGTCGGCGATCACGATCAGCGGGGTGACGGCGACGCTCGCGTCGAGCGCGAACTCGAGAAGCGCCTCGGCCTGCAACGCGTCCTCGGCGTCGAACTGCCAGACCATCGTGTCGCACGACAGCTCCTGCGCGCCGGCGATCACGTCGGGATCGATGCAGTGATCCTGACCGAGGACCAGCGTGCTGCCCAGTGCGGTCGGCCGACAGACCGGCTCACCCACGCCTCCCCACACGTGCTGGGGGGTGATCCACGTCAGACCGGGTGCGCGCTCCTCGGCATTGCGCAGGAACGCCTGGATGAGCAGTTCGTTGCCGGCGAGCCCCGGCACTGCCGGCAGCACGATGACCTGCGCGCCCTCCTCGGACGCTCGCTCACACAGCGTCAGGAGCGACGCCAGATCCATGCGCTCGTGCGCCCGCATGCGATGCTGAACGACCGCGACCCTCACAACGCCTCCCCTGACCCCGATCAACCCTGCTGCCGGACCCGGAAGAGCCCTACTCGGTTGCCGACTCCGAGCCCGTGTCCTTCTTCGCCGTCGTCTTCTTCGTTCCCGTCTTCGTCGCCCCTGCTTTCTTGGCGGCGGGTTTCTTCGCCACTGCCTTCTTGGCAGCCGGCTTCTTCGCCGCAGCGGGCTTCTTCACGGCCGCCTTCTTCGCACCCCACTTGCTCTTCGAGGGGGGCTTGTTCGGGCAGGCGGGGTCGACGCAGATCTTCCACGGCCCCTTCTTGGTGTGCACGATGACCTTGGGAGCGCCGCAGGGGTCGCAGATCTCCTCGGTGGGCTCGATCTCGCCGACCTGCGGAAGCGGGTAGCTGATCGAGTGCTCCTTGGCCTCGTAGTTCTCACAACGGATGTAACGCGTCCCGACCTGCGAGTACTTCACCTGCAGGGCGCCGCCGCACGACGGGCACTTCCCGACGGTGATCTCGGGGCCCTTCTTGGTCGGGCAGTCGGGAGCGAGACACATGATCCGCGGCTTCGTCTTGAACTTGATGACCTTGACCTGCGGCGCACCGCAGACCTCGCACATCTCCGCGACCGCCTCGAACTTCGCGTTCTTGGGCAGCGGGTAAGTCTGAGCGCAGTCCGGGTAGCCCTGGCATCCGACGAAGTAGCTCTTCGTCTTCGGAGAGAACTTGATGAGCAGATCGTGACCGGAGATCGGACACACGCCGACCTTGGCATCCTCGTCGGTGGCCGTCTTGAGTGTCTCCCCGACCTCGTCGGCGAGCGGCAGGAGCGTCGCGACGATATCGGCCAGCAGCTGCCGCGAGTGATCGACGACCTGGATCCTCTCGGCCTTGGCATCGGCGATCGCGTCCATCTCGGCCTCGAGCTCGCTCGTCATCTCCGGCGTCGTGATGCGCTCCGCATACTTCGCCAGAGCGGTCACCACCGTGATGCCCTTGCACGTCGGCTCGATCGGCTCGCCGGTGACGTACTTGCGGTCGGCGAGCGTCTGGATGATGTCGTGGCGCGTCGCCTTCGTGCCCAGGCCGAGCCGCTCCATCTCCTGGATCAGCTTGCCGGACGAGTAGCGCGCCGGGGGCTGGGTCTGCTTCGCATCAAGCGTCGCGCCGCGGAACGCCACGATGTCGCCCTCCGACATCGCCGGGAGGACCTCGTCCTTCTTCAGTCCGTAGGTGTAGACCGCGCGGAAGCCCGGCGTGACGACGATATCGCCCTTGGCGGCGAATCGCTCGCCGGCCACGTCGATATCCACGCGCGTGGCCTCGATGAACGCGGCCGGCATGAGGGTGGCCATGAACCGGCGCGAGACGAGGTTGTAGATCTTCCACGCCTGGCCGTCGAGCTTCTCCGGGTCACCGGCGCCCGTCGGGTGGATCGGCGGATGATCGGTCGTCTCCTTCGGGCCGCGGGTCGGGGTGAGCGGCCCGGACAGGATGCGCTTCGCATGCTCGCGGTAGACGGGCACCTCGGCGAGCGTGTTGAGGATCGCCTTGAGGTCCAGGCTCGGCGGGTAGACGGTGTTGTCCACGCGCGGGTAGGAGATGAAACCGCTCATGTAGAGCGACTCCGCGACCTGCATGGTGCGCGCCGGGGACAGCCCCTCGTTGGCGGCGGCTGCCATGAGCGAGGTGGTGTTGAACGGCACCGGAGGGTCGACCTTGCGGCGCGTCTTCTTCGTCTCGACGACGGTGCCCGTCGATGCGCCGGCGACTGCTTCGAGCGCCTTTGTCGCCGCGTCCTCGGTCTTGAAGCGGTCGGTGGCGTGCCCCGCGGTGAACTCGTCGCCGCCGGACTCGAACGCGCCCTTGACCGTCCAGTAGTCCTCCGGGACGAAGCGGTCGCGCTCGGCCTCACGGTCGACGATGAGCTTGAGCGTCGGCGTCTGAACGCGTCCGGCGGAGAGGACGTCGCCGAACGGCTTGCGCGTCTTGGTCTGATGGGCCAGCGTCAGGTACCGCGTGAGCGTGGCGCCCCAGATCAGGTCGATGTCCTGCCGCGCCTCGCCCGCCTGCGCGAGGCACTCGGAGATCTCCCCGGGCTCGGCGAACGCGCGCTCGATCTCGTCCTTGGTGATGGCCGAGAACCGGACCCGGGACACGGGGACCGTCTTGTTCGAGCCGCGGACGATGTCGCGTGCGTCGGCGCCGATCAGTTCACCCTCGCGGTCGAAGTCGGTCGCGATGATCACGTCGTCGGCCTTCTTGGCCAGACTCTTGATCGACTGGATGATGCCCTTCTCGCTCGGCAACTTGAGCACGGGAGCCTTCACGAGCGTGGGAAGCGACGCCAGCAGCCACTTCTTGAGCACGACCTCCTCGAACTCCTCGGGGAAGTCGACGCCCATGATGTGGCCCTTTAGGCCGATCGAGACCCAGTCCTCGCCATCGCGGCGGAACAGGTATGCCGGCGTCGTGTAGACCTTCTCCGTCGTCGGCTTGCCCACGGCAAGGATCTCCGCGATGCGCTTGGCCGCGATGTTCTTCTCTGAGATGACGAGCCGCAACGGGGCCGTCCTTTCTGGCTGTGAGGCCGTATGCGAGCGACCCTTATGCGAAGCCGATCTCGGCAGCGCGGCCCTGCATGGCGGCCAATGATAGCGTGAGGAACTCTTCCCGAGTCAAACCGATCTCTGTGCAGGTATCCATCTGTTCTCGGCTTGCGCCGCGAGCGAACGCCTTCTCTTTCCACCGCTTGAGCAGACTCTTGACCGCGACCGCGTGCAGGTCCTTGTCGGGCCTCACGAGCGCGGCTGCCACCACGAAACCTGTCGTGGGGTCCGCGGCGTAGAGCGCGCGATCGATGAGCGAGTCGAGCGGCGCCTTCTCGGCATGGGCGAGGATGGCGTGGATGATCCCCTCATCGACCACGCCGGCAAGATCGGCCGCGGTCACGAGTCCGTGTCGCGCGGGATCCTCCGCCGTCTCGGCGTAGTCGAGGTCGTGGAGCAGACCCGCGAGCGCCCAGCGAGCGACCTCGTCATCGGGAAGTCCGAAGTGCCGTGCGAGCGCCTCCATGATGCATTCGACCGCGACGCAGTGGTTCACGAGGTTGCGTTGCGGGATGCGTGCCTCGACGAGCGCGTATGCCTCGGTGCGATCCATGGTCGTGACAGTCCTCTTCTCGAACGGCCCGCGGCGGACGCGTTCCATACTAGTAGGACTGTCAAGCGGGCCGCATCGGCGCTACGGGCGTCCGGCCTCGATCCGCGCCGCGAGCCACTCCGCCCACTCTGCCACGCCCTCGCCCGTCTTGGCGCTCATCCGGAAGATCGGCGCGTCGCCGTTCAGGCGCCTCACCGATTCGACGAACTCGGTCTCGTCGAAGTCGAAGACGTGCATCGCATCGACCTTGTTGAGCAGGATCGCATCCGCATCGGCGAAGATACCCGGGTACTTCAGCGGCTTGTCGTGGCCCTCGGGGACCGAGAGGATCACGATGCGCGAACCCTGACCCAGGTCGAACTCGGTCGGGCACACGAGGTTGCCGACGTTCTCGATGATGACCAGGTCGAGCTCGGCCAGCGGGAGGGCGTCGAAGGCCCGGGAGATCATGTCCGCCTCGAGGTGGCACGCGCCGCCGGTGTTGATCTGGACGGCCGGGATGCCGTGCGCCTTGACCTTCTCGGCGTCGACCCTGCTCGCGATGTCGCCCTCGATGACCGCGATGCGATAGCCCTCGCGCAGCGCCGCGATCGTCGCCAGGATGGTCGTCGTCTTGCCTGCGCCCGGGGACGCGAGCACGTCGAGCGCGAACACACCCGCACCCGCGAGCCGCGCACGGTTCTTCTCGGCGAGCGCCTCATTGTGAGCCAGGATGTTGCGGGAAACGTCGATCTCCACGGGGCTACTCCTCGGTATCGCCTGCGTCACCCTCGGGGACGTCGACGTCGATGTCATCGATACGCAGCTCGTTGCCGCTGATGGCCTGCGTCGCCAGCGAACCGCATGCCGTACACGTGCGATCCCACCGGTCGTGCGAGAACTCGGCGCCGCACGTGAGGCACTGCGACGTTCCGGGCCCCGTGCGGATGTCGAGCACCGCGCCCTCTGCGATGGTGCCCGGCGTCTGCGACTCCCACGCGAACTGGAGCGCGTCCGGGACGATCTCGGTCAGTTCCCCAACCGTCAGACGGACGATGTTGACCTTTGTGGCGCCGGCCTCTTCACTCGCCTCGAACACCGTGGCGAGCACCGAAGCCATGATCCCCATCTCGTGCATCTCAGGCCGCCTCAGGGTCGAGGGACTCGGCGAGCTGCCGCTTGATTCGCTTGGCCAGCATCACTCGTACGACGAGCAGCGACACCTCGTAGAGCACGAGCATCGCGACCGACAGCGCGCCCATGGCCACCGGCGAGAAGTCCGGGGTGATCATCGAGGCGGCGATGACGATCCCAACGTAGACGAAACGCCAGTTCGCCCGCAGCTTGTCGTAGGAGATCACGCCGAAATAGACGAGGTAGAAGACGATGATCGGCGTCTGGAAAGCGATGCCGAAGCCGAGCAGGAACCACTCCACGACCGTGAGCATGTCGCCCGCCGTCGGTGTCAGCCGCATGATGTCGCCTGCCTGGTCGGCGAGCCACGTGAAGCTCGCCGGAAGGATCATGACGTAGCAGAACACCACGCCCATGGCGAAGAGGAGCACCATCGCGATGAACGTCGGGATGACCCACTTTCGTTCCGTGGGCCGCAGCGCCGGCATGAAGAACGCCATGACCTGCCACACGATGACCGGGCTGCACACCACGACCGCCGCCCACAGCGACAGGCTGAAGCGTACGGACATCGGGTCCAGGACGCCGATCGCGATGGGTGCCTGCCCCTTCAGGATCGGCCACACGGGCGCCACGATGAACTTGTAGATCTGCGGCGTGAAGAAGTACAAGCCGACCGAGGCCACCAACAGGACACCGATGATCACGGTGAGACGCTTGCGCAGCTCACCGATGTGCTCGAGGAAGGGCATGCGGGAGGGTCCGATAGGCATGCCCTACTCCTCCTCCTCGTCTTCCTCATCGGTGACGGCGAACGAGACGCCGCCGGCGTCGCCGGGCTCCGCCGGGGCGTCGACTGCTGCGTCCGCCGCCTGCTTGTCGCGGGCCTCACTGCCGGCCGCGGCGGCCTTGGCGATGCGGTCCTCGACGCTGATATCCGTCTTGGGATCGGGATCGGCGTTCAGGAACTCGGCTCGCACGGTCGACTCCATGATGTCGCGATACTTGTTGAACTCACGGGTGAACCGCCCGATGGTGCGGGCGAGTTGCGGGATCTTGTCGGGCCCGAAGAGCAGCAGCACGACGACCGCGATGATCAGCAGCTCCGAGCCGCCGAGAGAGAACACCTGGCCTACGCCTCCCGTGCTTCCGCGAGCGTGGCGAACATCGGGAACACCTTGTCCAGACCGGTGATCCGGAAGATCTTGAGGACGTTGTCCCGGGCGCAGACGATACGCAGGTCGCCCCCGTCTTCACGGGCGCGCCGGAGCGCGCCGACCAGGACACCGAGGCCCGATGAGTCGATGAAGGCGACCTTGTCCATATCGACGACGACGACGCTGCAGCCGTCGTCCGCATCGATGAGCGACTGCTTCAGCGTCGGGCTCGTGTAGACGTCGACCTCGCCGACGACGCTCACCACGCACAGCCCTTGTTCGCGCGCGGTACTGACCTCGAGTTCCATGCTGCTCACTCTCGCATTCGGTTCTTCGGGCCCGGCCGATGGTGCCACGGACCATTGTAGCGCCCACCGGCGCTTCGCCACCCGCGGGCTTTCCGGCACCGGGGCACGTCATTGGGTATACAAGCGTCATGGTCTTGACGAGCTGCAAACAGCGTTCCCGGGGGACTCGATGTCAGTGACGATGGATCTCCAGCAAGGCGACGAGGCGTGGGTCCTGACCGTCTCCGGCGACCTCGACTACAGCGAATGTGCGGGCTTCCGCCTTCACATCGACCGCATCCTCCGCGGCATGCCGGAGGCGGCGATCATCGATCTGTCCGGCGTCGACTACCTCGACAGTTCCGGGCTGGGTCTCCTGCTGAGCCTCTCGCGTGAGTACACCGCCGCCGGTGGTCGGCTGGTGGTCGTATCCAACGAGACCGTCGACAGCATCCTCGAACTCACGCGTCTGACCGGCATATTCTCGATTGCGCCTGACGCAGATGGCGCGCTCGAGACACTCCGGGCCACACGCCCGCACTAGACCTACTTGAGCTTGGCCAGTGCCGCCTTCGCCGCTGCGGCGTTGTTGCCACTCGGGTCGAGATCGAGCGACTTCTGGTAGGCGGCGGCGGCCTTGACCTTGTCGCCGCTGTTCTCGTAGAAGATCCCGAGGTTGAACTGCACCGGCGCGAACGTCGGACTCGCCTTCGCCAGATCCTCGCCGACTTTGATGGCGCCGGGGACGTCTCCCGCCGAGAACAGGGTGATCGCGTAGTCGGTGGTCACATTGGGGTCACCGGGCTTCGCCGCGATGGCGGCGGCGTAGTAGGTGCTCGCCGCCTTCCACAGTTCGACGCCCTGGGCGCCCTGCGTCGCCTGACTGAGCTCGAGCGCCCAGTCGAAGTACGCGTTGCCCTGCAAGACGTTGAGCTCGAAGTTCTTCGGCTCGGCGGTCAGCGAGGCCTCCAGCGCCTTGATCTGGGGCGTGTGCTTCAGGTTGATGGCGTCGATGGTCTGGCTCGTCGCCACCCCGCCGGTAGCGGGAGTGCCCGTACCGGCCGTGGTCGCGATCGGCGCATTGAACAGGTCCGCCATCGAGAATCCGGCCACACCGAGAACGAATGTCGCGATCACGAAGATGATGACTACCTTCATCCACGGCTTGGTACGGCTCTTGTCGATCGCCATTGAGGTCCCTCCGGGAATCGTCGTGTCTAAGAAGGTTTCGGGCCCGGCCCGGATGAGACGGTGCCGGGCCCGATCACGCTGCGTTGGCTCAGATGCCCCGCTACTTGCCGGGGGTCGTCGTCGAACCCGCCGCGCCACCGCTGATGTTCGGGTGACCCGAGGGAAGCTGGCCATTGGCACCCTGCTGCATCTGCTCCTGCGTCAGCGGCGCGGGGTTCGATCCGGCGGGCGCCGCGCTGCCGGAGCCCATGGGGGTGGAGGCCGCAGGGGTGGTCGCCGGCGGAACGGCGGCCTGCTGCGCACCCATCGCGCCGCCCATCAGGAAGCCGATGATGACGCCGACGAGGATGCCGACGACGGCGAGCATGCCGGCGACACCCATCGAGACGTTCTGATCGAGCATGGATGCGGGCTCTGCGGGGGCGACGGGAGCGGCCTTGGCCGCGGTGGTCTTGGCGACGGGCTTGGATGTCGCGGCCTTGGTGGTGCTCTTCGGCGCAGCCTTCTCTGCCTTTGCCGGCTCCTCGTCGAAGAAGAAGTCCTGGTCGCTCACGTGGTTACCTTACCTTCCGACCCGCTCATGGGGTCATCCTCGACACGTCCCGGAATCCCCGGGGCGGGTGACAAACCGTGCGAGATTATAGCACGCACCACCGGGCGGTACCGTGCTCCTGAGAGCGCGTCGCGCCCGCTCCTACGCAACAGCAACAAGCCTGCCGACACCCCCGCGATCGCGCCCGCGGCACCCATCGGGTCGGCGGGCCAGCCGACGGCGCGACCCACGAGGTTCCCGAGGATGTAGCCGATCACGAGCGCGACGACGGGAAGCACGAACGTCAGGATCCCGGCGCGCGTGCGCGTACCTTCGGGCAGCTCCACCTCGACCGTGTCTCCCGCCCGGGCGCCTGGGACATTGTCCGCCCCCTCGATCACGAGGCCCTCGCGGTCGACCCGGCAGCAGTCGTTGGCGCACGACTCGCACTTCGACCCGGAGGCCATGCGCACGTCTGCGCCGAGGTCGGAGACCCCGATCACAACGCCCCGCTCGCGGTCACCGGCCATATCCTCAGACCTCAGCCGCGCAGCTTCGCGCGGATCTCCTGGGCGCGAGCGACCGTGCGTTCGACGTCGACGGTCAGGTACTCGCCGGCCTCGTAGATGACGCGCCCGGCGACCATGGTCATGGCGACGTTCTCCTGGTTGGCCGTGTGCACGAGCGCGCTGTACGGGTCGAGCGTCGGGACCATGTGGCTGGCCGACAGGTCGACCGCGACGACATCCGCCCGCTTGCCGGCCTCGAGCGAGCCGATCTCATGCTCGAGTCCGAGCGCGCGCGCTCCGTGGATCGTGGCGAGCCGGACGAACGTGCGAGCGGTGAAGAAGCGGAAGAAGTCGGTCTCCCCGCCCATCCCACGCTGGAGCAGCAGACCGATGCGCATCTCGTCGAACGGATCGATCGTGTTGTTCGACGCCGGCGAGTCGGTCCCGATCCCCACCGTGAGTCCGTACTTGAAGAAGAGGCGCAGCGGCGCGATGCCCATCCCGAGCTTCGCGTTGCACCGCGGACAGTGCGCGATGGCGACGTCGTGCGACGCCAGGACCTCACAGTCGGCTTCGTCGACCTGCACGCAGTGGACGGCGAGCAGGCGCGGGACGCTGAAGAGACCCCACTGCAGGACGTAGCGGACGGGGCTCACGCCGGTCGGCATCCACGCGACGTCACGCCAGCCGGACTGCTCACGGAAGTCCTGCGCGAGCGAGCTGGAACCGTAGCGCACGAAGTCGTACTCGTCCTTGGATCCGGCGAGGTGGATAGCGGCGGGAAGCTCCTTCGCGATCGCAAGTTCGGCCGCGGCCTGGAGCAGCGACGGGTGGCACGTGTAGGGCGAGTGCGGGGCGATCCCGATCTCGATCGGCGCATCACCGGCGGCCTCGCGCCACGCTGCGATGTCGAGCTCGGCGGCCTCCATGCGATCGGCGATCTTGGACTTGTCCATCGTCGAGACCTCGCGGTAGACGACGCCGGAGAGGCCGGCCGCCCGCGCCGCGAGCACCGAGTTCCCCGTGTTGGTGATGTCGGCTACGGTCGTGATGCCCGATTCGACGGCCTCCATGGACCCGAGAACCGCGGAGTCCCGCCAGTCCGACGAGTCGAGGCGGCCCTCCTTCTGGACGACCTGCATCTTCCACTGCGTGTACGGCATGTCGTCGACGGCACCACGGAACACCGAGTACTCGAGATGGGTGTGCAGGTCGACGAAGCCCGGCATCAGGACAGCGAGTCCGTAATCCCTGACCTCCTCTTCAGGATGAGCTGCCGCCAGATCCGCGCGCGGGCCTACCGCGACGATGCGGTCGCCGCGCACGAGCACGGCACCGTCCTCGATGTGCGGAGACGAAACGGGGATGACGTACTTGGCGCACAGGAGCATGCTCTCACCTTCCGGGAGCCGGGTCCTTCACCGCATCAGTGTACCGCGCGAGGCGACGGGCGGGCGTACGCGCGCTGAGCGCGACCCTACTTGACCGCCACGTGGACCGCCACGATACCGCCGGTCATGTCGCGCCACGTCACGTTCGAGAAGCCGGCGTCGCGCAACTCGGCGGCGAGGGGCTCCTGGGCGGGGAACTGGCGGATCGAGTCGTTCAGATAGACGAACGAATCACGGTCACCGGCGACGAGGCCGCCGATGAGCGGGATCATCGTCCGCAGGTAGAAGTGGTACAGGGCGCGCCACGGCGCGAAGGGTGGCCGCGAGAACTCGAGGATCACGTAGCGACCGCCCGGAACCAGCACGCGAAGCACCTCGCGGAAGTTCGCGGCGCGATCCGGGAAGTTGCGCACCCCGAACGCGACGGTCACGACATCGAAGGTGGCCTCGGGCAGCGTGAGCGCCTGCGCATCCTCGACCTGGAAGGCGAGGCGCGTCGGACCCTTATAGGCGGCGCCCTTGTGCTCTCCGACCGCGAGCATCTCGGGGACGAAGTCGGTGCTCAGGATCGAGGCGGGTCCCGCCTGCCTGGCCATCGCGATCGTCAGATCGCCGGTGCCCGCAGCGAGGTCGAGTACGCGGGACTCGGGCGTCAGACCGGCCATGCGCACCACGGCGCGGCGCCACAGCCGGTCGATCCCCATCGAAGCGAGCGCGTTGAACGAGTCATAGCCCGGGGCGATGCGGGCGAAGATGCCGCGCACGCGGTCGGTGTTGGTCAGCCCGGAGGAGACGTTGTCGGAGCCGGGCTCACTGCCCCTGCCGGATGCCGTCACGTGCTAGACCCCTGTCTGCTCGGCCGCGGGACGTGTCGTCTCGCGCGGACCCTCCTGCGGCCGGAAGCGCCGCCGTCCGAGCAGTATAGCGATGTTCTCGCGGAACCAGAGTTTGATGACATTGACGACGTGACGGGGGCCCGCCTGCCGCGGCCACTCGAGTTCGCTCTTCTCGCAGACCGTCGACTCGTTGAGACGGTCGACCTCGTGGCGGAACGCGTCCAGGTCCGCCGTGCGCCGGGCGGGATCGCCCGCCATGATCGCGTCGATGCGCGCCATCGCGACGCGCGCCTCGCCGATGCGCGTCTCGGTGACTGCGGCGACATCCCTCGGGATCGCGCCGACCGCGGCCTTCACGCGGTTGAGATCGACCGCGGCCTGGTAGGTGGAATCGACGAGCTCGCCGGCGGTCATCGCGTCGCTCTCGTAGTTCATGATGTGGCGCCACGACGGCTCGAGCAGGAGCTGACGGTGCTCCTCGAGTGTCTTCGCACGCAGCGTGTAGCCGTACTTCGCCGGGTCGTCGAAGACGCGCGAGCCCGGGTCGAGGAAGGGCGCCATGGGCGAGATGAACGGCAGGAGCCGCGTGTCGTTCCCGGTGCGCTCATACAGGCCGCGGACATAGTCGCCCGTCTCAAGGACGGAGGCGGCGGACTGCGTGGGGATGCCGGTCATGAAGTAGAGGTCGAACCGCTTGCACCCGTTGCGCAGGGCGGCACGGATCGACTCCTCGACCTGATCGGTCGTGTAGTGGTTCTTGCCGAAGGCCGCACGCACCGCGTCGTCGTGGCTCTCCACCGAGATCTCGACCGAGTAGTCGTTGAGGTGCTCGTCGAGGAACGCGTAGAACTCCTCGGCGGGCGGGCGGAAGAACTCGAACCCGATCGGGTTGCGCAGGTTGATCCGGCCGAGGCCCTTCACGAACGTCTCGATGTAGTCGCGCCCCGCCTGCAGGAAGTCGTTGAGCACGAAGATCGGACCCGGGATGTACTTCTGGATGTGCTGGATGTCGTTGACGAGCAGCTCCGGGTCGCGGAACGCGATCTTGCGGCGCCCGAAGTGCTCCCGGAACGAGTACGCGGACCCGCCGCACGTGACGCAATCGTGCGTGCAGCCGCGACAGGTCAGGGAGGCGCACACGGGGTACTGGAGCCAGTCCTTGAACGGCACGAAGCCCATCATGTCCCGGTAGCGGATGACAGCGCGCATGTTGAACGAGTAGTCCAGCGAGATCTCGTCCATCGTTGAGGGGACCCATGACAGCTCGTTGACCGTGACCGAGCCGCCGAGACCCTTCCAGGTCAGGTTCGGGATGTCGGCGACCGAGCCGTGGCCGCGGATCGCGGCGATCAACCGGCGCAGGGGCTCCTCGGTCGAGTCTCCGCGCAGCACGTAGTCGACGCTCGGGTACGAGCACAGCTCCTCGTGGAAGTAGCTCGACGAAAGCCCGCCGAAGATGACCGGCGTCGTGGGGTGGTACTTCTTCACGATCTTCGCGATCTCGATCGACCCGTGGGCATGCGGCAGCCAGTGGAGATCGATGCCGAAGGCGACAGGGTCCATCTCGCGGATGGCCTTCTCGACGTCGAAGTTCGGACGGTTGAGCATCAGTACCGCGAGGTTGACGATGCGCACCTTGTAGCCGTGACGCTCGAGGTACTCGGCCATCGTCGTGAAGCCGAGCGGATACATCTCGAACGCGGGCGTCGACGGGACCATATCGGAGACCGGCCCGGACATGATGGAGCGCTCTCGGAAGTCGTACACGGACGGCGCGTGAAGAAGGACCAAGTCTATGCGGGACATTGCCATCCTCTCGATGCCGTCCGATGTCGCACCGGCATGCGACGAAACGTGCGGGCGGCTGACGGAGTATACCACGCCGACCTGCGGATTCCTGCCCGGGAGGCGCTCCGGGAGCCGCTCCGCAGACCGTCCCGAAGAGGGCACCGCGTATCATCTGTCCGGCACTGTGAGGGGCCCTCCGCACGTGGTATTGGCATGCCCGTTGCCGTAGAATCGAGCCCTACGAAGCACCCCCGGCCCCTCTCGGGACTGCGACCATTCATGA
>JAUSAU010000054.1 GCA_030652345.1 Coriobacteriia bacterium
GATGCGGTAGAGCACCAGGTCGTTCTCGGACAGGCCGTTGTGGTCCGTCGCCGAGTAGGTGAACGTGCCGCCGATACCGATGAGGCCCTTGGTGCCCTCGATCGCATCGCGGACCTTGGGGCCGTCGGCACCGTCACCGGCGCGCTTGAGGGCGTCCACCGTGACCGCGAGCGCGTCGTAGGCGTGCCCCGCGAAGATGTCCGGCGCAGTGCCGTTCGCCTTCGTGAAGCGGTCGATGAAGTCCTTCGCGACCTTGTACTCGGCCGTGTCGGTGCCGTAGGTCTCCGGGACAAGGATCTTGCCCGCGGCGAACGTGAAGCCCTCGGCCGCCTCCCCTGCCCCGCTGATGAACTCCTTGCGCGCGTTGCCGGGCGCGCCGTAGAGCTTGATGGTGCCCTGCGGGTCGATCTGCCGGAGGTTCTTCGCGACGATCGCGGCCTCCTTGCCGGCGTTCCACAGCCAGATCGCCTGCGGGCCCGTGGCCTTCAGTTTGGTGAGCTGCGCGGTCATGTCCGTGTCGCCGGGGTTGAAGGTCTCGTCCCCCACGATCGTGACGGCCGCGCCGTTCTTGGTGGTGTCGAGGACGACCTGACGCCCGTCCTTGCCGTAGCCGTCAGACGACGACAGGAGCGCGACCTTCGTGATGCCCGCGTCCTTGAGTGCCGACAGCGTGAACGCGACGACGAGGTTGTTTGGCCACGGCGTCTGGAACGTGTTCTTGTCGAACGTGCCGGTGATGACCGAGCCGCCGGCCATCGAGACGATCGGGACGCCGGCCCGGGCCGCCTCGTTGCGGATCGCCATCGTGGAGCCCGTGCCGGTGGCACCGAGGATGGCGACGACCTTCTCCTGATCGATGAGCTTGGTCGCAGCGGCGACCGCCTTCTGCGGATCGGTGGCGTCGTCCTCGACGAGCACCTCGATCGGACGGCCGTTGATGCCGCCGGCGTCGTTGATGCGCTTGACCTCGAGCTCGATGGCCTGCTTCTCAGGACCACCGAGGCCCGCGTAGGTGCCGGTCAGCGACAGGATCGCACCGACCTTGATCGGCTCCTTCGCCGGGCTCGTGCCGGCACCGCCGCTCGGTGCCGATGCGCAGCCACCGAGGATCGCGGAGGCCAGGACCAGCACCAGTAGCAGTACGAGCCCGCGCTTCGCCATGCCCGTGCCCTTCCCGATTCCCGTCATCTCTGCACCACCCACGCGCCGTTCTTGACCTCGTAGGTGACGAGATCGGCCTCGGTCAGGCCGTTGTGGTCGGTGGCCGTGAAGTTGAACGTACCGCCGATGCCGACGAAGCCCGTGGTCTGCTCGACGGCGTCGCGGAGCTTGGCCGCGTCAGCGTCGGGCCCGGCGCTCTTGAGCGCGCCGGCGAGCAGCCAGAACGCGTCGTAGGCATGCCCGGCGAACGTGTCGGGACCGGTCTTGTACGCCTCGGTGTAGCGCTTCGTGAAGTCCGTCGCGACCTTGAAGCCCTCGGTGCCCTCGCCGTACTCGGCCGGGACGAGGATCTTGCCGGCCGCGAAGGTGAAGCCCTCGGCAGCGTCGCCCGCGCCCTCGATGAACTCCTTGCGGGCGTTACCGTGACTGCCGACGAGCGGGATTCCCATGTTGAGTTGCTTGAGGTTCTTGGCGACCGTGGCCGCCTCCTTGCCCGCGGACCACAGCACGACCGCCTGCGCTCCCGAGCCCTTGATCTTGGTGAGCTGCCCGGTCATGTCCGTGTCGCCGGGGTTGAAGCTCTGCTCGGACGTGACGGTCATGCCGAACTTCGGCGCCTCGGCCTTGATGACGGCGATGCCGTCCTTGCCGAAGCCGCCCGAGTCGGCGATCACGCCGATCTTCTTGATCCCCAGCTTCTGCAGACGCTTGAGCGTGAAGGGCACGACGAGGGTGTTCGACCACGGCGTCTGGAAGACGAGCTTGTCGAACTGCTGGGTGATGACGGTGCCGCCCGCCACGGAGAGTTGCGGTACGCCGGCGCGGTCCACGTCCCCGCGCATGGCCATCGTCTGGCCGGTACCTGTGGCGCCGATGAGTGCGACGACCTTGTCCTGCTCGATGAGCCTAGTCGCTGCGGCCTGCGCCTTGGCCGGGTCGGTGGCGTCGTCCACGATGATGATCTCGACGGGGCGTCCACCGATGCCACCCGCGTCGTTGAGGCGCTTGGCCTCCATGTCGAGCACGTTCTTCTCGGGAGCCCCGAGCCCTGCGTACGAACCTGTGAGCGAGAGGACCGCGCCGATCTTGATCGGGTCCTTCTTCTCTGCGGCCGGCGTGCCCGCTCCGGTCGTCGGGCTCGAACAGCCCGACAGCAGGAGCGCCACCGAGAGCGCACCCGCGGCGGCCATTGCCGCCATGTCCTTCCATGCACGATGCATGTCCCTACCCCCTACCCCATGTCCGTGCCACGACCTTATGTCGCGGCGATCTCCTCCTGCGAGACAAGCCGCACCGGCTTGTCCTTGAGAAGCGCGATCGCGCGGTCGGCATCCGCGACGTTGAGCACGACGTACGTCGCGATGAGCGAGTACACGTACTCGATGTTGACCCCGGCGCCCGAGACGATCCTCAGCACGCCCGCGAGCCCGCCTGGCTGATCCGGGAGGTCGATGCAGATGACCTCGGTCTCCTTGACGGTGAAGCCGTGCTCCTTGAGGAGCGCATGCGCCTGCTCCGGGCGGTCGACGACGAGGCGCAGGATGCCGTATTCGGCGGTGTCGGAGACCGAGAACCCGCGGATGTTGATCCCGGCGTCTCCGAGCGTCGAGGTGACCTCCGAGACGCGGCCGGACTCGTTGGCGATGAACACCGACAGCTGGATGACCTTGCTCACAGCTCGCACGCTCCCTTCGCACACGCGTCGCGCCCGGCCTCGAATGCGGCGAGGTTGGCGTCGACGGTCTTGGGCGGGACACGGCGGGCGATGACCTCGCGCCACACTCCCGCATCGAACGGAAGACCCACGGACAACGCGCCGACGAGCACGATGTTCGCGCTGCGCGGCGAGCCCGCCTGGCACGCGAGCGTCTCCGCGTCGATGAAGACCGCGCCCTCGTAGGCGAGCGCGGCCTCAGTACCCGTGGGAAGCCCGCACTGCCCGATGAGGACCGGAAGCGGCGGGATCATCCGGTTGTTGACGACAAGCCGCCCCTCCGGCTTCAGGAAGTGCAGCGAGCGAGCAGCCTCGATCAGCTCGAAGCTCACCAGGTGATCGACCGTCCCCGGATCGACGGTCGGCGAATGGACGCAGTCGCCGAAACGGACGAACGTATCCACGCTGCCGCCGCGCTGCGACATGCCGTGGACCTCGGCCAACTTCACGTCGAGGCCCGACGCGGCGGCGACCTTCGCGAGCACGTCGGAGGCGAGGATCGTCCCCTGCCCGCCGACGCCGACGAGCATGACGGTGGTGACACTCATGCGCCGCTCCCGATGTCGCAGGCCTTGCCTGTGCGGACGATCGCTCCGTACTTGCACACCTGGACGCACTGGCGGCAACCGACACAGATCGTCGTGTCGATGCAGGCCTTGCTGACCGAATCACGGCTGATGGCCGGGCAGCCCAGACGGATGCATTCGCCGCACGCCGTGCACTCGTCCTCGTCGACCGCGAAGGGGTCGACCTCGTCCTTGTTCAGCAGCGCGCACGGCGCCTTGGCGATCACGACCGAGACGCCGTCATGTGCGGCCGCGTGGGCGAGTGCCTTGGCCGTGGGCTTGAGCAGATTGGGATTGACGGTGTGCACGTCCGCGACGCCCAGAGCGCGTACGACCTGTTCGATGTCGATCTCGATCGCGGGATCCCCGCAGAGGGTACGGCCCGTGAACGGGTTGTCCTGATGCCCGGTCATCGCCGTGATCCGGTTGTCCAGGATCACGAGGGTCGACGAACCGTTGTTGTAGACCGCGTTCATCAGCCCGGTGAGGCCTGAGTGCGCGAACGTCGAGTCGCCGATGACCGCCACGATCGGCGCGTCGCCCGCTCCTCCTGCCAACTCGAGGCCGTGGGCCATCGCGATCGACGCACCCATGTCCACGCAGGTGTCCATCGCGGCGAGCGGCTGCAGTGCCGCGAGGGTGTAGCACCCTATATCCCCGGTGACCACGGCGCCCATGGAGCGCAACGCCTGGAAGACACCGCGGTGCGGGCACCCCGGGCACAGCATCGGAGGCCGCGGAGGCAGGTCGCGCATCGGCTCCCGTGTCTCGGCAGCGAGGGCGCCGAACGCCGCACCGACCATCGCGGGAGAGAGCTCGCCGATGTGCGGCACGGTCGTATCGGAGACCGGCAGTCCGAGCGCCTTCAGGTTGAGGCTCAGGTAGGGGTCGAGCTCCTCGACCACGACCAGACGATCGACCTTCGCCGCGAACGCCCGCAGACGCTCGACCGGAAGCGGATGTGTCATGCCGAGTTTGAGCGTCGACGCATCCGGAAGCGCCTCCCGAACGTACTGGTAGACGACGCCTGAGGTCACCACGCCGAGCGATGAGTCGCGGATCTCCTCGACGGTGAAGGCACACGACTCGCTGGCGGCGCGCGCGACCTCGAGTCTCTTGTCGAGGTCGACCCTGCGTGCCTTCGCGTTGCCGGGCATCATGACCCACTTGGCAGGCGCCTTCGCGTACGGGGTGCCCTCCGGCACAGCGCGCTCTCCGGTCTCGACGAGGCCCTTCGCATGCGAGAGCCGGGTCGTCGAGCGGATGAGGATGGGCATGTCGAGCCGCTCGGAGAGCTCGAACGCATCGCGCGTCATGGCGAGCGCCTCGGCGCTGTCCGACGGCTCGAGGATGACGACCTTCGCGAAGGGACCCCACGCGCGGCTGTCCTGCTCGTTCTGCGATGAGTGCATGCCGGGGTCGTCCGCAACCACCAGGACGAGTCCCCCACCGACCCCCGTGTACGCGAGCGTCATGAACGGATCCGACGCGACATTGAGGCCGACATGCTTCATGGTCACGAGGACGCGGGCACCGCCGAGACTGGCACCGAGACCGACCTCGAGAGCGACCTTCTCGTTCGGGGCCCACTCGCAGTGCACGCCGGGCTTGCGGACGAGGTTCTGCAGTATCTCAGTGGACGGAGTGCCGGGATACGCCGCGCCGACCAGGACTCCGGCTTCCCAGGCCCCCTGTGCGATCGCTTCGTTGCCGGACAGGAGCGTGTGCGCCAAGGAGGGTCCTCTCACGAATCCTGCATGAAACCGTGCCCCTGCAAAGGTGGTGCGGATTCTATCACAGGGCAGGTCAGAGGTCGGACGCCTCGGAAGGGGCCTCAGTACCGACGGGAAGCGCAGGCGTGTCTCCTTCTGCCTCGGCATCGGAGTCGGTCGTCCCGAGAGCGCCACGCGCGGCGGCGAGAGCGAGTGACTGAGTATCCCCCAGCGACGAGACACGCGTGTCCACCCACCCGCGGGCGAGCACGCGCGCGCGATCCGGACCGACGGAGGCGACCTGCGCCTCGGCTGCGGGCTCGGCGATGACGCCCGGAGTCGACGCGACGGCGCCGAGGACGGCCGCGCGTGCCGTCTCGAGATCCTGGCCCGACGGGGTCCAGACGGATATCTCGAACCTGCGCACGGGCTCCTGACTGCTGTTGACCACGACACCGTTGAAGACGGTGATGTTCGGTACGTACGCCACGCGGCCGTCGCTGAGCTTGATTGCTGTGTCACGCACGCGCACGTCGGTGACGACCCCTTCGATCGAGGCGACAAGGATGGTGTCGCCCAATCTGAAGGGACGCTGGATCAGGAGCATCACACCGGCGACCGAGTTGGCGAGCACATCGCGCAGCGCGAAGCCGAGCGTCAGACCCGCCAGTCCGAGACTCGTGACCAGCGTGGCGACGTTGAACCCGGCCACGGCGAGCGCGAGGACGATCCCGAGCGACATGACCGCCCCGCGCGCCACCCGCGCGACGAGTACGTCGACGTGGGCCTGCGTGGAGCGTCGCGACAACACGCGCCGCGTCGCGACGAACACGACGCGACCGATGACCCACGCGACGGCGAGTACGATGAGTCCGGCGAGCACACCCGGCAGACGCGTGGCTGCCGCCCGCGAGATGGCCTCGAATGCATCGGTGACGCCCCCGCTGAAGGCGGCGGCCATACGAGCGAGTAGGTCCACGTGCTCCCCCTGATCCGGTCGATCGCCTGTGCGTGTGCAGTGCCGCCGGGGCCCCGCGCGAGCAGTCTAGGGCCTGACGGCTCCGACATAGTCACCGCGGCTGCTGATGCGCTCCGTCAGCGACGAGTACTTGACATGATCGCCCGTCCCGGGCGCGTGCAGGAAGACGTTGTTGCCGGCATACATCCCCACGTGGTGGACGCGCCGCGAATCGCCCCCGTATCCGAAGAACACGAGATCGCCGGGCTCGAGCAGATCGAGCCGATCGGCGGGGATGAACGCACCGATGCGGTACTGGGACCGGCTCGTCCTGGGCAGCGAGATCCCGGTCTCGCGGTATGCGTACTGCATGAGTCCGGAGCAGTCGAAGCCGGATGGCGTGGTGCCGCCCCAGAGGTACGGGACCCCGAGGTAGCGACGGGCCACGGAGAGCGCGTTGCCATGCGACGCTCCCAGCTTGGACAGGTCCGTCGTCCGGTCCGACGGCTTGTCGGCTGCCCCACGGAGCGCAGCCTGCCGCGCTGCCTCGGCCGCAACGCGCGCCAGACGTGCCGACTCATCCTTCACGAGCTTCGCGACCTCACGGTCGAGCGACGTCACGAAGGCGCGCTGCTTCGCGACCGCACGCTCGACCACGAGCTTCTTGGATGCCACTTCGGCCCGCAGCGCGGTCTGCTCCGACTCCCTGTTCTCAAGGGACGCCCTCGCTGCCGCGACCCGCGTACGGTCACCCGCCATGTCCGCGACGAGGTCGGTGTCCGAGCCGGTGATGCGGTTCAGGATGTCGAGACGCGTGAGGAAGTCGTCGAAGCTCGAGGTTCCGAGCAGCACCTCGATCATGTCGACCGAGCCTCCGCGGTAGATCGCCCGGACGCGCTGTGCGAGGACCTCCTGCGATTCCGCGAGCCGCGCCTCGGCTTCAGCGAGCTGCTCCTCGGTTGCGACGATCCTCTCGCGGGTGCTCTGGAGCGCCTCGCTGACGACGGCGTAGTCCTCGCGCGTGACCTCGAGCTCATCATCGAGGTCCGCCAACTGCTTCGCGGCGGCCGCCGCGTCGGCACGCTTCGCGCGGATCTGCGGCGTGGACGGCACAGCGAACGCGGAAACGGGCGCGACAAGGCACACCGCGAGTGCGCAGACGATCAGTGGGATGCCGACCGGGCGGCCGGAATGGCGTGGCACCTGCTTCAACCTCCGAGTGCGTCTCATGTGCTGCGAAGAGGTCGTCCGGGTGTTGCGGCGGAATCGTACGTCGAACCGGTGCCGATGATAGCACAGGGTGGGTACGATGCTGATATCCTGAAACTCGAAACCACCCGTCCCGGACGCACCGGACGAATCCGCGTCGACGCAGGCAGCAGGCCCGATACATGCACGTGCGAACCCACATACTCCGCGCCCTGATCCTTGCGGCCCTCATGATGCTCGCGGTTGCGCCTGCCTACGCCGCACCCACACTGCCGCCGAGCGCTCCCGTCTCACAGGCCTCGATCACCACCACCGACTCGGCGACCCGCCGGGTGATCGAGTTGCAGCAGTCGATCGACGACGTCCAGGCCGAGCAGGTGGCCATCGACAATCGCATCGAGGTCACGGGCAAGGCCATCGTCGACCAGACCACGGCTCTCGACCGCGCACAGACCGAACTGCGCGCGGCCCAACTCGCGTACAACGAACGCGCCATCGCCATGTACAAGTTCACGGGTCTCGACTCACTCGCGGTACTCCTCGATGCGAGCTCGTGGAACGACTTCGTCGGCAGAGCGGCGATCCTGTCACGGATGCTCGACATCGACCGCGTCACGCTCGAGGAGGCCTCCGTCGTCGCAGCTCAGGCCGAGTTCCAGGCCGGCCAGCTCGAGGACCTGCGGCAGCAGGACGTCGAACTGCGAGGACTGCGCGAAGAGCGGATCCGGATCATGCAGAGCGCCGTCACCGAGCAGCAGACGCTGCTCGTGGGACTCACCCCTGCGAACCGCCTCATCGTCGATGGCCGCAAGGCTCAGACGCGGACGGCGCGACAGAAGTGGATCGCCGCGTCGATCCCGCTCGGCACCCGGATCCGCAGCGCCACGGGGCGCGTCCTTCCCTACACGGACCGCACGTACCTGGTCTCCCAGTTCCACTACCGGACGTACCGGACGACCGGCGTGACCTATCGTGCCGTGTGCTCTTGGTACGGGGCCGCGTTCAACGGCCGGCGCACGGCGTCCGGCCAGACCTACAACATGAACGACTTCACCTGTGCGCATAAGACGCTGCCGTTCGGGACGTGGCTGGCTCTCACGCGCTACGACACG
>JAUSAU010000055.1 GCA_030652345.1 Coriobacteriia bacterium
GCCGACCGCGTACCACAGCACGTCGTAGCCGAACTTCATGACCATGCCGGCGATGCCCATGAACGACGCCGCCGACAGGTACTCGCCGGAGATGGCCGACGAGTTCCAGAACGCGTTGACGCCGCGACCCGCGACGTAGAAGTCGGACGTGGTGCGGGACAGGCGCGTCGCGTAGATGCCAAGTCCGATCGTCGCGAGCACGATCGCGACCACGAACAACAACGGGATGATCTCGACTCCCATATCAGCGCACCTCCCCTAGTGTCCGAGGCCGGCGGGAGCACCCGCGGCCGGCTCGTCGTCGCTGTGCTTCGGCATCGTGGCCGGATCGACCATGCCGATGGCTTCGTCCTCGAACGCGTTGGACCGGCGCACGAACAGATACGCGAGACCGATCAGGATCGGGAAGATGCCGAAACCCAGGAAGAACCAGGAGACCGTGAAGCCCATGAACGGCGTGTTCATGACCTCCGGCAGATACCTGTTGAGCAGGGGCACGGCCGCGATGATCACGACGAACACGCTCGCGATCCCCCCGGACAGCCCGAGCTGTCGCTTCATGAGCACAGCGAGGAACTCCTCGCTGTGCAGGTCCATCTTGGTACCCATACACGCCCTCCTTGTTCGCCGCCCAGCAGCGGCTCCGGCACTACCTGAATCAGTATGTCGAGGCCGGCGGGCAGGCACAGCGGGCAGCCCCTCCGGGGGTCGTCACCAGCGGTGAGCGGTGTCTGGGGCGCGGTGAGCGGACGCGAGCGGAAGCGTCCGGTGTTCCCACCGGACGCTTCCGCGGGTCGAACCGCTATCGAACGTGTCAGGCCTTCTTGCCGCCGAGCAACGAGCCGACCTTGTCGAGGCCGTGCTGCTTCTCGTGACGCTCCGAGGCCGTACCGTGGATCCGCATCCAGATCTGGTCCACGTTGTCCGGAAGCCTACCGTCGAGCTTGCTCACGATGATGATCGTGAGGAGGCCGAGCGGGAAGGTGAACAGCACCGGGAAGGTGAGCGCTCCGAAGAACCCGAGGATGCCCTCCTTGCCGACGACACCGAGCTGCTGAGCGATGTTGAGGAAGATGATCGCGATGGCGCTGAAGAGGCCAACGGCGATTCCTGCGGTCGCGCCGCGCTCGGTCGTGCCCTTCCACCAGATCCCGGTGAGCAGCATCGGAACGAACGCACTGGCGCCGACGGAGAACGCCCACGTGACCATCATCGCGATCAGAGCCGGGTATGCCTGATCGAGCCCGAACGCAGGGATCCCGAGTCCGAGTCCCATTGCCAGCAGCGAGAAGGCCAGGACCGACACCTTGCCGACGACCACGCGCTTCGTCTCGGAAGCGTTCGGATCGATGTACTTCTCGTACACGTCGTGACCGATGGCCGAAGCCGCCGCGATCAGCAGTCCGCCGATAGTGGAGAACATGGCGGCGAAGGCGCCCGCTGCGACGATACCCATGAGCCACTGTCCACCGAGGATGCTGCCCAGAGTCGGCATGACCTGGTCAGGCTTGACGAGGAGTCCGTTGACGTGGGCGGCAGCGATGGTTCCGCCGTTGGCAAGGTAGTCCTGGATGAACGTCAGGCCGGCGAGGCCTGCGATCGGCGCACAGATGTAGAACGTTCCGATGAACACGAGGACCCAGAACGTCGATCGGCGTGCCGCGGCGCCGGACGGGTTCGTGTAGTACCGATTGAGGATGTGCGGGAGTCCGGCGGTACCAAGGACCAGCGCCAGGACCATGGAGAACTGGTCGAACGCGTTGTATCGATGCCCGGGCTCGGCGAACAGTTGCTTGCGCAACTCATGCAGCTTGTTCTTCGAGGGAAGAGCAACTGCGATCTTCGCCTTGGGATCGTTGACCTTGATGGCGGCCTCGACCTTGGCGAGGTCTGCGGGCGTCATCATCGTCTTCGCTGCATCAAGGGGCGTCTTGCCGGACTTGGGGTCGGGAGTCGTGAGCTCCTTGGCAGTGAGCGCCTTGGTGTTGACGATCGGTGCCTTCGAGACCCTGGCCAAAGCATCGGGGTAGCTGAAGCCGTTGCCGAAGGCGAAGACGACGACGATGAACATGGCGAACCACAACCACCAGAACTGGAAGATCTGGTTCAGCGTGGTGCCCTTCATGCCACCGACGGCCACGTAGAAGGCCATGATCGCGGTCACGACCACGACGCCGGTGGTGTATGCGTCCATGCCGAACAACCCGGTACCGACAAGGACCTGCCACGTGGTACCCGCACCGAACATCTGCGGAGCCATGTAGAAGAGCGAAGTCAGCAGGACGGCCAGAACGGTGATAAGGCGGATGCGGTTGGACCCGAAGCGCCCGAAGGCGAAGTCGGCCACCGTGTACTCACCGAACCGGCGAAGCGCGGAGGCGATGAAGAGCACGACGACCATGAAGCCGCCTGCAAATCCCGCTGCATACCACACGCCGTCGAGACCGGAGGCGTAGACCGCACCTGCGACACCCAAGAACGACGCAGCAGACAGATAGTCGCCCGAGATCGCGGACGCATTCGAGAACGAACCGACCTTGCGGCCTGCCAGGTAGAAGTCGGCAGTGGTACGTGTGAAGCGCCGAGAGAAGATGGACAGCCCGATGGTGAAGAGGATCAGCACGACGACCAGAGCGATAGCGATCGTATTCATGCTCTATCCCTCCTTCACAGCGGTACTTGCGGTTATCTCATCGGCCATGTGCTCAAGCCGCTCGTCGAGGCGATCGGCCTGAACGGAGTACGTCCACGCCATCACCCACAGGAAGACGAAGTAGAGCAGCGACACGAACAGGTAGTTGGCAGTGAAGCCGCCCCAGATCGGGACTGCGAACCAGCCCTCCCACCACACTGATGCCGCCGGAACAAAGAGCGTCACGCCGAAGAAGATGGCGCCGTACGTGAAGCTGAGCTTGCGCTGCGCCTTGAAGACCAGGTCCACACTCTCGATGGTATCGACGTGGTCACCGTGCGTGATGCCTTGATTCGCGCTCTTGGGAGAAGTCATCTCCGTCCACACCTCCTCGATGGATCGTCACACCGCACGGCGGCGTGTTGCGGGTCGCCCGTGCGGGCGTCACTCATCTGTCTTGACAACGAGAACCGGGATGTCCGAACCCTTGACGACCGTCTCCGCGACGGAGCCGAGTGCGATGCGCTTCAGTCCGGTCCGACCGGTGTCACCACAGACGATGAGGTCCGCGTTCCAGTCGTTGGCCGCAGCGACGATGCGCTTGGCCACGCCGCCGCGCAGGATCTCCACCTCGCACTCGATCCCGTTGCGCTCGCACATGCGCTGTGCGATGGCCAGGCCCTTGATCGATGCATGGACGCCCTCGAACACGTCCTCGTCAGCGATCTCTTCCGGGTACTCGAGTGCATCCAGGCCCGTATCGACAAAGACCGCCTTGATCCTGGCGCTGAACGCCTTTGCCAGGATCACGGCGTACTGTGTCGCAGCCAGTGACGGCGCCGATCCGTCGGTGGGCAGCAGGATCCTATCGACCTCGATGCATACCTCGTCGATGTCGGCGAGTCGGACGTCCTCCGCCGCACCCCTGATGCAGACCTTCACCCAGATCACCTCCCTGTTGACGTGTTGCACGCATGGCTGTGCACTACGCCTGCAGACTAGGGAGAACCTGCGTTCCGGGTAACGAACCCGGCGCAGGTGGCAGGCAGGGCTCGGTGAGTGGTATGAGGCGGGCGGTGGGTGGTGAGCGGACTCAATGGGCTGATATGCGGACGTGGTGCGCCTACGAGCGGTTCGCCGGCAATCGGGTTCTCCCTCGCTGCCCCCGAAGCCCCGCAGGCCCCGAGCTAAGGCAAGGACGCGCTTCTTTGTCGCCGTCCGCGGTGTCAGATGCGCCGCCCACGGACGTTCGACCACCATTGACGGCGAAGTCATCGATGTCTGTTTTTCGCCGTTCTATCATTTCGCCCAAGAGGTCCGCCCGTCAGGGCACGCCTGAGGTCCGATCGGTTCGATCGAGCGGATGCACGACAGTCAGACGGTGGACGGGCGACCGGAACTGCACTCAAAGGAGGGACGGCATGGCAGATACAGGTGCGATCAACGCGGCTGGCGAGGTCTCTGAAAAGGGAATCGTCAAGATCATCGCGGCCTCATCGGTCGGCACGATGGTCGAGTGGTATGACTTCTACATCTTTGGAAGCCTGGCGGCGGTCATCGCCAGCAAGTTCTACCAGACCGGGACACCGCTCGGCGACATGATCGCGTGGCTTGCTGCGTTCGCCGTCGGGTTCATCGTCCGCCCGTTCGGGGCGATCGTGTTCGGCAGGGTCGGCGACCTCATCGGTCGCAAGTACACCTTCATGGTCACGATGACCCTGATGGGTGTCTGCACGTTCGCCGTGGGCCTCTTGCCCACGATCGACAAGATCGGTCCGGTCGCGGGCCTCATCCTCATCGGTCTGCGCATCCTGCAGGGTCTCGCCCTCGGTGGC
This sequence comes from Coriobacteriia bacterium, assembly GCA_030652345.1. Next base: position 4,468 of record JAUSAU010000055.1, read on the forward strand.
GAGTACGGTGGCGCGGCGACGTACGTCGCCGAGCACTCCCCCGACCGCAAGCGTGGCTTCTACACGAGCTGGATCCAGATCACGGCGACCGCCGGCCTGTTCATGTCGCTCGGCGTCATCCTCGCCACCCGCAGCATCCTCGGCGAGGCCGCGTTCAACGACTACGGCTGGCGTGTCCCGTTCCTGCTCTCCGCAGTGCTCGTACTCGTCTCTCTCTACATCCGCATATCGCTCAAGGAGTCGCCGCTGTTCGCAGGTGTCAAGAAGGCCGGCGGGCTGTCCAAGAACCCGCTCAAGGAAAGCTTCACGAATCCCGTCAACCTGAAGTGGGTCCTCCTCGCCCTCTTCGGCGCCACGATGGGCCAGGGCGTCGTGTGGTACACGGGCCAGTTCTACGCGCTCTTCTACCTGCAGAAGGTCTTCCAGGTCACGCTCATCCCGTCGAACGTCATCGTGGCCGGCGCCCTGCTGTGCGCGACCCCGATGTTCGTGGTCTTCGGCAAGTGGTCCGACACGATCGGCCGCAAGAAGATCATGCTCGCGGGCATGGTGCTCGCAGTCGTTACCTGGTACCCGATCTACGGTCTCATGGCTGCGAACGCTCCCGCGACCTACAAGGCGACTGCGGCTGACCTCAAGGGCGTCAAGGAAGTCGTCGCCGCGGGCAAGGATCCGGGCGTGAAGAAGATCGTCAAGGACGAGACGCAGGCGGCCATCGAGCCCGCGCTGACCGCGGTCACCGCAGCCAACGTCGTCGAGATCCCCGCGACGGAGCTCAAGGAGGGCGACAAGGTCGTCGTCAAGTTCCAGCCGTTCCTCTTCCCGTACTCCGGCTACAACCCCTGGGTCCTCGGCTTCTGCGTCTTCCTCCAGGTGCTGTACGTGACGATGGTCTACGGTCCCATCGCGGCGTTCCTGGTCGAGCTGTTCCCGACCAACATCCGCTACACGTCGATGTCGCTCCCGTACCACATCGGCAACGGTGTCTTCGGTGGCATGGTCCCGATCATCGGCCTGAGCCTGCTCGGAGCGACCGGCAACAACTACGCCGGCCTCTGGTACCCGATGGGCGTTGCCGCGGTGTGCGCGGTCGTGTGCTTCTTCCTGATCCCGGAGACGGCACAGGTCGACATCCACGCGGGTGAGTCGATCGCTCAGCATGCCGCTCATGGCAAGGGCACCCCGGCTGTCCAGGCGGTTCCCGACGAGATCTAGGCCGTCGCGCACTTCAGTTCACCGCACCACGAACGCGGCCCCGATCACCGAGAAGGTGGTCGGGGCCGCTTCATGTCGTGTGAGGTGTGCGGGGTGATAGGCAGGATGCGCGCGACGACGGCCTAGAGGCGGCCGATCTCCTCGAAGAGTGCGTCGACGATCTCGGACTCGGCGACCTTCCGCACGATCTCGCCCTTGGCGAAGATGATCCCGACGCCCTTGCCCGCCGCGACGCCGATGTCGGCATCGCGGCTCTCACCGGGGCCATTGACGACGCACCCCATGACCGCGACCTTCAGCGGCGTGCGTACGTCCTTCAGCCGCCGGGAGACCTCCTCCGCGATCGGGATCAGGTCGATCTCACAGCGACCGCAGGTGGGACAGCTGACGAGCTCCGGACTGCGGCGGCGCAGGTCGAGCGCAGAGAGGATGTCCCACGCCACGTGGCACTCTTCCACCGGGTCGGCTGTCAGCGAGACCCGCATGGTGTCGCCGATGCCCTCGGCGAGCAGGATGCCGAGACCGGCCGCGGACTTGACCGTACCCCGCTGGAGCGTGCCCGCCTCGGTCACGCCGAGGTGCAGCGGATACGGCACGGCTTCGGCAAGGCGTCGATAGGCGTCGACCGTGGCGACCACCGAGGAAGCCTTCGCCGAGACGACGATGTCGAGGAAGCCTCGCGCCTCGGCGTGCGCGCAGAATGCGACCGCGCTCGCGACGAGCTTCTCTGCGAGCGGCCAGTCCTTCTCTGCATACTCGTCGGCCAGCGAGCCGGCATTCACACCGATGCGCACCGGGATCCCGGCCTCCCCCGCCGCCTCGAGGACCGCGTCGAAGCGCTCGGGCGCGCCGATGTTGCCGGGGTTGATGCGCAGCTTCTTCGCACCGCGGCGGGCAGCCTCGATCGCGAGGCGATGATCGAAGTGGATGTCGGCGACCACGGGGAGCGGCGACTCGGCAGCGATGCGCTCGAAACCCTCGAGCGCATCTGCCCGCGGTATGGCGACGCGGACGATCTCGCACCCGGCGTCCGCCAGGCGGGCGATCTGCTCGAGCGTGGCGCCCGGGTCGCGTGTGTCGGTCGTCGTCATCGACTGGACAGTCACCGGCGCCCCGCCCCCGACGGGGACCGGGCCGACCATGACCGGGCGCGTTTCGCGACGGAGCTCAGGCATAGACGGTACCGACCTCCCGGTCACGTGGGCGTGAGTCTAGCTGCCCGGGACGATGTAGCGCATGACGTCAGCGTACATCAGGTAGAAGATCAGCGAGAACAGCATGACCGCCCCGACGCCGGACACGGCGTAGGACACCTTCTTCGGGATGGTGCGGCGCGTAACCGCCTCGATGATCTCGACTGCGACCTTCCCGCCGTCAAGAGGCGGTATCGGCAGGATGTTCATGACGCCGAGGGACAGCGACAGGAGCGCGATCATCGCGGCGTACTGGAACGGGCCCGACTGCGCAGCCCTCGCCACCTCGTACGAGATACCGACGACACTGCGCGCGTTGCCGACGGACTCGCTGAACTTGACCGGGTTGAAGAAGTCGATGATCGCGGCGAAGGTGAGCCCGATGTAGCGGAAGCTCTCGCCGACCGCGGTGAGGACCGGCATCCGGACGCGCTCCTCCGAGGCGCCGACTCCCAGGAAGGCGACCGAGGCAGACCCCTCTCGCGCACCCAGGACGGCGT
>JAUSAU010000056.1 GCA_030652345.1 Coriobacteriia bacterium
TCGTGGGTGATCAGGAGCAGCGTGCCGGGCCAGGAGTCCAGAAGGCTCTCCACGACCGCGAGCATGTCGATGTCAAGGTCGTTGTCCGGCTCATCGAGGATCAGCACGTTCGGCTTGTCCAGCAGGATGAGCATCAGCTGGAGGCGCCGCTTCTGTCCGCCGGAGAGATCGGCCACCACCGCGGAGAGCTGGACCGCCTCGAACCCGAGCCGCTCCAGCAGTTGTGCCGGTGTCAGTTCCTTGCCATCGAACTCGTAGCGCGTCTTGTAGCGCGCCAGCACCTCGCGGACGCGGCAACTCCCCAACTCCGCAAGCTCGTCGAGGTGCTGCGACAGGACGGCGAACTTGACGGTCGTGCCGATCTTCACGGTGCCCGATGTCGGCGCGAGCGCACCCTGGATCAGATTCAGCAGCGTGGTCTTGCCCGAACCGTTCTCGCCCAGGATGCCGAACCGGTCTCCCGGCCCGATCTGCCACGTGACATCGTCGATGACGATCGCTGCGCCGTAGCGCGCGGTGACGTCGGTCAGGTCGACGACTTGCTTGCCGAGGCGGGAGATGGCCGTCCGCTTCAGCTCGAGTGAGTCGCGCACGGGCGGCTCATCGGCGATGAGGGCGCGAGCCGCCTCGACGTGGAACTTCGGCTTCGTCGTCCGGGCACGGGCGCCACGCGACAGCCACGCGAGTTCCTTGCGCATGAGATTCCGGCGCTTCTGCTCCGCCGTGCTCGCGGCCTCCGCGCGCTCGACGCGCTGGAGCACGTAGGCCGAGTAGCCGCCGGCGAACTGCTCGACCTGCCTGTCATGGACGTCCCACATGCCGATGCAGACCTCATCGAGGAACCAGCGGTCGTGCGTGACGACGAGCAGCGCCCCCGACTTCTTCGGCCAGCGGGTCTTGAGGTGATCGGCCAGCCACGCGATGGCGTGGACGTCGAGGTGGTTCGTCGGCTCGTCGAGCATGAGGACATCACAGTCCCCGATGAGTACGCGGGCGAGGTCGACACGACGCCGCTGTCCGCCCGAGAGCGAGCCGATCAGGCCGTCCCACGGAATATCCGCGATCAGGCCGCGGATGACGTTGCGGATCCGCGCATCGGATGCCCAGGTGTGCTCGGGAGCGTCCCCGACGACCGCATGGGCCACCGTGGCCTCCCGGTCGAGCGAGTCGGTCTGCGACAGCGAACGGATGGTCGTTCCGCCCCGACGCATGACGCGCCCGTCGTCAGGCGTCACCGAGCCCGCCAGGAGCGCCAGGAGCGTCGACTTGCCGTCGCCGTTGCCACCGACGATGCCGATCCGGTCGCCCTCGTCGATCCCGAGTGTGACCGAATCGAAGACCTTCTTCGTCGGGTACTCCAGATGGAGACTCTCACATCCAAGCAGATAGGCCACTCGGCAGACCTCGATCCTCATGAGTCGGTGCACGACAACGGCGGCGTTCGCGTCGTTGGAGCCTTCAGGATACCTGCCGTGGCGTCCCCGTACGCTACTATCGTGCCTGTTACAGCCCCGCGCCGAACGGAGTTCCGGAGTGCCCAACTCGATGCCCACCCCGAGCGTTCAGGACGAGGAGTACGCACAGCGTCTAGTCCGGCTGCAGTCGGCGGGATGGAAGCGGATCCTGGACGTCCAGGCACCGTATCGCTGGAACCTGCGTAGGCAGCAGCCCGGCTTCACGCTGGAGATCGGCTGCGGCATCGGCCGCAACCTGATACATCTCAGTGGCAACGGTGTCGGCATCGATCTCAACCTCGCGTGCGTGAGAGTCGCTCGTGCGCGCTCGCTCGAGGCGTACACCCCCGAGGAGTTCTCGGCGTCGACCAGGGCAGTCCAAGGCACGTTCGACTCGATCCTGCTCTCTCACGTCGCCGAGCACATGACCAGTGAGGCGGTCGTCGAGTTGCTCCGGGAGTACCTTCCGTTCCTGAAGCGCGGCGGATCGGTGATCTTGATAGCGCCGCAGGAGCGCGGGCAAGCGAGCGATCCGACGCACGTCGAGTTCATGGACGAATCCGCTCTCGACATCGTCGCGGCCGCGCTCGGTCTGTCCAAGACGCGCGCCTACTCGTTCCCGTTCCCGCGCTTCGTCGGCCGCTTCTTCATCTACAACGAGACTGTCTGGGTCGGGACGGCGCCGTAGCATCGTGTTCGACCCACGGCCCGATGGCGCCGTTCGGCGAGAGCGTGTGGCGCCCGCAGTTCTACCTGCCGTGTACCGACGGTGCGTATCGGGATACGCTGTAGGCGACGCGCTGCTGCTCAGCGCGCGCAGGAGGCGACCCATGGAGGACGGATGAGCGGCCCGCACGATATGCGCGTGAGGATCTCGCCGGATGGCCCGTACCTTGTCACCGGAGGTCCGCCGCTGGCGAAGTACGACATCGTCACGGACGATGAAGGAGAGTCCGCCGCGTGGGAGATGGGCGAGGAGCTCCATCGCCACGAGCACTACGCCCTGTGCCGCTGCGGCTCATCGCGCAGCAAGCCCTTCTGCGACGGTACGCACACGGTGATCGGCTTCGACGGCGCCGAGACCGCCGATCGCGCTCCGTACGCTGAGGCGTCGGAGACCCTTTTCGGGCCCGTCGTCGGCCTTCAGGATGCGGTCGCGCTCTGTGCCGATACCCGGTTCTGCCACCGCAGGCGGATCTGGGGGCTCGTGGGTCACGCGGAAGCGCCGGATGCCGTGACAGATGTGCGCCGGGGCGCCGAGTTGTGCCCGTCCGGACGCTACACCGCCGTCGATTCGGAGACGGGCGCGCCCTTCGAGCCCGAGCTTCCCGCATCGATCGCACTCGTCGAGGATCCTCACGAGAACGTCAGCGGCCCCATCTGGGTACGGGGCGGCATCCCGATCCAGTCCGCCGACGGCACGGAGTACGAGGTGCGCAACCGCGTCACGCTCTGCCGATGCGGTGGCTCGCGCAACAAGCCGTTCTGCGACGGTTCTCACCTCGAGATCGGCTTCAAAGCCGAGTGAGCGCGTCGCATCCCGGCGCACGGATTCGTGCATAATCGGTCGTACGCGCGGGGGTGTGCGCGGACGGTCTCGAGCGAGGGAGCGCGAGTGCCTGCGACGGTCACGGTCCGATGGGTGGAAGGCGGGACACTGCATGTCGGCGACGCTGCCGACATCGCGGCGGCCCGCGACGCGAGGCATGCTCTCTGGATCGATGTGCTCGATCCGGACGAGGCGGCGCTGGCGCCTCTCGGTGCCGCGTTCGGCCTGCATCCGCTCGCGCTTGAGGACTGCCTGCACTTTCCCCAGCGCGTGAAGATCGATCTGTACCCGGAGGCGGCGTTCCTCGTCTGGATCTTCCCGAGGCACGGAGAGGGCTCGCTCGTCAGCGTGACCGAGCTCGACATCTTCCTCGGCGACGGATTCCTCATCACGTCTCACCGGGATCGCATCAAGGTGATCGACGACCTGATCACCGATGCGGCGCGGGCTCTGAGCCGCGGGCCGGACTGGGTGCTGCACTCGCTGCTCGACAGAGGGGTGGACGAACTGTTCCCGATCGTCGATCACCTCGCGGACCAGCTCGACCAGCTCGAGGACGTACTGCTCGACGACCCGGTCGAGGAGGACCTCCAGCGCCTCTATGCGCTCAAGCGTGCTCTCATCGCCGTCTACCGCATCGTCGGGGGCGAGCGTGACGTCCTACGCAGCATGGCGCGCCGCCAGGAGTTCGTCTCCCAGGACGCCTACCTGTACTTCCAGGACGTCGGAGACCACCTTGCCCGTGCGGTCGACGCCATCGACACCTATCGGGATGTCGCCTCCAGTGCCATGGATCTCTATCTGTCAGCCGTGAACAACCGTCTGAGCGACGTCATGAAGCGCCTGACGATCGTTGCGACGCTCTTCATGCCGCTGACACTGATCTCGGGCATATACGGGATGAACGTCACCGCGGGCATGTGGCCTCCGGTCACTGATACGTGGTCGTTCCCGGTCGTCATCGTGACGATGGTCGTCATCGCGACGGGCATGCTCATCTACTTCAAGAGGAGGCGCTGGTGGTAGCTCGGGACGCGCGTGGCGGTACCACCCCCACACACGGCCTTCCCGTCGACCACAGCCGCGACGTCTTCTCCATACCGAACGTCATCACGGTGCTGCGCCTGGCGCTCGTACCGTGCTTCTACTGGTTCCTCGTCTACGACGCTCCCGCGTCCGGACCCAACAATGCGGCGTTCCTGCTCTTCACCGTCTCGGCGGCCACGGATTGGCTCGACGGCTTCATCGCGCGCCGCACCGGTCACGTCACCGCGGTCGGCAAGATCATCGACCCGCTCGTCGACCGCCTGCTCATCGCGGGCGCCCTTGTCGGCCTCTACGTCACGAGCCGGGTCAGCCTGTGGCTTGTGGTCCTGCTCATCGGGCGTGACGTGTACCTACTGTATGGGGCCTGGGTCCTCGAGCGGCACGGCCGCCGGCTCCCCGTGACGCTGCTGGGTAAGGTCACGACGGCCGTGCTCCTCATCGGCTTCGCGTCGCTGATCTGGAACTTCCCGTTCGTACCGGTGCCGGTCTTCGCCCGCTATGAGCTGTTCGGGCATACCTACGCCATCGGCGGCGCTCGGCCGCTCGGGGCGTACATCGTCTACCTCGGCGTGGCGCTCTCGCTCGCAGCCGCCGCGCGCTATACCGTGACCGCACAGGCGGCCTATCGAGAGGCCCTGGGGAACGAACGGGCCTCGTTGCCGACCGACGGGTCGCCCCTGACACAGGAGGACGTGCGATGAAGGCAGTCATCATGGCAGGCGGGGAGGGCACGCGGTTGCGCCCGCTCACGAGCCTGCGACCCAAGCCGATGGTGCCGATCGTGAACAGGCCGGTCATGGAGCACATCGTCGGGCTGTGCAAGTGGCACGGCATCGATGAGATCGTCGCGACACTCCAGTTCATGCCGAAGGTCATCCAGGACTACTTCGGCGACGGTGAGGAGTGGGGCGTGTCGATCGAGTACGCCGTCGAGGACATCCCCATGGGTACGGCGGGATCGGTCAAGAACGCGGAGCCGCTGCTGGGCGACGAGACGTTCGTCGTGATCTCGGGAGATTCGCTCACCGACATCGACCTGACGAAGGTGGTCGCGTTCCACCGGGAGAAGGGCGCGGCGGTCACGATCGCGCTCAAGCGGGTACCGGATCCGCTCGAGTTCGGGGTCGTCATCACCGCGGAGGACGGCCGCATCGAGCGGTTCCTCGAGAAGCCCACCTGGGGTCAGGTCTTCTCGGACACCATCAACACCGGGATCTATGTCATCGACGCCAGCGTGCTCGAGCACGTACCGTCCAAGGGCCAGTTCGACTTCTCGGCCGACCTCTTCCCGCTGCTCATGGAGAAGGGTCTGCCGATGTACGGCTACGTCGCCGAGGGCTATTGGACCGACATCGGGTCCCTGCAGAGCTACATCCAGGCACACTGGGACATCATGGACGAGAAGGTCGGCCTCTTCGTCCCCGGCGTCAAAGCCGCCAACCAGCTCTGGATCGGGGAGGGCGCCCAGATCGACCCGGAGGCGATCATCGGAGACAAGGTCGTCATCGGGGCGAACACGAAGGTGCGTGCGGGTGCTCGCATCGGCGACTACGCGATCATCGGCGACTCGTGCCTGCTCGGTTTCGACACACGGATCCAGCACTCGATCGTCTGGTCGGACTCGTTCATCGGCGGGGGAGCCGAGGTGGGCGGAGCCGTCATCTGCCGCCGCGCGGACGTGCGTGCCCGCGCGCGCATCGAGACGGGGGCGGTCATCGGGGACGAGACGATGGTCGGGCATGGCGCGGTCGTCGGCGCCGACGTCGCCGTCTACCCATACAAGCGGATCGATCCGGGCGCGGTGCAGACCACGTCGCTGATCTGGGAGAGCAAGGGCTCGCGGACGCTGTTCGGCTCGGACGGGGTCAGCGGACTCATCGGCGTGGACATCACGCCTGAGTTGGCGCTCCGGCTCTCGCAGGCGTACGCGACGACCCTGCCTGCGGGCGGGCACGTGGTCGCCTCCCGCGACCAGTCTCGCGGCGCTCGCATGGTCAAGCGCGCGATGGCCGCCGGTCTGAACTCGGCCGGCATCAACGTGCGCGACCTTCGCGTCGCGTCCTCGGGCGTGAACCGCTTCACCACGCGTGACAGCCGGTGCGTCGGTGGCGTGCACGTCTGCGCGTCATCGACGGATCCGCAGACCACGGAGATCCACTTCTACGACAAGGCCGGCCTCGATCTCTCGACCGGGGACGAGAAGAAGGTCGAGCGTCTCTACTTCAGGCAGGAGTTCCGTCGCTCGTTCTTCGACCAGATGGGTGAGATCATCTACCCGCCGCGCGCGCTCGAGTACTACACGGCCGGCATGCTCGACGCTCTCGGGCTCGCTGACTCCCGGGCGCGCGTGCGCATCCCCGAGCCACGCGAGGCGCGGCTCAAAGTCGTCGCCGAGATGGGGCACGGCGTCGCATCCGTCGTCGCGCCGCAGGTCGCCGCGGGCTGGGGGATCGACCTCATCGCGCTGAGCCCGATCCTGGACGCGGAGCGGAGTGCGGCGGCGGCGGACGACCCCGAGCGGGCGCACGCGCAGACGATCGAGGCGGTGGCGAACTTCCGGGCGGACTTCGGCCTCGTGATCGACGCGGCGGGAGAACGTGTCACGATCGTGGCGCCGGACGGGGCGCTCCTTGAGGGTGACACCGCCCTGCATGCGATGGTCGACCTCTACTGCCGCTCCTGCGGGTGCGGTTCGATCGCGGTGCCGCTGCATGCGTCGCGCGTGATCGAGCGCATCGCAGCGAACCATGGCTGCGGTGTCGTGCGCTGCGGCAGCTCGGTGCGGGCGATGTCGCTCGCCGGGCTCACCGACGATATCGGTTTCGTCGGCGATCGGGCCGGCGGCTACATGTTCCCGACCTTCCTCGCGGCGTTCGATGCGGTGGCGACGCTCGGCATGATGGCGAAACTGCTCGTCGACACGGGCGTGCCGTTGGACGAGATCGTCCGCGGGTTGCCCGAGCATCACCTCGTGGAAGCCGTCGTGGCGTGTCGGACCGACCTCAAGGGTTCGGTCATGCGGGCGATGGCCGAGGCGACGGCGGGCATGAGCGTCGAGATGACCGAAGGTATCCGCGTCGAGCGCGACGGCGGATGGGCGCTCGTACTGCCCGACTCACAGGATCCGGTGGTGACCGTGTACGCAGAGGCCGCGGACGCCGTCGGCGCGCGCGCTCTCTTGCGACGCTATGTCGAGTTGGTCGAAGAGGTCGCGGGCGAGCGGCGCCACTGACACCCGAGCGCGGCCGGCGGTGCGGTACGTTACCTCCGTGTTACCCGGATACTGCCCCTGACCTGCTATGATTCGGCCAGTCGTGCTCTCCGCGACGGCTACGGGAAGGGCGCATGACACGCACTGACGACTCCGGTCGAGACTCACACCCGCGGCGCCGCTCAGGCGCCGCGTCCCACGCTTCGCCCCTGCAGCGACGCGCATATCTCGTCGCCGCCGTGGGCGTCGGCGTCCTGGTCGTGCTGACGCTGGCCGACATCGCGTTCTGGAACGGGCGCATCTACGCCGGCGTCCGTATCGGTGCGGTCCCCGTCGGCTCGATGAGCCTGATCCAGGCCGAAGCGACGGTGGACCGCGAGTCGGTCAAGCGTCTGTCCAGGCCGGTGACCGCGACGCACGGAGCGAAGGTCTGGACGATGGCGGCGGGTGACGTCGGAGCGAAGATCGATTCAAGCGGGAGCGTCGAGCGCGCGATGGCCGTCGGTCGCACCGGTTCGGTCTGGCGCCGCGTCTCCGAGCGCTTCGCCGGCATGTTCGGCGGCATCGATATCGCCGCGAAGGTGGACGGAGACCCCGCGAAGATCGAGTCCGTCCTCGACGGCATCGCCGAGGTCGTCAACGCCCCCTCCAAAAGCGCGACGGTCGCGATCGAGAGCGGTGTGGCGAGCCTCGTCAAGGCCGAGATCGGCATCGCCGTGAACCGCGCACGTACGCGGGCGGCTCTGCTCGCGGCGTTCCTGTCCGATGGTCACGATGTCCGTGTCGCCGTCGGGCCCGCTCCCGTCGCCGTCTCAGACGCTGACGCGGCGCAGGCACTCGAGGACGCGAAGAAGCTCGTCGCCGGGCCCGCCACCGTCGAGTACAAGGGCACGACGTTCAATGTCGCGAGACAGGATGTCGCGAGGTGGGTCGCCTTCAGGGCCGACCCCGCGCCGGGATCCTCCGCGACGGCATCGGGTACGTCCGACGCGATCGAGCGGCGGATCCTGGTCGCTTACTACGAGCCGGCACGGATCGGGGTCTCGATCATCCCGTTCGTGGGCGGCATCGGACGCCCCGCGCGCGATGCTCAGTTCGTCGCGGCCTCCGGGCGTGTGACCATCAAGCCGTCGCAGTCCGGGATAGGCCCCGATCTCGCCGCGCTCTCGCACGACCTGGGCGCAGCGGCGCTCGCCGGCACGCGACGCACGGCCGTGATGCGACTCGGCGTCAGGCAGCCGAAGCTCACGACCGAGCAGGCCCGCGCGATGGGGATCACGGATCGCATCAGCACCTACACGACGACGTTCGCTCCGGGGAACAAGCCCCGCGTGAACAACATCAAACTGCTCTCCGCGACGCTGGACAACAAGCTCATCCCGCCGGGGGGCACCTTCAGCTTCAACAAGTCGGCGGGCGAGCGCACGGCAGGCAAGGGGTATCAGGAGGCGCCGGCCATCGTCAACGGCAAGCTGGTCCCGCAGCTGGGCGGGGGAGTCTGCCAGGTCGGCACGACGATCTTCAACACGGTCTTCTTCTCCGGCCTGCCGATCCTCGAGCGCCGCAACCACTCGTTCTTCATCAGCCACTACCCCAAGGGCCGGGACTGCACGGTGTCGTGGGGCGGGCCGGACTTCAAGTTCAAGAACGACACCGCCAACTGGATCCTCATCCGTACAGACTGCACGAGCGGCTCGCTCACGGTCGCCCTGTACGGCACCGACCCGGGATACGACGTCGAATACACGACGAGCGACTTCACCGACATCCGACCGTATCCCGTGCAGGAGATCAAGGACCCCACGCTGATGAAGGGCGCCCGCCTCACCGAGGACGGCGGCGTCGAGGGCGGGAAGGTCACCGTCGTCCGCACGGTCTACAAGGCCGGGCAGGTAGTGCGGACCGACACCTTCGTGTCACACTACAAGCCCAAAGAAGAGGTCGTGCGCGTGGGGACGAAGGCTGCCAGCAAGCCGGGGACGAGCACCGCGGGTCCGTAGGCGCCTTGAGGGAGCCACTCCGGGTCCGGCACGCGACGGCCGTGACAACCGGGGGTGACGACGCACCGTGTTCCAGCCGGAACTCGAGTCCATGTCTCGCGAGGCGCTCGAGCGTCTCCAACTCGCACGCTTGCGGACCGCACTCGCGCGTGTCTACGTCAACGTGCCGCTCTATCGCCGCAAGTTCGATGAGGCGGGCTTCCGACCCGAGATGGTCGAGACGCTCGCTGATCTGAGCCGCGTGCCGTTCACCGTGAAGGACGACCTGCGCCAGTGCTATCCGTATGACATGTTCGCGGTCCCGCTGCGGGACATCGTGCGGGTCCACTCATCATCAGGCACGACGGGCCAGGTCTCGGTGGTCGGGTACACCAGGGGCGACATCGACCGCTGGAGCGACCTGATGGCGCGCACGTTCGCCTGTGCCGGCGCTACGGCCGATGACGTCGTGCACGTCGCCTACGGGTACGGACTGTTCACCGGCGGGCTCGGCGCCCACTACGGTTCAGAGCGCCTCGGCGCCCTCACTATCCCGGTCTCCGGCGGGAATACCCAGCGGCAGGTCCAGATCATCAAGGACTTCGGGGTCACCGTGCTCGCGTGCACGCCGAGTTACGCGCTCCTGATCGCCGAGACGGCGGCGGAGATGGGCATCGACATCAAGTCGCTGCCGCTGCGCGTCGGCGTCTTCGGCGCCGAGCCGTGGAGCGAGGCGATGCGCGACCAGATCGAGGCCGCGCTCGGCATCAAGGCGATCGACATCTACGGACTGTCGGAGGTCATGGGCCCCGGCGTGGCGTCCGAGTGTCTCCACGGCGGGGGACTGCACGTCTTCGAGGATCACTTCCTCGTCGAGATCGTCGATCCGGACACCTTCGAGCCCCTGCCCGACGGCGAGACGGGTGAGGTCGTCTTCACGACGCTGACGAAGGAGGGCATCCCCGTCATCCGCTACCGGACCCGGGACATCAGCCGCATCGTCCCGGGCGATTGCGCCTGCGGACGGACGTTCCGCAAGTTGCAGCGCGTCACCGGACGCACCGACGACATGCTCATCATCCGCGGCGTGAACGTCTACCCGAGCCAGATCGAGCAGGTGCTCATGGGCATCCCGGGCGTGGCGCCGCACTATCAGGTCGTGCTCACGAAGCGCGGCTCGATGGATCACGTCGAGGTGCACGTCGAAGTGGGCCCGGATATCGAGTTCGACGAGATCAAGGGGCTCGAGAGGCTTCAGAAGCGGGTCGCGGGCGCCATCGCCGGCACGCTCGCGGTGAGCGTCGCGGTCAGGCTGGTGGAGCCGCGGTCGATCCAGCGCAGCGAGGGTAAGGCCAAGCGTGTCGTCGACCGACGCAACGAAGGGGAGTGAGGTCCACGATGATCGAGCAGCTCTCGGTCTTCCTCGAGAACGAACAGGGGAGACTCGCCCGTATGTGCCGCGTTCTCGGTGACGGCGGCTTCAACATGCACGCGCTGGTCGTGGCGGATACGAGCGACTACGGCGTCGCACGGGTGATCTGCGATCGCCCGCACGGTGCGCGGCACGCTCTTGAGAACGAGGGATTCGCGGTGTCACTGACCAGGGTCATCGCCGTCGAGATCCCGGACACCCCCGGTGGCCTGGCATCGCTGCTCGAGACCCTGGGCGATGAGGGCGTCAACGTGGAGTATCTGTACTGCTATGTCCGCCCCGACGCCGCTGCGGCCGTCGACATCTTCCGCGTGGAGGATCCCGGCAGGGCGGCCGCGGTCCTCGACGCCGCCGGCATCACGCTCGTCGGCGCCGAGCGGGTCTATGAGCCCGACGCTCTGTAGCCGCGGGCGAGGTCAGGCCGATTCGTGCAGAAGGGCGCCCACCGGGCGCCCTTCTCGACGTGTGTGGCTGTGTGTGAACGTCTACACCTGCGTGGCGGCGTCCGTTGCATCGATGGGCGCGATCTCGTCCAGCAGCTGTCCGAGCTCGGCGAGGTCCTCGGTCGCGCTCAGGACCCGGGCGGTGATCGAGTCGTCCTTGGCGCCGAGCACGTCGCGCACGCCCGCTCGCACGCGCGCTGACGCCACGTGTGCCCCGTCCTTGGGCGTGTGCGGCAGCAGCAGGATGAAGCGGCCGTCATCGAGGCGCCCGACGTCATCGACGAGACGCACATCGTTGCGGATATGGTCGGCGACCGCCCTGACGAGAGCCCCGGCGCGGCTCGGACGCAGGTCCGAGGTGAGGCACGGCGCCATCTCGATGACGACGATGGAGAACGGCGTCTGATAGCGCTGGAACGAGCTGAAGCTGTTGCGCATGAGGGAGCCGAAGAACTTCTGGTTGTAGACCCGGCTGTGCTCATCGATGGAGCAACTGTCCTCAAGACGCGCGAAGAAGTACTTGATGCGTCCGCACAGCTCGCCGCCCACGATGCCGACCAGGCCGTATGTCGCCGACCGGACGAGGACGAGCTGGATGATGTCGGACGTCGCGCCCGAGTCCATGTACTGCACCCGCATGAGCATGTAGGCGATCGTCGCACCGATGGCGGCGATCAGGCCTCCCTTGCGGCCCCAGTGAACGGCTCCGACCAGGACTATGAGCAGCAGCACCTGTGCGATGAGTTCGGTGATGTCGGGCGAGGGGCGCAACGCCATGACGATCGTCGCGAGGATCGCGGCCGCTCCCACACCGATCGTCAGCTGCTCGAAACGTGCGTACTTCACGTCCGCTCCTCCCGGGAGGGTGGGTGTCTACGGTGTCTGATGGTTCGGATTGGGGCAGGCGAGCGAACCCGTCGCAGGGTCGTAGGTGAAGTCAGCGGCCGTCGAGACGCACGTCGCGTAGCCGCTGCCCCATTTGACGCGGTCATGGATCGTCTCGAGGTCGGGTGGGAAGTCTCCCTGATGCTCGACCTCCCAGGACAGGATCGCGGAGCGCATGGTGCGCTGGTTCTGGAGGCACGTCATCCTCCGCGAGGCGTCGACGCTGACGACGAACGATGCGACGGCGACGAGTACGAGGATCGCCATGATCGCGACGACCGTCACGACCTCGATCAAGGTGAAGCCGTCGTCCTCGCGCATGACCCTGTTCTTCATGTACTCTCCCCGTCGCCCCACGCTGGTGTGAGTATACCGAGCATGCCGCGCCGCGTCATCGGTGCTGTCCGAGCGGCTATACTGGCCCGGTCGCGGTCCCCGAGGCGGCGATCCGCGCGACCTGCAGCCTGCGAATGCGAAGCCCACGCCGTGAACCGTGTACTCACCTCGATGCTCAGAGCGGGCGCCCTGGCGCTCGTCGTGGCCGTGTGCGCCGCGACGCCGGTCTTCGCGGCCGTACTCGATGCCGACTTCATCGGCGGCACCAGGGTCGCCGACCGACCCGGGTTGCGGGCCGGCGCTCCCGACCTGTACGTACCGTCCGGAGTCCTGGCGACGCTCGATGGCCGTGAGTTGTGGGCGCGGGACCCCGAGACACGGCGCGCCATGGCGTCGACCACGAAGATCATGACGGCCATCGTCGTGCTCGAGCAGGCGAACCTCGACGAGGATGTCACCGTCGACCGCGTCGCCCCCACCGTCGGCGAGTCGGGGATGGGACTCATCCCGGGTGAGGTGTTCACGGTCCGTGAGCTGCTGGAGGGCGTGCTGATCCAGTCAGGCAACGATGCGGCCACGATGCTGGCCGAGCACGTGGGCGGTACCGTCCCCGGTTTCGTGAAGCTGATGAACGCCAAGGCGGCGCAGCTCGATATGCCCAACACGCGGTACAAGAACGCGCACGGTCTCGACGTGCCCGGGCACTACACGTCTGCGGAGGACCTGACCACCGCCGCCCGCTACGCGATGCGCATGCCGGAGTTCCGGCGCATGGTCGGCACCTACAAGAAGAAGGTGCGCTCCGATAAGTACACGCATACGCTCACGAGCCACAACGTGCTGCTCAAGACGTACAAGGGCGCCGAGGGCATAAAGACCGGCTGGACCGACGAGGCGGGCTACTGTGTCGTTGTGGCGGCCAAGCGCGGCCAGGTGGAGCTGATCGGAACGATCATGGGCGCGGCGAGTGAGGGCGGGCGAGCGGCCCAGGCCAAGCGGCTCCTCGATTGGGGCTTCGCGCACTACAAGCCCGTCACCGTCGTCACCGTTGGAGAGCCTGCCGGCCGCGTACGTGTCTCCGACTACCTGGAGCGCACAGTCGCGGCGCGCACCGCCGAGACGACGACGATGCCGGTGTTCGACCTCGCCGGGCCGCTGCGACGGCGCATCGAACTCCGCGCTGATGTCCCGGCCCCGGTGAAGGTCGGCGACACGCTCGGTACCATGACGGTCTTCCAGGGTGACCGGATGCTGGTGCAGCTCCCGGTCGTCGCTGCCGCGGACGTCCCGGTCCCGACGCTGTGGCAACGCACTGTGTTCTTCTTCACGCGTCTGTGGAGGGGTATCTTCGGAGGGTGACCATCGCGTCCACATCGACGTCGTGGTCTCCGCGCAAGGATCCGACCGCAACTTCCCGCATCGAAAGGGGATGACCCGCATGTCCGAGGCGTTGCTTCGCACGCCGCTGTTCGACGAGCATGTCGCTCTGGGGGCCAGGATGGTGCCGTTCGCCGGTTACGAGATGCCGGTGCAGTACGCCGGCATCATCGACGAGCACCGCGCCGTGCGCACGCAGGCCGGCATCTTCGACGTCTGCCACATGGCCGAGTTCCGCGTCTTCGGCTTCGGCGCTTTAGACGCGCTGCAGAAGCTCGTCACCAACGACCTCCACAAGATCGACGAGATCGGTAAGGCGCTCTACACCGTGATGTGCGACGAGTCCGGTGGAGTCATCGACGACCTGATCGTCTACCACACCGGCGACATCGAGTACCTCATCGTCGCCAACGCCTCGAACCGCGCCGCGGATGTCGAGTGGATCACCGCGCACCTGCCCGAGGCGATCGAGTTCGCGGACGAGTCCGACCGCACCGGGCTGATCGCTTTGCAGGGTCCCGAGGCGGTCCGAATCATCACGGAACTCGCCGGCGTGGAACCGCCGGCACGCTTCCACATAGCCGAAGCCACGCTGGACGGTTCGATCCCGGTCCTGCTCGCGCGCACCGGCTACACGGGCGAGGACGGCGTGGAGATCATGTGCCACGAGTCGCAGGCCGCCGCCGTGTGGCGCCTCCTGCTGAGCTTCGCCGAGGTCATGCCGTGCGGTCTCGGGGCGCGCGACACGCTGCGGCTCGAGATGGGCTATCCCTTGCACGGGTCGGACATGGACCGCACGACCGACCCGATCAGCGCCGGGCTCGGGTGGGTCGTCTCGTTGCCGAAGGGCGAGTTCGTCGGCCGCGACGTCATCGCTCCGATCAAGGCTGCGGGCGCCGCCCGTCGGCTCGTCGGTCTCATCGTGGCAGAGGGCATCCCGCGTCACGGTTTCCCCGTGTTGCGCGACGGTGTCGAGGTCGGTACTGTGGCAAGCGGCACCTTCTCGCCCACGCTCGAGCACGGTATCGCCACGGCGTACGTGCCGGCCGACTGCGCCGAGCTCGGGACGGTCCTCGAGATCGCCATCCGCCGCAAGACGGTTCTCGCGACGGTCGTGAAGATGCCGTTCGTGACGGAGACGTCACTCTCGGTCAAGAAGTAAGGGAATCAGCGCCGTCCGCGGCGCTTCAAAGGATTCGAAGGGAGCGTTGCTGTCGTGTACCCCGCAGACCTGAAGTACGACAAGGAGCACGAATGGGTGCGTGTCGAGGGTGACACCGCCGTGATCGGTATCTCGCACTTCGCGCAGGACCAGCTCGGCGAGGTCGTCTACGTGGACCTGCCGTCCGTCGGCGACGAACTGACCGCGGGCGAGACGTTCGGCGAGATCGAGTCGGTCAAGTCCGTCTCCGAGCTCTACAGCCCGGTGACCGGCGAGATCGTCGAGGTCAACGACGACCTGGACAACGCTCCCGAGACCGTCAACTCCGACCCGTACGGCGAGGGCTGGATGGTCAAGATCAAGCTGGCCGACCCGTCCCAGGTCGACGCGATGATGTCCTCCGACGAGTACGAGTCCTTCGTCGCGAACGAGGCGTAGATCCTTGCGATACATACCTGTGAGTTGCGAGCAGCGCGAAGCCATGCTTCGCGCTGTCTCCGCGTCTGAGGTCGACGACCTCTTCGAATCGATACCGGCCGGCGTGCGGCTCGGCCGCCCGCTGGCCATCGCCGACGGCCTGACCGAGATGGAGGCCGCGGCGCGACTGCGCGCGCTCGCGGACGCCAACACCCCCGCAGGCCGCCTCGTCTCGTTCGCGGGCGCCGGCTGCTACGACCACTACATCCCTGCGGTCGTGGACCACGTGCTGCGCAAGCCGGAGTTCTTCACCGCCTACACGCCGTACCAGCCCGAGGTCAGCCAGGGAACGCTGCAGAACATCTACGAGTTCCAGTCGATGATCTGCGAGCTGACCGGCCTGGAGGTCGCCAACGCCTCCATGTACGACGGCGCCACCGCGTTCGTCGAAGGTGCCCTCATGGCGGCTCGCGTGACCAAGCGTCATCGGATCGTCGTGGCGGGAACCGTGAACCCCGAGTGGCGCGTCGTCCTGCAGACCTACGCGGACGCCGGCACACTCACGGTCGATACCGCGCCCGTGGCCGACGGTCTGACGACCGTCGCCTCGGTGGCCGCGATGCTCGATGACACGACCGCCGCGGTGCTCGTGACGACGCCGAACTTCCTCGGGCACCTCGAGGACCTCGCGGCGCTTGCCGAGGCGGCACACGCCGCCGGCGCGCTGCTCGTCGTGGGGACGAACCCGATCCTTGCAGGCGTGCTCGAGCCGCCGGCCGCCTTTGGCGCCGACATCGTGGTGGGCGAGGGACAGGTGCTCGGCAACGCCATGTCGCTCGGCGGGCCGGGACTCGGCTTCTTCTCGTGCCGCATGGAACACCTGCGCCAGATGCCCGGACGCGTCGTCGGCCGCACCGTGGACGTCGACGGCAACATGGCGTTCGTTCTCACGATGCAGACCCGCGAGCAGCACATCCGGCGCGAGAAGGCGACGAGCAACATCTGCTCGAATCATGCGCTCAACGCACTGGCGGCCGCGGTCTACCTGTCCGCCGTGGGCGTCGCCGGTCTCGAGGGCGTCGGTCTCGCATGCGTGGCCAAGGCGCACTATCTGCGCGACGCTCTCGTCGCCACCGGGAAGTTCTCGGCACCCTACACCGCATCGTTCGCCAACGAGTTCGCACTGCTCTACGACGGCGACGTCGAAGCGATGCACGCGACGATGCTTCAGCGCGGCTACATCGCCGGTGTGGACCTCGGTCTGGTCGATCCGGGCATGGACCGCCTCGTGCTCTTCGCCGTGACCGAGAAGCGCACCCGCGCCGAGATGGACGCGTTCGTGAGGGAGGTGGCATCGCTGTGACCGAGAGAAGTGCGTTCGCCCCGAAGGGCGCTCCCGTCCGCGGTCCGCGTCGTCTCATCTTCGAGACCGGTTCGCCGGAGTCCCGTTGTGTCGAGGCGCCCCCGCTCGACGTGCCGGCCGGCTCGCTCGACGACATGCTCGGTGGTCGCGTCCGCGTGTCCGCTCCGCGCCTCCCGCACGTCACCGAGGTGGAGATCGCTCGCCACTACGCGCATCTCGCGTCGATGAACTTCGGCGTGGACAACGGCAGCTATCCGCTCGGATCGTGCACGATGAAGTACAACCCGCGCCTGAACGAGGACGCGTGTCGTCTCGAGGGCTTCGCCGGGCTGCACCCGTACCAGCCGGTGGGAACCATGCAGGGCGCGCTCGAGCTCATGGTCGAACTCGCGGAGGCGCTCGCCGAAGTCTCCGGGCTCCCGGGTGTCACGCTCCAGCCGGCCGCGGGCGCGCACGGCGAACTGACCGCGCTGATGATGTTCCGCGCCTTCCATACGGCCAACGGTGATGCCCGCACGCGCGTCGTCATCCCGGACGCCGCGCACGGTACGAACCCGGCGACCGTGTCGATGTGCGGCTACAGCGTCACGACGATCCCGAGCGACGCGCAGGGCGGCGTGGACATGGCCGCCCTCGAGGCCGCACTCGACACCGACGTGGCGGCGTTCATGCTCACGAACCCGAACACGCTCGGGCTGTTCGACCCGAACATCACGGAGATCACGCGGCTCGTGCACTCCGTCGGTGCGCTCGCGTACTGCGACGGCGCGAACATGAACGCCATCATGGGCAAGACGCGCCCGGGCGACATGGGCTTCGATGCGCTGCACATCAACCTCCACAAGACGTTCAGCACGCCGCACGGCGGCGGCGGCCCCGGTTCCGGCCCCGTCTGCGTCACGCCGCAGCTCGCCGCGTTCCTGCCCGGCCCCGTGCCGGTGCGCCGGGACGACGGCTCCTACGGCATCGGCTGGCCGACGTCCTCCATTGGCCGCGTGCGCAGCTTCTTCGGCAACTTCGGCGTGCTCGTGCGTGCGTACGCGTACGTGCTCGCGCTCGGCGGCGAGGGACTGCGTGAGGCCAGCGAGCAGGCGGTCCTCTCCGCGAACTACCTCAAGGAGAAGCTGAAGGACAGCTACGACCTGCCCTTCACCCGTCCGTGCATGCACGAGTTCGTGCTGTCGGGTTCGCGTCAGCGCAAGGCCAACGGCGTCCGCACGCTCGATATCGCCAAGCGCCTGCTCGATCACGGCGTCCACCCGCCGACCGTCTACTTCCCGCTCATCGTCGACGAAGCGCTCATGATCGAGCCGACCGAGACCGAGAGCCTCGAGGACCTCGACCGTTTCGCCGATGCGATGATCGCGATCGCCAAGGAGGCCGCGGACGACCCCGATCTGCTCCATGGGGCGCCGTATACCACGCCGGTCCGTCGTCTCGATGAGGCGCGCGCGGTCAAGAACCCGGATCTTCGTTGGAAGCCGGCGGAGTAGTACGTGGCTGACGCCATCTGGCGACTGATACTCGACGGCCCGGTCGAGGGAGCCATGAACATGGCCCTCGACCGGGCCGTTCTCGATGCCCATGAGGCCGGTGCCGCCGCTGCAACGCTGCGTCTCTACTGGTGGGAGGTGCCCACCGTCACGCTCGGGCGATTCCAGGAGATCGACCAGGTCGACCTCGATGCGTGCGCGGGCCGCGGATTCGACGTGGTCCGCCGACCGACGGGGGGTCGCGGCGTGCTCCACGACCGCGAGCTGACATACAGTGTGGTCGCGGGCGTACGTGACGGTGTCCCCCGAGGGGTCGCGGCGAGTTATCGCCACCTGTCCGCCGCCCTCGCTGCGGCCTATCACCGGCTGGGCGTCCCCGCGGAGTTGACCGCCCGGCCGAGAGGGGAGGCGGGCGCCGGAGCCTGTTACCTGCATTCGACACAGGCGGACCTATCGATGGGTGCGGCCAAGCTCTCCGGCAGCGCGCAGGTCTGGCACGGCGATTCCGTCCTGCAGCACGGGTCGTTCGTGATCTCGCGCAACGCGGTGGCCGAGGCGGAGGTCTTCCGGCTGGACCCGGAGCGTGCCGCCGTGCTCGAGCGCGACACGATGACGCTCGATCGCGCGGTGGCGCCGACACCGTCTCGCGAGGAGGTCGCAGCAGCGGTCACGGAGGCGTTCGCCGACGTTCTCGAGGTGCGGTTCGAGCCGGGGTCGTTCGACGAGGCGGAGTGGCGCACTGCCGTCTCGGATGCGCCATCGCGCCGCATCAGGACTGCCGTGCGGGCCGAGTGAACCTCGACCCGACGGTGAATGTTGCCGGGTCGGTCCTGGGAGGCGTATCGCGTCACCGTCGATGTCATCACCCGGTGGTACAATCCCGAGTGAGTCGCTACGCGTCGCTCGAGGGGAGACCGATCATGCCCGACCATCACGGCCACGCCGACGAGGCACTCCTGAACCTCTCGGACAAGAGCAATGACGAGTTGCGCGCACTGCTCAACGAACTGGCTGAGGAGGAGCGAGAGGCGAGCTACCGCCGCCGCGTCCTGCATGGGCGCATCGACATCCTCCGCGCCGAACTCGTCCGCCGTCTGGCGGACGCGCATCGCGAAGGGGTCGACGTCATATCCGGCGCGGATATCGACAAGCTGATCGGGATCCTTGCGAACGACCTGCGGACGGCAAAGCCGAAGCAGGAGTCCGACGACGACAAAGACAGGTAGTCAATGCGGCGAGGCCGCCGCACGGAAATCGAAGCAGGAGGGGCCGTGGCCGATCTGACCGAAGGCATCCGTAAGTTCATGGAGGACCTCGCCACCGACGAGCTCGAAGAGCGCGTCATCGAGTACGTCGTCCGCGAGGTCGGCAACGGGCGCAAGCTCGAGGACGCCCTGAGCGACCCGTACGTCAAGAATCGCCTGAGCCAGGACAAGCTCGCGCACGTCCTCGCCACCCCCGAGATCATCGACGCCATCGAGCAGAGCATCACCGCCGCGTTCAAGGCGAAGGACTTCGGTTTCACGAGCTGACCGGCTTTTCGCGAGCAGGGAGTTCAGATGGACATCTGTCCCGCATGTGGTGCCAACGTCGACGAGGGCGCTGAGACGTGCGCCTCGTGCGGCGCTGCGCTTCGCGAGGTGACGGCGTCCTTCCCGCCCGTCGTCGATGGCGTCGAATCGACGACGGCTGTCCCGCTGTCGGTCGACGGACCTCTTCTCGTGGTCCGGAAGGGCCCCGAGGTGGGGGAGCGGTTCTACCTCGACCGCGCCCGTCTCGTCATCGGCCGCGACCCGGTGTCCGACATCTTCCTCAACGACATCACGGTCTCGCGTGAGCACGCTCTGCTCGAAGTCGTCCCGGACGAAGTGAGTGTCGCGGACGCAGGCTCACTCAACGGCACCTATGTCAACGGAGTGAGCGTCGACAAGGCGGTCCTGCGCAGCGGCGACCAGCTCCAGATCGGTCGGTTCCAGATGGTCTTCCTCTCCGGCGGAGGTGAGTGACCGGTGTCGCGATCGCGCGATTACATGACGATCGGCGAACTGGTCGAGAGTCTCGTACCGGCGCACTCGGACCTCACCATCTCCAAGGTCAGGTTCCTCGAGGACGAGGGTCTCATCACGCCCGAGCGCACAGCAGGCGGCTATCGCAAGTTCACGGCCGGCGACGCTGCCCGCGTCGATCTCGTCCTGCGGTTGCAGAAGGAGAACTTCCTGCCGCTCGCCGTCATCCGGGAGAAGCTCAAGGACTTCGACAAGGGCCGCGTCCCCGAGGAGCTGCGGCCCATGGTGACGCGCCCGTCCGCGGTCGCCCTGCCGTTCGAGGACGGGGACTCGGTGCCGCTCGAGGACGTTCCGAGTTCACTCGGTTTCCCGATCTCGTTCGTCCGCGAGCTTGCCGAGTACAACCTCGTCACCATCGCACGCGGCGAGAGCGGCGACGAACTCGCGCGCGGTGACGTCGAGGTCGCACACACGTGCTGGGAGATGCGCCGTTTCGGCGTCGAACCCCGGCACCTGCGTATGTACTCGACCTTCGCCGAGCGCGAAGCCGCCCTGTTCCAGCAGATACTCATGCCGGCATACCGGCACCGCACCCCCGAGACGCGCCAGAAGCTCGTGGACTCGATCGCCGATCTGACGCGGCTGACCGACGATGTGAAGCGGCGCTTGCTCAAGCGGGCGGTCGGGGATGCGTTCGAAGACGTGGTGTAGCGATTCCCATGACGGAGACAGAGCAGGAACTCAGGCCCGATGACGGGCTGCCCGTCTCGGACAGGGTCGCCTCCACCGACTTCGCGCATCCGTCCGAGCGTGTCGCAGCCCAGATCCTCGACTTCTATCGGATCGACTGGGAGTACGAACCCACGACGTTCCCCATCGAATGGGACGGCGACGGCGAGGTGATCGCATCGTTCTCGCCGGACTTCTACCTGCCGGACTTCGACCTCTACATCGAGCTCACGACGATGTCGCAGAAGCTCGTGACGAAGAAGAACCGCAAGGTCCGACGGCTCAAAGAGCTCTATCCCGACGTGAACATCAAGATCTTCTATCAGAAGGACTTCCGTCGGCTCCTCTTCCGTTTCGGCATACCGTCGCAACCCCAGATGCATTCCGAAGGCGGAGGTTTCCGCGCCGCACCGCTACCCGGTGCTGCTCCCGAGGAGGGCGTCTGGGACGGCGGGGACGACGCG
>JAUSAU010000060.1 GCA_030652345.1 Coriobacteriia bacterium
CTGCGATCGATGGCGTTCAGCTTCTACGTGATGATCATCGCCACCGGGACGTACGTGCTGTGGCCGGTCGACAGCGCCGGGAACGGACCGGACGCCTCAGTGTGGCTGGCCGCCGCGCTGTGGGGGTCTTTCCTGATCGGCTACGTCTACAACCGGTTCAAGCACTGAGCGTGCTGCTCGGGCGCAACGCGCTGTCAGTCCAAGATGAGCTTGCTACGCACGAACATACGCGAGGCGATCCGAAGCAGCACGGCGTCCGCGGCCAGCAGGACGACCGCGACCCATGCGAGGACCTGCGCCGGCTGCCAGGTCTCGATCGCGCCCAGGATGGTGAGCTGGACCTCGCCGGGCAGCAGCGCCCACAGGCCGCCCAGGACGAACGCGACCGCCGGGAAGAACACGATGAGCCCCATGGAGAGCCGCAGGTTGGCCTGACGGACCGTCTCGGAGCGTAGCGACACCATGACGCCGATCGTCGCGCACAGCACCGTCAGCAGTAGCCCGAGCACCACCACGCCGAACGTCTCCGGACCGTTCCACAGCAGCAGGTTCCGCCACGGGTCGAGGCGAACCACGGTGAGGTTCACAGTCGCGATGCTCATGACGGATACGAGCAGCAGCATCCCGTAGGCGACGGCGACCGCAGCGCCCACTTTCCCGAGAAGGATCGAGCCGTCCGAGAGCCGGCTGGCGAGCAGCGTCTCCAGCGTGTGGCGCTCGCGCTCGCCTGCGATCGAGTCGGCCACGACCGCCATCACGAGCATGAGTGGCAACCATGCGAACGTGAGTGCGATGTAGGGAACCGAGACCCACAGCCAGGCCGCGCGGTACGGCACGGCGATACCGAACACGATGAGGATGAGTCCGAAGAAGCCGACGCTGCCGCGCAGGCCCATACCGCGGATGATGACCTCGCGCCATTCCTTGTCCATGACGATCCAGGCGTCAGCCAGCATCCGGGCCGACCTCCCCCACGAGGCTCAGGAACGCGTCTTCGAGGCTCTCCGACGCGCGTCGCACCTCTTCGATCTCGCCTCCGGCGCTCACCACGTACGCGACGATGGGCGGCGTCGCGCCGCCGGGGACGAGCTCGACGCACAGCCGGCCGTTGATGACCTCGGCGCCTGCGACGTCGTCCCGGTCGCACAGTCCGGCGAGCAGTGCCTCGTCGAAGCCGCGCCCGGTGATCTCGAGATGGTCGCCCGCGGCGGCGACCCGGATCTCGTCCGGGTGTCCGAACGCGATGAGGCTCCCGCGACGCACGACGCCCACGAGCGAGCAGAGGCGCTCGGCCTCGGCCAGGTTGTGGGTGGTGAGGAACACCGTGAGGCCCTCTTCTGCCACAAGACGGAGCAGGTCGTCGCGAAGCGCCGCGGCCGCGATCGGGTCGAGCCCCGCGGTCGGCTCGTCGAGGAAGACCAGCCGCGGGCGGTGCAGGAGTGTGCGCAGCACCGCGAGCTTCTGCTTCATGCCGCGACTCCACGTTCCGACCAGCTGGTCGCGCCTGTCCCACAGATCGATACTCTCGAGCAGTTCGCGTATGCGCGTCGCGCGCTCGGCCCGCGGTATGTGCCACGCACGTCCGTAGAAGTCGAGGTTCTCGTACGCGGACAGCCGTTCGTACAGGCCGCTGTGCTCCATGAGGGCGCCCGACGCCGCGCGGATCGGACCCGGGTCGGTGCGAACGTCGTGGCCGAGGACCTTCAGCGTGCCCGCATCGGGCGCGAGGAGGCCGAGCAGCAGACGGATGGTCGTGGTCTTCCCCGACCCGTTCGGCCCCAGGAAGCCGAAGACGCTGCCTTCCGGCACCTCGATGGACAGCGCGTCCACGGCGCGCACGGGCCCGAACGAGCGCGTGAGTCCCTCTGTGCGGATGGCGATGTTCGTCATGCCGTCCATCTTACGTGTCCCGCAGGTCGCCTGGAGGATGCGATACGATGGGACGCGTCCATGCGCCCTCCAGAAGCGGCGCGCACTCGAACCGCGGAGATACCCCTCGTGAGGATCGGCTTCTTCACCGACACGTACACACCGCAGATCAACGGTGTCGTGAACTCGATACGCCTCTTCGCTCGCGCTCTCGAGCGGCAGGGGCATTCCGTCTACATCTTCGCGCCCACGCCGCGGCAGGCCGCGGACGGACCGCACGTGATCCGCATCCCCTCGCTCCCCTTCGTCTTCCAGCCCGAGATGCGCGTGGCCGCGATCTACACGACGCACGCGCACCGGCTCGTGCGACGGGCGAACCTCGACATCATCCACAGCCACGACCCGTTCGCCGTAGGGCTGTTCGGGATGGCGATGGCGCGGCACTTCCGCATCCCCTACGTGCACACGTACCACACGCTCTATCCCGAGTACGTGCACTACGTCTGGGAGACCGAGTTCACCCGTGATCTTGCGGAGCGGTTGTCTCGCGACTTCTGCAACCAGTGCGACACGGTCATCGCCCCGTCGACCAAGATCAACCGAGCGCTCGTCGAATGGGGCACCCGCACGCCGGTGATCACACTTCCGACCGGGGTGGACACGCACACGTTCTCCCAGCGCGATCCGGAGGCCGTCGAGGCGTTCCGCCGGCGCTTCGCGATCCCTGAGGGCGACAGGTTGCTCGCGTTCGTGGGGCGACTGGGGCTCGAGAAGAACGTCGACGCGCTCATCGATGCGATGTCGTTCGTGCGGACCCCCGGCGCGCGGCTGCTCGTGGTCGGCGACGGCCCACACCGAGAGGACCTCGAGCGCCACATCGCGAAGGACCGCGTCTCGGACCGCGTGACCTTCACCGGCTATCTCGGCCCCGACGACGTCCGCGCCGCGTATCACGCCTCCGAGACGCTCTTCTTCGCCTCCACGAGCGAGACGCAGGGCCTCGTCATCGCCGAGGCGATGGCCACCGGGCTGCCGGTGATCGCAGTGAATGACCTCGCGATAGCCGACGCCGTGACCGACGGTGTCAACGGCTTCCTGGTCCCGGAGGACCCTCGGGCGCTCGCGAAGGCGGTCGACCGCCTGCTGGGCGATGCGTCGCTTCGCTCATCCATGTCCGCGGCATCGCTCGAGCGCGCCGAGGACCTGTGCATCGACCGTCAGGCAGGGCGGCTCGTGGAGATCTACGAGGCGCTCGTGGCGGCCAGTCCCTCGCCGAGACGAGGTGGCGAAGCGACCATCGTCGGAAGGCGCGTCATGCGGCAGATAGGCTCGCTGCGCCGCCGCGGCAGCCGGATGGTGCGACGGTACCTGTAGGGACGCGAAGGGGCGCCCCGAAGGGCGCCCCGTAGGCGCGCGAGCCTGACTCCTCTCGCCTAGATCCTATAGTGCCAGTACGGCATGATCTCGAGGAGTCGCCTGACGAAGGTGGAGCTCACCGAGTACTCCCCGCCCACCAGGAGCGGCACCGTGAGGCCGCGTCCGGCCATCTCAGACCTGATGTACGCTTCCAGATCGGCATTGAGAGAGCGCGGCGCGGTGAGGACGACCGGGACCGACCAGGGGAGGAGACTCGCCGCGGTCACTCCGGAGCCTACGGATGTGTCTTTGACGAGATCCGCGGGCGCGACCCCGAGAGCGCCCGCCGCAAGAGCCTCGTGGAGGTGCCCGGCGATGAAGAGGAGGTCCGGCGTGAGCCATCCCTTGGCCCGACCCCACCTGACCACCGCAGTCGACGTCCGGTATGTGTCGCGCCCGTAGATCCGATCGGCCTTCGCCACCTTCAGTGAGTGGCGCACCCTGTCCGAGACGTTGCCCGTCCCGCCGATGATGTAGCGGCGCGACAGCCGCAGCTTCGTGAGCGCTGTCTTCGTGACCAGCGGGACGGAGTTGCGACGCACGAACAGGACCGGGATGTGCTGACCGGCCGAGATGGCGCCGGTCGACGCCGCGTCGATCCACTTGCTGCGGTATGAACCGTTGAGGATCATCGCCTCCGCGGGCATCGTGTCTCCGTGCGATGCGAGCACCGACTTCATGCGGTACGCGACCAAGGCCGCGGTCGTGTAGCGATCGCGGCCGCCGATGCGGTCGATGGTCCCGGTGCCCTTGAGCGCCGACAGCTGCCTGTAGGCTGCCGACGACACCGCCGTCGTCCCGCCGATCACATGGATGTTGACCCTGCCCTTGTTGGCATCGCGTATGGCGACGATCGCTTCCTTCGTGGAGGCGGGTACGGATCGGTAGTTCGTGAGCAGGAGCGGCGCGCCGTACACGCCGCACAGGCCCGGCGCGACGATCGCGTCCGGCGACCCATTGTCATAGCCGGCCGTGACCACGACCTCGTAGCCCCACACTGACGCGAGGCTGTCCGCCTCGAGACTCGCCTTGACCGGCACCTCGCCGGCCGTGATCGCGCCGGAGACCTGCTCGACGTCGCCAGAGACGTCCAGCCCTGCGCGAAGCTTGGCCATGTTCGCCAGCGTGTCGAACCGGTTGCCGCCCACGATGCGCGGCGGAGTGGGACGGAAGCGCGTGAGGAACAGCTTGTTCGTGCCCCGCTGCTGCCACAGGAACGTCTCGAAGTCCCATGCGAACTGCGTGGGGTCGTAGCCCGCGTACGTCAGCTGGTCGCCGGCCTGGTGGACCTCGTAGGACTGCACGGCCACCGCACGTGTGCGGACGGATGGGGTGCAGTAGTCCTCGAACCAGGTGACGTAGTTGCCGTCGAATCCACCCATGTCCTTGGACTTCACGCCGGGAGCGATCTCGGTCGTCTCGTCGGAGGGGCTCGGCCGGTAGTAGATCTTGCGCTTGCCGGAACCGTCTTGCTCGGTCCATGACAGCGCGCCGTAGTGGTTCCATACGCGCTCGACGGTGACATCGGTCCCGACAACAGGAGCGGAGTGGACCACCGGTGTGCCTACCAGATAGGCCGTCTTGATCGTGTCCGACGTGTTCCAGCTCAGCCACGATTCCTGGATGCGAACACTGCCGAAGGCACCCTCGGTCAGAGTGTCGTACGGGGTCGACGTGTCGCCGGTCTCGATGTCGACGACCCGCAGCTCCGTCGTCCCGTCGCCCTCGCTCTGGAAGGCCACCCATCGCTCGCCGAAGTCCTCAGGCACGATCCCCGCGAGGAAGGTCTCCTCGACACTGTTCAGGGGGTTCACGATGTGGACCCCGGACTCATCGGTGCGGTACGCGACGAGCGGGTAGGAATGGGAGCCATCCCGGCCGCCGATGGCGGTCCAGCCGCTGAGCGCCTGCGTCGTGATCGTGGAGACGGTGTCGTCCTCCGCGATGTACTTGACCGGGCCCTTATAGCTGGGTCCAGCCTCGACCCATGACGCCTGGCTGTCGTGCACGTCGAGCCCGCTGCGATACTCGTTCGCAGCACCCGGCTGTGTCGTGAAGGGCATGATGTCCATCTCGATCTGATCCGGGGTGGTGCACCCCGTCGCGGCGATCGCCACGAGCATGAACGCCAGCACCAGTGCCAGACGTATGAGTACCGACTTTCGCATCCGCATGTTCTCCCCCTTGCTGGGTCCGCTCCCCGTGAGCGCGATAGAGAGAATATGCCCTGCCGGTGACGCGCGCGCCAGAGGCAACTTGTTCCATGCCGCCCCAAGGCGCATAATCGAACGTGTGTTCGCTCCTCGATCCGTTCGCTGCGGAGGCCCGATGCCGACAACTGATGCCCTGGCCGACGTACTCGCGGAGCTCAACAGCGCCCAGCACGCGGCCGTCACGCACGGCGACGCGCCGCTGCTCATCGTGGCCGGCGCGGGCACCGGCAAGACCACCACACTCGCGAACCGCGTGGCAGTCCACATCTCAGAGGGCGTCGACCCGCGCAGGATCCTGCTACTCACCTTCACGCGTCGTGCGGCGCAGGAGATGACGCGGCGTGTCGACGGCATCCTGCGACGGCTGCGTGGCGAAGGCGTGCGCATG
>JAUSAU010000063.1 GCA_030652345.1 Coriobacteriia bacterium
GCCCGATGTTCGTCGTACTAGACGAGGCGAACGCGGAGAGCCTCGAGGTCGATCCTGCAATCGATGACCGAGCGAGAACCGACCCTTGGCTATCCTCGGCAATGAGACTGCTCGCGGCGGCATTGGAGCTGTCAGAGGACGTTGTTGTCGAGTCTGGGATCGATGGCGCTGCAACAACAGTCTGCGCGGTCAAGTTAGCCGGCGGCTCTGCTCGTGAGATAGCTGTCTGTCATGGATACGAGGACTTCCTG
Source organism: Coriobacteriia bacterium (assembly GCA_030652345.1). Next base: position 252 of record JAUSAU010000063.1, read on the forward strand.
ACGTCAGTGCCTGTGCGTGAAGTATGTCGTCAATCCAGTGGCAAGGTCCTTCCTCGCTTGGTGGAACTGTCGATACGTCGGTTCAGTCTGCTGAACCCTGGCCGTACTCAGCAGTACAGGTACGAGTTCGATGACCGGTTCCTCGAGCAGTTTGACGATGCGCCCCCGGAGATGAGAGTCGGGTGTGTCGATGCTCTGGTATCGCGGCTGACCCAGACGCAGAAGTCAGCTCAGGCGGACAAGGGCCTGGGGGATGAGCCGTTCAAACATGGTGAGCGTCGGATGCGAGTCACGCGGGATTGGCGCGTCCACTATGCGTACCTTCCGGAGACAGCTGTACGATTCGTCTCACTGGGCGATCATGACTCGGAACTCAAGAAGTAGATGAGTCAGGTCAGGGCGGGGGGGGGTACGGAACATGCCTGGGTCGAGTGGCTCAAGCGCAGTTCGTGTCATCGGATGGATCCTCGTGGCGCTCGCCGTGCTCACCGCCTTCGCGGTGGAGTTCAGAGATGGAATCACATCTTTGGCGCTCGGTGGATTCCTGCTCAACCTGGCGCTCTCCCCGTTCTTCTGGATAGGGGCGGTGCTTCTGTTCCTCGGCCGGCGCAAGACGAGGCTCGTGACAGGATTGGTCCCGCCCGAATCGACAGCATCTCGCGTAACGCCTTCGGTTGCTGCTGGACCGGGTGTTGGCGCCTCTGTGCGCGCGCAATTGGCCGACAACCTGCGCGATGCAATCCTGAAGCGAGCCGCCGAGCTTGGCCAGCAGTACGCCAATGAGGTGTCAGAACTCGGTGATGACGCTGTAGCTGCTCTTCGAACTGACCTAGAGCGCTCATTCGGCCCGGCGGCCGTCGCCGACAGATGGATGGAGATTCGCCCGCTACTCATGGCCTCCCGGCCGAGAGGAGGACCCGATGAGTGACATGCTGAGCCAAGAGATGGCGCTGCTGCGCAACCTCAAGGTTCTTGGACTGGGCGGGGACGCGTCCCTCGAGGACGCCGAGCGGGCCTACGAGAAGCTGCGTAAGGTGTGGGATCCGGACAGGTTTCAGGACGATGAGGACTTGCGCGTTGACGCGGAGCGCAAGCTTGCCGAGGTTCAAGCGGCGTTTGAACACCTTCCAGACGCAATCAAGCGCCGAGACGAGGAGAGGCGCAAGGATTGGCAGACGGAGGCCCTAGAGGCCAGGGCTGAGGCCAACAGGACCAAGGCCGAGCTTGTGAAGACGAAGGCTGCTCTGAAGGAGATGAATCGCATCGCCAGCTTGTGGAAAGCGGAGGCGGAGAAGCGGGGCTACCAGACCCCGCAGGCGAAGCGCTACAAGAACGATCAGGCGGAGTGTGCGTGGTGCGGCCAGACGACTCGCGTGGGCGTCCCAACTTGTGATGCGTGCGGCAAGCGCGTGAAATGGGTCGACGCCTAGGCGTCGGAGTCGGCGCGTCGGGCGCGACTGAGACCCGCGTGGAGTTGCGTTCCGGCTCACTCATTCCAGGTAGGCGCATTCTGCGGGGGAGGCGGATGCGGTCACTCCGGGAGCGATTGGGCGGTTGCTCCAACAAGGCAAACGAGAGTCGTCGCGTTTCGCAACGAGCCTAGGCCGAGCCACGCCAGGGGTTCATGTCTGACCGGCGTTGTATTCTCGACGCCAATCGTCGTAGGGGGCATTCGTGGAGACAACCGAAACCAACACTGCTGGCCGCCAGTGCTACGTCCTTTGCACGGTTGAGTGGGCCGCGGGCGAAGGCACGAGCTGCGCCACGGTTCATTGGGATGGGACGCACTTGCGCACGAATTACGATGCGCTGGTCGATGGGATCTGGCTGGAAGGTCAGAACCAGCTACAGCGAGTCGGATGGTGCAGTCCTGAGGTCGAGTCCTGGTTCTACGATGAGCTACTTCAATCTCTAGGTGTGAATTGCGAGATGCCAGCGCGAGAAGCGGGCGTGACGGCAGTCGCCGGCATGGCTCTGCTAGAGCAGCGTCAAGAGGCCGCTCCGCCCACCGTTGCCGGTAGGCCCTATACCGGCCGGAAGGCAGCAAGTTCACTCGGCCTCCGTCCCGCTTGGCATGAGGGCAGAGCGAAGAACGCATACGACTTCGTGAGCGGCTCGGTTATCGCCAACGAGATCGAGAAGACCCAGATCAACAAATTCCACACGCGCGTGGGCCACGGCTTTGCTGCCGAAGAGGCCAACGCACTCAACGATCGGCTTCGGGGTCTCGAAGTCGATCAGGTCGGAAAGGGCAATCGGCTCAACGGCCCGGACCGTATCGTCGCTGATGTAGCGGTTCAGACCAAGTACTGCAGCTCAGCGAGCCAGACCGTCAACGCGGCATTCGATGCTTCCGGAGTCTACCGATACGACGGCCAGCTCCTAGAGGTTCCGCACGATCAGTACGCGGATTGCCTGAGACTCATGCGTGAGAAGATCGAAGCGGGCAAGGTCCCCGGCGTGCAAGACCCCAATGAAGCCGAGATGATCGTCAAGAGGGGAGACGTCACCTACCGGCAAGCACTGAACATCGCGAAGGCCGGAACCATAGATGGCCTACTCTTCGATGCGAGGAGCCAGTTCGTGACCTCCGGCTACGCCTTCGCCATCTCCTTCTCCATCAACTTCGCGAAGATGAAGTGGGATGGCAGGGCCACTGATGAGGCGCTCGCGGATTCGGTGAAGCTTGCGCTCCAATCCGGCACGATGTCGTTCGTGACGGGCATCGCGGTCGCCCAAGTGCTCAGAACTAGGGCGGCGGCAGTGGGCGTTGTCGTCATGCGGAACGGCGTGAGGGCCCTTGCCGCCACCAAGGTCGGCAAGGGCTTGGTACAACGGATCGCAGAAGCGTCACTCGGCAACACGGTGAATCCTCAGACGGCGATCAACCATGTGGCGAAACTGCTTCGAACCAGTGTTGTTACGTCGGTCGTTGCCACCGTTGTTGTCTCTACACCTGACTTCTACCGCGCGGCGATCAAGAAGAGCATCTCCTGGAAGCAGTTTGGCAAGAACTTGGCAGTAAACGGTGCCGGGGTGGCAGGCGGTGCCGGCGGAGGGATGGCTGGGGCCGCAGCGGGACGGGCGCTTGGGTCTCTCGCCCGTATTCCTGGGGGCGAGAAGGTCGGGGGCGTAGTAGGTGGCATCATCGGCTCCCTGGCTGGCGGCGCAGCCGCGTCTATGGCCACGAGGCATGTCCTAGATGGTCTGATCGAGGACGATGCCAAGGCAATGATCCGCCTGTTACCCGATTGCCTGGAGCCGCTCGCAACAGACTACATGCTGTCCGAGGCAGAGACACGGGAGTTCATTGGCGCAGTACGGAACAGGCTCGACGCGAGTTTCCTTCGGGACATGTTCCAGAGTGCCAGCAAAGAGTCCTTCGTGTACGAGGCGTTCGAACCCACCTGTGAAGCGATTGTCGCGAAGCGACCGGTCGTCACCTTGCCGGAGCCCTCAGAAGTTCGAATGCTGCTGGAGAAGATCGAGAACGAGGCCGTCGCGTAGTCTGTCCTAGCTCTGACGGGAGTCATCTCTAGCGGACCGCATGCGAGAACGGCGAGAGGAGTTCGATGGGCTTTCACATGACTCTGGAACCGATCTTGGTCGAGTTCACGCTTGACGAGCGCGAAGCGTGGTTCAGCGGAGAGCGCTCGGACTGCATTTGCGAATACTGCCGGCGCCTTCCGGGGACCAAGGGGTTCGGCGAGTATGTCGTTGGCAAGTACTGGGAGCAGCGTGGTTACCGGTGGATTCATCACGACTTCAATGTCCTCGGTGGCAACAGGCCCGGTAGGTGGGAGGAATCGGAGGCTGTCGTCCTGAACGCGCTCGGCCCGGATCGGCTCGCCGCTGCTAGGACGTTGTACAAGGCGCTCATGCCCTTCCGGGAGGAGCATCACAATCCGGCGGAGGAGCCTGACCTCCTCATCTACAAGCCCGGGACGACCGAGATTCGGTTTGCCGAGTGCAAGCGAGCTGACACGCGTGACACGATCAACACCCGTCAGGCGCTGGGCATCTACCTTCTTGGTGCTTTGCTGCGACTGCCGGTGGACGTCTTTCTCGTGGCAGAGAAAGGGACCTGCTCATCGCCGGATCCCATCGTCTTCGCCTATCCGGAGGGCCGCCGGCTTCCGTAGCCGGCGCTCAGGCCGACCCTCAGCGGACTGTAGACTTACGCGTAGTTGCTGCGAGCAAGATCACTCAACAGGCAGAGCACCGTACAGAGGGGGAGCCGTGGACGACGCAAGTCGAGTCATTCTGGATCGGCTGCACTTGCTGTCAGGACAGCAGTTCGAACGCTTGTGCGGGCACCTCTTTGAGGCGATCGGATACTCCGTGAAGCACACGCCAGCAAGTGGTGATCGCGGAATCGATCTCGAACTCACCAAGGAGGGTCGGGTCGTTCTGGTGCAGTGCAAGCGGCAGCAGTCATCCGTGGGCGAGCCGGCAGTCCGCGACTTCTTTGGGGTCGTGACGCACCGGGGCGCTGACAAGGGCATCTTCTGCACGAACGGCGCCTTCAGCGCGCGGGCCGAAAACTGGGCTGCCGGTACGCGCATCGAACTGTTGGACGGCGCAGAGCTCGTGAAGTTGTGGCGGCAATACGCTATCGATGTCCCTGTTCCGGAGGTCTCGGTAGCCAGCCCACAGACCATCGGGCAGCCGCGACGTTCTCGGCCGTCGGTGTCCCTCGGGGGCAATCTCGATGCTGCGGGAGTGAGCAAAGGCGTGATCAAGCGGCGAGAGAACGCCGACCGGAAATGGGTTGCGGCGAAGTGCGACGGCTTGGGGATACCTCGACCGACCGGACCCACTGACTACAGCTCAGTCGATGGTGACTACCAGAGGAAGCTGTTCATTGGACCGGATGGCAGCGGCGAGTATGTCGTCGTACATGACGGCACCGTTCTGCACCGTAGCTCGACGCGACGCTCTGCCATGGACCACTACGACCGAATCAAACTCGACTACTAGGCCGGTCGCTTAGGCGCTGGCGCCCCGGAGAGACACCATATGACCATAGACGGATGCCCATATGACTTCGCGACTCTTGCCGCGGATGTCCTTCCGGCGAGGATGCGCGAGCTGCGTGCTCACATGTTGTCGCCCGTGTCGATGAGTGAGTTCGCCGTACCAGGCCATGGCCCGAAGACCATCGCCCGGCGTCACGGGTTCGACGGGGACGTCAGCGGCTGCTACGTCTTCATGGACGGCGGTGCGCCGATCTACGTGGGTATCTCGCGTCACGTGTTCGAGCGGCTTGCGCAGCACGTCGGCCGTGGCGACCATCTGACGGCGACCCTGGCCTACCGGATGGCCGCCCACGATGCGCCGCACGGAAGGTGGGCGGCCACGGCGATGGCGGATCCAACGTTCCGCGCGGTGTTCGACAGTCGCCGCGCGTATCTGGCGGGTCTGGACGTCGCGGTCGTGGAGATTCCGAATCCGCTCGAGCTGTACTTGTTTGAGGCGTACGCGGCGATGGAGCTTGAGACCTCACATTGGAACACCTTCGCCACGCACTAGCGGGGCAGCTCGCCGGAAAGGACACCGATGCCCAAAGCCGCACGCATCTTCGTCATCACCATCAGCATCCTCAACGCCCTTGCCGGCCTCATCTGCGGCGCGCTGTTCCTCATCAGCCCTGACGGGAGTCTGATGGGGTTCCAGCCGCTACTCCCGGTCGTCGGCACGCTGCCGCTCGCTGATGTCTTCTTCCGCGATCTCACGTGGATCGGCATCGCCATGCTGCTCGCGCTCGGGATACCGAACGCGGTCGCGACTGTGATGCTGCTGCGCCGCGTCTCCGGGCAGTACGCGGTCACCCTCGTGGCGGGAGTGCTCCTGATCCTGTGGACCGGCTTCGAGCTGATCTTCATGTTCAACGTCGCGGCTGTCGCGTACTCCGTCGTCGGGGTGCTCTCGATCGTGTGCTCCGCCATGTTGCTGCGGCAGACGGTGCCGGCAGGCGCCTGAGAGTGCCCGACGCGCCCGACATCGGGCCTGACGACTGAACGCACCGACGGCCCCCGCCGTTCGTAGATCGATCCATGACCGACGACGCCTCGGGGGGTAGCATGAGCTGGTACCCCCGGTGAAGTAGTGCGCTCTTCGGACTCGCTGCTTCGCGCAGGGCTTCGTACCACGGTCGGGGCGGGATCGATGCGAGACACGGGTAGCGTCCAGTTCGATACACCGGGTCAGGTCACGGATCCGTTCTCGCCTCCTGCGCAGTTCGCTGACGCCGCGACCACGCTGCTCGGGTGTGGCAGCACCGACGAGGTCTACCACGTCATCGGCGAGTTCATGACCGGCGTCGTGCCGGGTTCGATCGTCATCGTGAACGAGGCTGCCCCTGACTCGGATCAGTTCATCACTCGCGGCCTCTTCGGGCTGGATGATTCGGTCTTCGCACGGGCGGCCAAGCTCGTGGGGTTCCAGATCATCGGCAAGCGCTCGACCATCGTCCCCAAGTACCGGGCCCTGATGCTCGGAAGCAGGCTCTCAAGGGTGGACGGCGGCTTCGCCGAGTTTGCCTCGAGCGAGGTCTCTCCGACCATCGGTGCACTCGCGGCCAAGATCGCCGGTATCCGCGATGTCTATACGATCGGGATCGTCGACGGGGACTCTGTCCTCGGCAACATCCATCTGTGCACCAGGCAGCCGAACGCCGAGGTGCCCGCGCCACTTGTCGAGCGGTTCGTTCTTCACACCCATGCGGCGCTCGCGCGGCTCTCAGTTGCCCGAGACCTCGAGGAGAGCAACGAGCGTTTCCAGCAAGCCGTTCGCACGACGATGGACGGGTTCTGGTCATATGGGGCGGATGGCCGACTTCTCGACGTCAACCAAGCGTACTGTCAGATGAGCGGCTACACACATCAGCAGCTTCTCGCGATGCGCATCTCCGACCTGGAGATGAAGGAGACCCCCGATGAGATCGACGCACACAACCGTCTGATCATCGAACGGGGTCAGGATCGCTACGTGTCCCAGCATCGGCGTTCCGACGGCTCGCTCTACGATGTCGAGGTGAGCGTCTCGTATCTGCCGTCGGATGGCGACCGCTTCTTCGGCTTCATCCGGGACATCACCGAGCGACGGCAGGCCGAGGAGAGGATCCTGCGCCTCAACGCGGAGCTCGAGGAGCGTGTCGGCGCGCGCACTCGGGAGCTGTCAGCTGCGAACGCCGAGCTCATGGAAACGAATGCCGAACTCGAGCGGGCGACTCTCGCGAAGAGCGACTTCCTTGCGTCGATGAGCCACGAGTTGCGAACCCCTTTGAACTCGATCATCGGCTTCACTCATATCATTCGCGAGGGCCTCGCGGGTCCCATCAACGAGGAGCAGGCAACGCAGCTCGCCATGGTCGGCGAGTCCGGCAAGCACCTTCTCTCGTTGATCAATGACATCCTCGACCTGTCCAGGATAGAGGCCGGTCGCGTCACCCCCTGTATCGAAGAGGTCGACCTCGGGTCGCTGGTCGAGGGCGCGCGCGGGATGGTGGATTCGCTGGCGGATGCCAAGGGCCTGCGGCTTGTCGTGACGATCGAGCCGGGAATCGAGTCACTCAGGGCGGACCCCCGCCACCTGACTCAGATCCTCGTCAACCTCTTGGGAAACGCGATCAAGTTCACGGATTCGGGCACGGTCTCGCTCGGTGTGTCCGGTGATAGCGATTGGCTGGAGTTCGCGGTCAGTGACACCGGACGCGGCATCGGCCCTTCCGACATGCCACATGTCATGGAGAGCTTCTACCAGGTCGACATGCCCGATCGGATCAGCGCCGGTACGGGTCTCGGGCTCGCCATCTCGTCGCAGTTGGCGGCGATGCTGGGAGGCAGCCTCGCCGTGGAAAGCGAGCTGGGCGTCGGGTCGACCTTCACTCTCAGGGTCCCGAAGGACAGCCCTCCGGAATGCCGCTAGGGGAGCCGCGTGGGGGGGGGCTCTCTAGTACTCGCCCTTGATCACGAAGAACGACCCGCGGATCGTGCCGGCGAGCTTCGACTTCTGCCTCGCGAACTTGAACCTGGTCTCCAGCTCCTTGGGCACGTCCATGCCCTCTGAGAGCTTGAAGCCGACCGCTCGCTTCTTGGCGTCGGCGACCGTGTACATGACGTTGACCGCGAGCCCGTCCTCGTAGAAGACGTAGGCCATCCTGATGCCGTCGACTTCGAACATCGACGTTTCCAGCGGCTTGGCGGCGAACTCGATGTCGCGCTCCTGCTTGAGGATGCGGTTCACGTAGTCGAGTGTCTCCTGGTTCTCGGCCGCCGGGGTGACGGTGAACGCGTGCTTGTACTTGTTCATGTAGTAGCGCGCCTCGTTGGCCCGCAGGCCGGCGAGCGCAGGCGCCACCGGCGACGACTCGAGGCCGGCAAGCGACACATTCACGAAATCGACGACCTCAGGCATCCCACTCACCGCTTCCATCCGCTGCATGATCACGAATGACTCGTACCCGCGCTGAGGCGATGCTGAACCGCCCGAGGGCTACGCAGGGCGCGACTCCGCCAGCACCCGCTCGAGCCCGTCGAGGATGATCTCGAGTCCGAAGGCGAAGTCGGCCTCGGCGTCGTAGCCGGACTCCATCGCGTGCGACGCCATCCGGTGCAGGTGCGGGTACTCGTCGGCGGGGATGTTCGCGCGCATCGCCTCGGCCATCTCCTCGGACGACGCGCCGCCGCCGGACATGTTCATCTGCTGGATGCCGAACCCATAAATGTAGCTGTCGAGCAGCGAGTACGCGCGCGCCGCCCCCTGGACCGAGAAGCCGGCGCGGGCGAGCGCGCCGAGGATCGCGTCGTAGTAGCGAAGCCGGGTGGGGCCGCTCGACTCGCGCGAGTCCAGCAGGGCAGCGGCCCACGGGTGGCTGCTGAAGACCCGGTGCGCGGAGATCGCGCGGCGGCGCATCGCGTCACGCCAGTCGTCGCCGTCGCCCGGCACGTCGAGCTGCTCCACCACGAGGTCGACCATCCCGTCGAGGATGTCGTCCTTGTTCGCGACGTGGTTGTACAGCGACATCGCCTCGACGCCGAGCCGTGAGGCGACCTCGCGCATCGTGACCGCGCCGACGCCGCGCTCGTCGGCGATCTCGGCGGCGGTGGCGAGGATCCGGTCCCGGGTGAGCGGGACTCGGCCCGGTGTCTCCTTGGCGCTGTCTGCGGACTTCTTCGCCATCGTTTCCCCTCAGGGTTGACAGACTTACTAAGTAAGTACGATACTGCGGTGACTTACTTAGTAAGTATACAGCCAACGGCCGCGTGCGCAACCGCGCCGCGACCCCCGTGAAGGAGGATGCACGATGGACAGAACGGCACTTCAGGAGGCACGGACCCAGCGGACAGGCGGCACGGCGGCGTTCTACATCGCGCTCGCGTATCTCGGAGCGATGCCGTACTTCCTGCTCGCGGTCGACTACCCGTCGGCGAAGACGGTGGCGGCCAGGGTCGCGCTGGTCGTGGGGAACTACGCGAGCATGTACGCCGTGTACCTCGCCACGTACGTGTTCGTCGGGATCGCACTCGGCGTGCTGGCGTTCGCGCTCTACGACAGGTTCCGGGAGTTCGCGCCGGCGACCGCGCGCGTGACGGCCGCGATCGGGCTCACGTGGTCGTTCGTGCTCGTCGCGAGCGGGATGATCTACGCGTACGGGATGACGACTATCGTGGACCTCGCCCGGACCGACCTCGCGCAGGCCCACGCCGCGTGGCAGGCGATCGAGCCGGTCGCCCTCGCGCTCGGGGGAGCCGGTGGCGAGATCCTCGGCGGCCTGTGGGTGCTGCTGGTCAGCGTCCTCGCGCTGCGAAGCGGTGCGCTGCCCAAAGCACACGCCTGGTTCGGTCTGGTGATCGGCGGGCTTGGCCTCATCTCGATGGTCCCGCCCCTGCGCGACGCCGCCTACGCCTTCGGCGCGCTGCAGATCCTGTGGCTCGGGTGGCTGGGTGTGGTGATGGCGAGGAAGGCGCCGGCGGGGGAGCGCCGCTGGGTCGCGGGCGCGAGCGCGGTCGCGGCGGAGCGGTAACGCCGTTCGATTGCGAGAGGTGTTCGGCTATGGTGGAGTCGCGCGGGCTTCCCCGGTTTGTGACTCCGAGAGGCGGTAGACGATGAGCGAGTGGGCCAACTCGGCACTTGTGGCTGCGGCGGTGTCGGCTGTGGTCGCCCTCGTCATCACGCTCGTCCAGATGCGGCAGGGTCGTGATGCGCAGCGCATCCTGAGTCAGCAGGTGGGTGATGCGAAGCATGGGAGGTTCGTCATGAGTACCATCAGCCTGCGCCTGCCAGAGTCGCTCCATCGGAAGGTGCGCGAGCTCGCCAAGGCAGAGGACGTCTCCATCAACCAGCTCATCTCGACGGCGCTCGCCGAGAAGATGTCGGCCCTCATGACCATCGACTACCTCGAGGAGCGTGCGTCCCGTGGTGACCGCGGCGCCTTCGAGCGCGCGATGGGCAAGGTGGGCGACGGCGAGCCGGATGACCCTGACGTCTGATCCGACACGAGACGACGGCGAGTGCACCCGTGGACATCACCCCCATCACCCCGACAGACCTCCCCGCCATCGGCCGGCTCCACGAGCACTTCTGGGGCGAGTCCTCGGACGTCGACGCGATGGCCGCCACGCTGCGCGATCTCTCCAACGACCCGGACCACCTGCTCCTGGCGGCCCGGGTCGACGGCGTCTGTGTAGGCACCGCGACCGGCGTCGTGTGCCACGGGCTCTACGGCGGGCGCGATTCGTACCTCGTGATCGAGGATGTGGTCGTCGATCCGGCGCATCGCCGTCGGGGCGTCGCGACCGCCTTGCTTGGCGCGCTCGAGCGCGCCGCACGCGAGCGCGGCTGCAAGCAGATGATCCTGCTCACCGAGTCGGTCCGCGCCGACGCCGCCGCGCTCTACGAGTCCTGCGGCTTCGCCGCCCGATGGACAGGTTTCAAGAAGAAACTGTGAGCGCGTGGCGAGCGCTGCAAGCGAGGATCACTGAGCCGAGGCGATTCGGGAGGGGGAATTCAATGAAGTACGTCGCGCTGCTGCGTGGGGTCAACGTGGGCAAGAGCGTCCGCGTGCCCATGGGTGATCTGAAGGTTCTCCTCGAGGGTCTCGGGCTGACCGACGTCGTCACCTACCTGAACTCCGGCAACGTCGTGTTCGATTCAGACATGGGCGCAGCCGAACTCACGCCCCTCATCGAAGACGCCATCGAGCGGGCATTCGGCGCGAGGGTCCCCACGCTGGTGAAGACGTCGGCAGAGATGATCGCCATCGCCGACTCGATACCGAGCGAGTGGGGGAGCAGCGAGCGTGAACAGACCTACGTCGCCTACCTCTTCGGCGACGTCGACGATCCCGCTCTCATCGACGAGCTGCCCATCCGTGCCGAGTTCATGCGCATCTTCCACACACCCGGTGCGATCGTCTGGAACATCGCACGGGAGAACTACAACCGCAGCCACATCACGAAGATCGCCGGACACGCTTCCTACACCCGGATGACCACGCGCAACATCAATACCGCCAGGAAGCTGGCAGCACTCTGCGCGGAGGTCTGACGGCGGCGCGTTCGTCCCTTGCGTCGTGTGTAGTGTGTAGGATACACTCTGCGCATGCTGGAGATTCGACAGACTGACGAGTACGAGCGCTCGTTCGAGGGGCTGCGAGACCTCAACGCGCAGCTCAGGATCGGTGCGCGGATACGGCGCGACATCGAGCGGGCCAAGGAGCTCGCGCGAGGGTTGTAAGGGAGACTCACGATGACAGAGCACAAGACAGTGACCCGCCCCTGGGACATCACGAGCTACCTCGATTCGGACGAGGCGATCGCGGCGTACCTCGACGCGGCGCTCGACGAGGATGATCCGGCGCTGCTCGCGGCCGCGCTCGGCGATGTCGCCCGGGCGAAGGGCATGACCTTCATCGCGCGCGAGACGGGTCTGGGACGCGAGAGTCTCTACAAGACTCTGTCGGCCGACGGGAACCCAGAGTTCGGAACGGTGCAGAAGGTGGTTCGCTCCCTCGGACTCAGGCTTCACATCTCGGCGTAGGAAGCGTCCTCGCGGGGCGTGAGAATGCGCGCCACTCGTGAATCTGTGAGTAAAGAATACTTGACACGGTGTCTGAACCTCTTTACAGTCGGGATGTCAAACATTCTAGACACGCAGGAGGTTCCGATGTCGTTCGAAGAGAAACTCACGTGGGTCAGCACGTTCGTGACCATCGTGGTCACCGCCGTGTACGCGTGGACCGTGGCGGGCCAGATGGCCGGAACGCCGGTCGCCGAGATCGTGTACCAGGTCCCGATGATCGTCGCTGTCGGCTCGATCGTCGCCATGACGATCGTCGGCTCGATCCTCATGTCCATCGGCGCGGCGATCTCCGATCAGATCACGGGCGAGGGCTCGCTCAAGGAGATCGACCGCAAAGACGAGCGCGACGTGAACATCAACCGTCGTGGCGAGCTGATCGGCTACTACGTCCTGTCGGTCGGCGCGCTCGGGGTGCTTGCGCTCGCGATGATGCGCTTCGACCCGTTCTGGATCGCGAACGCGCTGTTCCTCTCGCTCATGCTCGCGGGGACCGCGTCGTCCGTGGCCAAGCTCGTCGTCTACCGCCGGGGCTACTAGTCATGGTGAAGCCGACGCGCGTCACCAACAGCATCAGGGCGCTGCGCTTCGCAGCCGGCGAGATGACGCAGGCCGAGCTGGCGGACCGCGTGAACCTGACGCGACAGACCATCATCGCCATCGAGCAGGGTCGCTACTCGCCCTCCCTCGAGGTCGCCTTCCAGATCGCGAACGTGTTCGCAGTTCCGCTGAACGACGTGTTCCACTACCCGGGAGATGAGTCATGAACGCCACCACCACCGTCCTGCTCCTCGGCGCCACCGGCCGCACCGGCGGGCGCGTCCCGCAGCAGCTGCTCGACCGCGGCGTCGACGTCCGCGCGATCGTCCGCTCCTCGACCCGCCTGCCCGCCGCGGTGGTCGGAAACCCGCATCTGACCGTGACCGAAGCCGACCTGCTCTCGCTGACTGACGCGGAGCTTCAGCGCCACGTTGCCGGTTGCGACGCCGTGATCTCGTGCCTCGGTCACCGCATCGACCTCAAGGGCCTGTTCGGCCCGCCGCGCGACCTGGTCACACGGGCCGTCGCCCGCACGTGCCGCGCGATCGAGGCGCAGCGCCCCGCCGAGCCGGTCAAGTTCGTCCTCATGAACACCGTCGCGGTCAACCGCCCCGGCGGCCTCGACACGCGCCGGAGCGGTATCGAGCGCGGGCTTCTCGCCACCATGCGCGCGTTGGTCCCGCCCGCGAAGGACAACCAGACCGCGGCCGACCACCTCGCCGAGCGCATCGGCACGGGCAACGACTCCGTGCGCTGGGTCGTCGTCCGTCCCGACACGCTGTGCGAGGGCGACGTGACTCCGTACGTGCTGCACGAGGGCATCGTCGCCACACTCGCCAAGCCCGACGACACGAACATGGCCAACGTCGCGCACTTCATGTGCGAGCTGGTCGAGGGCGCCGCGCTGTTCGACACGTGGGCCGGCAAGATGCCGGTGATCGCGAACGCGGTCGCACGATGAGCGCCACGCGGCGGGCCGCGATCGCCGCGGGAGTCCTGTTCCTCGTCGGTACCGCTGCCGGCGCGCTGAGCATCGTGGGCGCCGCCGACGGGGCGGATTACCTCCGCTTGGTGGCCGCCAACGGGACCCAGGTGACGCTCGGCGCGCTGTTCCAGTGCATCACGGCGGCCGCGTACGTGGGCGTGGCGATCGTGCTGCACCCGGTCGTGAAGCGGTACGGTCCGACCGCCGCAGCCGGCTTCCTCGGCTTCCGGATAGCCGCCGGAGTGCTCAACATGCTCGGCGCACTCGTGCTCCTGCTGTTGTTCGATCTGAGCGTCCGCTATGTCGGTGCAGGGGCACCGGTCATGTCGTACTTCCAGACGCTCGGCGATCTGCTGCGCACCACGCGCGACGGCCTCAACCATGTCGCGATGATGTTCGTCCTGATGGCCGGCGATGCGATGTACTACGCGGTGCTGTATCGGGCCCAGCTCGTTCCCCGCTGGTTGTCGCTCTGGGGCTTCGCGGGACTCGCGCTCACCGTGATTGCCAGCGTGCTGGTGTTGGGCGGCGTGATCGAGGTCGTGACGCCCGTGTACGCGGGGCTGATGACGGTCCTCGCACTGCAGCAGATGGCGCTCGCGATCTGGTTGATCGCGAAGGGGCTCGACGAGTCTCACGCGACCCCGGTCTTGGCGTAGACCCGTGGAGACGCAGCGGTTCCCGTACAGGTACTTCGTGGTCACGTTCGCGTGGTCGTGGCTGATCTGGTTGCCGCTGGTGCTCGAAGGGGCGGGGGTCATCCCGAGCGGGACGCCGCTGCTGAGCGCCCTGAACCTGCCCTTGACCGTCCTCGGCATCTTCGGGCCCGCAGCGGGAGCGTTCTGCTCGCTGCGGACCCTGGGCGGTCCGAGCGCCGTTCGCGACTACCTGCGCGGTCTGCTCGATCTGCGCTTCGGCCGGTGGGGCTGGCTGCTGCCGCCTCTCGTGCTCGGCGTGACCACGTGGCTCGCCTGGATCCTGCCGGAGCTGTGGGGAGCGCCGCGCCTGCCGATGCTGCTGCCGTCGGTGTGGGTCTTCCCGCCCTACGTCCTGGCGATGGTCTTCCTCGGCGGCGGGCAAGAGGAGCTCGGCTGGCGCGGGTACATCCTCGACCCGCTCGAGCAGCGGCTCGGGCCCTGGCTGGGCAACCTCGTACTCGGGCTGGTGTGGGCCGTGTGGCACGCGCCGCTCTTCTTCATACCGGGAGCGAACCAGAGCTTCGTGCCGTTCCTCGGATTCACGCTGCTCATCGTCGGCTACTCGTACTTCCAGGCGGCGATCCGCGAGGTGTCCGGCAGGCGCACTATGGCCGGCCTCGTCACCCATGGCTGGGCGAACGCGTTCGTTCCGCTGTTCCCGACGCTCGTGATGGCGACGGGCGTGCCGCAACCGCGCTACTGGATCTGGGCGGGCCTCACGCTGGTCGCGGGAGGGGTCGCGATGGTCGTTCGGATGAGCGCGCGTCAGTCCGATTCCAGCAGTCGCTGAAGGCTGTCGAGGAGCAGGTCGAGGCCGAAGCTGAAGGCCGCATCCTCGTCGTAGGGCTTGTCGGCGTACTCCATCGCGACGGCGGCCAGCGACGGGAAGGTGCCCGGCGGGATGGCTGCGAGGACATCCTGGGCCACTTCGATCGTGTCCACGTCCTCGCTCGGCGAGAAGTTGGAGCGCTGACGCTGGAAGCCGTAGATGTAGCCGTCGAGCGCGATGAACGACCAGGAAGCGAGCACGGGGGAGAAGCCGGCGCCGATGAGCGTGCCCAGCACGCGATCCGCGTACAGCAGGCTGTAGGGGCCGCTCCACTCCCGCGAGTCCATGAGCGCGGCGGCCCAGCGGTGCCGCAGGAAGACGCCGCGAGCCGAGACGGCCCGGCGCCGCATCGCTTCCTTCCAGTCGCCGTCGCCTGACGGAGGCTCGATCTCGGCCGCAGCGAGGTCGGTCATGCCGGCGAGCAGGTCGTCCTTGCCCGAGACGTGGTTGTAGAGCGATGCCGCCTCGACGCCGAGCCGGCGCCCGAGCTCGCGCATGGTGACCGACTCGATGCCGCTCTCGTCCGCCAATTCCATCGCCGCGCGCACGACGCGTTCCCGGTTCAGTGTCTCGCGCGGTCCGCCTGCTGCTGTTGCCCGAGCGATCGTGGTGCCTCCTTCGATGGTCCGCCCGCGGGGGACGGACTCCGGCGTCCTTGACATACTAACACCGTTAGTAGAGTATGTGCTACAGGAGACTAACAGCGTTAGTAAGGAGATTCGCCATGAACGCCATCATCCAGACCGGATACGGTTCCGCGGATGTGATGAAGCTCAAGGAGCTCGCGAAGCCGAAGCCGGGAGAGGGCGAGGTGCTCGTCCGCGTGCGGGCCGCGTCCTTGGCCGCCGGAGAGTACTACGGCATGCGGGGCAAGCCGTGGCCGATCGTGTTCTACATCGGATGGCCCAAGCCCAAGGCGGACTTCGTCGTCGGGCTCGACTTCGCGGGAGTCGTCGAGGCGGTCGGGGCCAACGTCACCGGCTTCGCGCCGGGTGACGAGGTCTTCGGCGAGTGCCACGGCTCGTGCGCCGAGTACACCGTCGCCGGCCAGGCCTCCATCGCGCTCAAGCCCGGCAACCTGACGTTCGAACAGGCGGCGGCCGTGCCGACGTCGGCGTGCACCGCTCTGCAGGCCTTGCGCGACCACGGGAAGGTGCGTCCCGGGCAGAAAGTGCTCATCAACGGAGCCTCGGGTGGCGTGGGTCCCTACGCCGTGCAGATCGCCAAGGCGCTCGGCGCCGAGGTCACCGCGGTGTGCAGCACCGGCAACGTGGAGATGGTTCGCGCGATCGGCGCTGACCACGTCATCGACTACACCCGCGAGGACTTCACCCGGGGCAGCGAGCGCTACGACGTGATCCTCGACAACGTCGCGAGCCATTCGCTCTCCGCCACGCGCCGGGTGCTTGCGCCCGACGGGCTCCACCTTCCGAGCAGCGGTCACGCCGGGATGGGGTGGATCATCGCTGCGGCACTCTCGGCGATCTTCGTGCGGCAGCAGGGCGCGCCGTTCGTGGCCGCCACGAACAGCGAGACGCTGACCGCGCTGCGCGAATTCATCGAGGCGGGCAAGATGACGCCGGTCATCGACCGGACCTACCCGCTCGCAGAGGCCGCCGAGGCGTTCCGCTACCTCGACGCGGGCCACGCTCGCGGCAAGGTCGTCATCGCGGTGGAGAGGGGTGCGTGAGTCATGGTCGATGTGCGGATCACCCTGTCGGGACTGTGGGTGGCGGTCATGCTGACCTACCTGCTCGGCGACGTGCTGCGTATCTTCGCCGGGCACGCCACGCCCGGCGAGATCCAGGGCAAGCCGATGGGCCAGGGGGCGTGGCTGGCGATCGCGGTGATCATGCTCGTCCCGATCGTCATGCTCGTGCTGTCGCTGACGCTTCCGTTCCCCGCGGTCCGCTGGGTCACGCTGGCGGCGGCCGTCGCCTCGGTGCTCTTCAACCTCGCCGGCCTGCCGTACGAGGGTGCCTACGACAACTTCCTGATCGCGGTGAGTGTCGTCTTCTGCGGGATGATCGCCTGGTACGCGTGGTCGTGGACGGCGACTCCCTAGCCGCGACTGCGGCTACTTGATGGTCACACTCCACGTCTTCTCCGCGGGTACGTCCTTCTCCCACGAACGACGGTACTCCAGCTTCAGTTGCCCGGAACCCGAGGCACCGGTCTTGAAGGTGAGTGTCTCCGTCCCGCCCGCACCGACGACGCCGGGGTCCTGCGGTGTCTCGTAGGCGGCTTCGCCGACCTGCGTCACAGGCCCGATCTCGGCGACGACCCAACGGAAGCCCGTCGTGGCGTTCGATGGAAGTCGGACGACGAACTCCTGCCCGGCGCCGATCTGGACCACGCTGCCTGAGTCCTTCTCACCGAGCGTCGTCGGCTGCGCCTTCGCACACCCGGCCGCGAGCACGAGCGCAGCGGCAATGGCAACCGCAAGAACGAATCGTCGGTTCATCTGGTGCCCCCTCCAAATACGTGTCTCGGTCTTGAGACGCATCGATCGCGGTGTGGGTTCTCGTTGTCGCATACTGTAGGCGCAGTGAGCGATCGAGGGGGAGCGCGCGTGGCCGAACTGCCGGGACACAGGCGACGCATCATCACGCGGTGGCTGGTCGGACGACCCGGCAGCATCCGTCGCTGGGCGCTCGCCAGCGTCATCGGACTCGTCCTGGCCTGCGCGACGCTGAACATCTACGTTGTTCTCGCCGTGGCGATGCTCAGCACGGGGTGGATCCTCTACATGCGCACCATGTTGGTCGAGGGCGATGAGGATGAACTGCGCGCGTGGCTGCGCTGGCAGAACTCGCGAAAGAACCCCGATCGTCTCGTCCCTGAGGCAGAAGCGGAGCCGATCGACCGGGCCGAATGGTCGGCCGGTCGCCACGGCACCTTCATCGATGTCCCGCCGCCGCCCATCCTCGATGACGCCGAGTTGCCGCCGGAGTAGGAGCGCGTATGCCCCGCCCCACCACCAAGGCCGCCATGATCGACGCCAGCGACGCCGGATTCCGGCTTCTGCTCGCGGAGGTCGAGGCGATCCCGGCGGATCTTCGTGACGAGCAGTTTCCGTTTCCGGGAAGAGATCGCACGATCCGCGACGTTGTGAGCCACCTGCACGAGTGGCACAAGCTCATGCTCGGCTGGTACAAGGTCGGGATGCGCGGCGAGCAGCCCGCGATCCCCGCGCCCGGATTCACCTGGAGGACCACGCCCGACCTGAACCGCGACCTCTGGGCCGTCCACCAGAGCACCGATCTGGAGAGCGCGCTCGCGCTCGTGCAGGAGACCCACCGCCAGGTCCACGGGCTGATCCTGAACCACACCGACGAGGAGCTGTTCACGAAGCGGCTGTACCGCTGGACCGGGACCACATCGCTCGGCGCGTTCCTGGTCTCCTGTACGTCGAGTCACTACGAGTGGGGGCTCAAGAAGATCCGGAAGCTGCGGAAGCAGCTGGAGTCGGCGGACGGGTAGCGAGCAAGGCGAGATCGCCCATGGAGACAACGCAACGGCGCCACGAGCATCTGTGCCCGTGGCGCCGCGTCTCGTGTCTGACGGTCTTTCGCTACGGCAGCAGGGACCGCATCTGCTGGTAGATGATCGTGGCGGCCTTGAGCGGGGAGAGGCGCGAGAGACGGTCGAGCATCTTCGCGTCGGAGCCGACCATCACGCGGTAGGCGTTCTTCTCCATGCCGTCCAGGATCATGCGGGCCGCTGCGTCCGGCTCGGTCATCTTGATCTTCGATGCCTTCGCTTCCTGCTCGGCGTTGGGCGGACCGCCCACGCCCGAGTTCTTCGAGATGTCGGTGTGGATCGCGCCGGGGAACACGATGGTGACTTCGACCTTCGTGTCCACGAGTTCGGAGTGCAGCCCCTCGGTGAACAGCTTGACCGCCGCTTTCGTGGCGCCGTACATCGTCTGGCCGGGAACCGGCACGAAGCCGCCCATGCTCGACACGTTGACGATGTGCGCCTCGGGGCGCTTGAGCAGCAGCGGCAGGAACGTCTTCACCATGTAGATGGGACCCCAGTAGTTGACCTTGGTGATCCGCTCGATCGCGTCGTAGCCCAGGTCGTTGAAGCGCACGAACGGCTGGATGATGCCGGCGCAGTTGATGATGCCGTCGATCTGGCCGTGTGCCGCCAGGATCGCTTCCGGCAGCGCCTCGACGGCCGCGCGGTCGGTGATGTCCACGACGTGGGTCGAGAGCTTGTCCCTCTTCGCGCCCGCGAGCTCCGCGGTCTGCGCAAGCCCGCCCTCACTGATGTCGAGCGCCGCCACGCGCGCCCCGCGGACGAGCAGCTGGAGCACGAGTTCCCGACCGATCCCGTTGCCGCCACCGGTGACGGCGATGGTCTTTCCGTTTGCCTGCATCCGGATACCCCTATCCCCTCGAGCTGATGTGCAGTGCACCGCAATGGTACCGCTCGGAGGTGATCCTTGCGCGCCTGTCCGCCATCCGCGCCCGCACAGGTCCGCTCCGCACCCTCGCGGCCTCCGCCATCGAGGGTGTCGGCCGCTGATCCGCCGGCGAGCCTTCGTGAGAGAATCGAACTGATGGGTCCGTGGGGTGCCCGATGATCGGCGGAGAGGGACGGCGCGTCAGAGAGGGTGAGTCGCATGGCAGCACGCAAGCTCAAGACCGATCCCGAGATCGTGGAGGCGCCGTCGCGCACGATGGCGGTGGTCCGCACGGTCGGCGACCCGGATGTCGTGGGCGAGGCCGTGTTCAAGGCGCTGTACGGCGCGGCCTATACCCTCAAGTTCGCGCTCAAGAAGCAGGGGATCGAGTACAAGGTCGAGCCTCCGCGCGCTCGCTGGTTCGGTGGGGAGGGCTGGAAGGTAGTCCCGCGGGAGGAGTGGGA
This sequence comes from Coriobacteriia bacterium, assembly GCA_030652345.1. The sequence continues at coordinate 20,260 of JAUSAU010000063.1, forward strand.
GGCCGCCTGGGCGCTCGCGGTGCCCGATGGCACGACCGAGGTGGCGCAGAAGGTCCCGGGGATCGAGGTCGACCTCGAGACGTGGGAGTACGGCACGGTCGCGCAGTTGCTCCACATCGGCCCCTACGCCGACGAGGAGCCAAACATCCGCCGCCTGCACGCCTTCATCGAGGAGCAGGGCTACGAGATCGCCGGCCCCCACGAGGAGGAGTATCAGTCGCGCCCCGGCGCGAAGGTGATGAAGACCGTGATCCGCTACCAGGTGCGGGTGAAGTAGGATCGTGAGCTGGATTGGGGCAAGCCCCCGGCCAGGAGGTCTGGTAGGGACGTCATGACCGAGGTGGCCCCGTCAGCGGTACCCTGTTGCATGGTCAGTACCCGTCGAACGGAGCCCTAGCCATGGCTGCACTCGTCGTCTACGAATCGATCTGGGGAAACACCGCGGCGGTCGCCCGTGCGATCGCAGAGGGTATCGGGGAGGGGACACGTGTCCTGTCCACGGCCGAGGCGACGCCCGAGTCGCTGGCGGGGATCGATCTTCTCGTCGTCGGCTCCCCGCTGCTCGGCTTCTCCGTACCGAACGGCCGCGCGCTCGACGGCATCCGCACCAACCCAGCGCACGCCGGCCATGACACCGACGTCTCGCAGCCGCCGATGGCCGAGTGGCTCGAGACGGTCCCATCCGGGACCGCGCGTCTCGCGACCTTCGAAACGCGGATCTGGTGGTCGCCCGGCTCCGCAGCGAAGGGCATCGCGAAGGCGCTGGCCGCGCTCGGATACCGCCCGGTCGACGCGAAGGGTGAGCGCTTCCTCGTCGGCGGCACGTACGGGCCGCTGAAAGACGGAGAGCTGGACCGCGCCCGCGCCTGGGGCGAGCAGCTCGCGAAGTCGGCTCGATAGGCGCCCGGGAAGGCAGGCCATGGAGATCCGCACGCCCGTCAGAGCCACCCGTACCTACACGCAGCGCATCCAGGCACCGCCCGAGCGCGTGTTGCGGCTCCTGTGCCCGGTCCGCGAGGCCGAGTGGCTCGAACGATGGGACCCGTCGTTCGTCGTGACCGCGTCCGGCGTCGCCGAGGCCGATTGCGTCGCGGTGACGGGGGAGGGCGCGGATGAGGCCGTCTGGGTCGTCACGCGCCACGAGCCCGACGCGGGATTCGTCGAGATGCTCAAGGTCACCCCGCGCGTGACGGCGTGCCGGATCGCGATCCGCCTGACCGCGTCGCCCGACGGCACCGACGCAGAGATCACCTACACGCACACGAGCCTTGGCCCAGCCGGGGACGAGTTCGTCGCAGCCTTCGATGAGGCGTACTACCTCGAGTTCATGCGCGACTGGGAGACCCGGCTCAACCACTATCTGGCGACGGGCGAGATGCTGCGGTAGGGCTAGTCGTCGGTGCCGGCATCGTTGCGTTTGGTCGCGGGAAAGGTCACGCGAACCATGTCGTTCACCTGCATGGCGCCACGCAGTCGGCGTATGGAGTCCCAGGTCATTGGCGGGGCCGATCTGTTCCACCACGCGGGCTTGGGCGGCTGCCAGTACATGGTGTGCGACGCCCATGTCTTCCCGAGGGCGTAGCGCAGGTTCCAGCGGCGGTCCTTGGCGCCCTTGTCCTCGGTCTCCACTCTGATGTCGCGGATACCCGGGCCGAAGACCTCGGCGAGGGGACCCGCGATGAAGTCACTCTCGAAGTAGAGGTTGCTCCACCGCGTGCAGGCGAACAGCGCCGAGTTGTGGATGATCCGTGTGGCTGCGGTCTCGGGGTCGCCATCCTCCGTGTCCGGGACTCCGTAGGTGAATGCATCCTCCCGGTCCTGAGTGCGTGGCGGACACATCGGCAACTCGCGCTCGCGCTGGCGTTCAGCGAGGTCGAGTGGCGACGACGCCAGCAGCACCGCCGCATGCGCCAGCGGACTGCCACAGGTCACGAGATCGGTGACGAGCCACGTGCCACCGTGCTCACGCTCTGCCCGCCAGAGTCGCTCCTGCGCGTCTTGATAGCGTAGAGCGAATGCCTTGAGGTCACCGCCGGGACCTTCGGACATCAATGCACGCATCTCATCAAGGATTTCGTCCCGGGCCCCCGGGTACTCGATCCGCGAACTCTCGCGGTATTCGTCCCAGATGAAGCGCAGTATGTCGTAGGCGATCACACTGCCGAGACTGTGGCCGACCACGATGATCCGTCCATACTTCCCGCAAGCGTGGAGTTGGCGAATCAGTCGGACTCCGTCGCTGCGGATCGCCTGCCTCTGCGCGATGTTGTCGGGGTTCGGGCTGAGGTATCGTGCGGCATCCCCAATGAAGCCGAGGAATGCGCCATTGAGGATCGCCGCGACGAGCGCCGCGAGCACGGCAGCGGTCCAACTCGCAGGTGCGACTCCACCCGATCCAGGAGGCGCGATCCAACCCATAGCCGCTGCCAGTACCGCGAACGCGGCCAGTCCCCAGGAACCCCACCAGATCAGACGGATGCGAGCAGGGATGTCCCACGGTCGTTTGAAGAGGAGTCCAACGAACCACGTGAGGACGTGCGAGTACTTCGTATCCCGCATGTTCGCGGCCCAGTAGTACTCGAAGTAGTCGGTCCGCGGCCAGTCCTTTCTGTCGCCGGGCGCGGTGAACTTCCGCAACTCGAAGGAGTCCGACATCCTGTCCGGCTGGTTCCACAGCTTCTGTCCGAACGTGTTCGTCGTGGTGACGATCTCGTTCACGAAGCTGCGAAGGGTCTGCATCGGCTTCTGCTCCCCGATGCCATGGATGACGACGACGGCCTGTCGCGTCGGATACCTGCGTGACATGGTCAGCCCCCCTGTCCTCTGCACGCTATGCCGGCCCCCACCGGCTCAATCAGTGTAGACCCAGATTCGCCCGCTCGCACGCCGCAGCCGTCCGCATCCCGATTCGGCCGCCATCTCCGCCCCCGTGTCCGGTCGGCCATCCGTAGCGAATACCCCGGAGGGTTTAGGAGCGACGTCTGGAGGGCAAACATAATCATGTGTGAACGACGTCGGCATACGATGTCGGCTGTGCGGGAAGAAGTGGTTCAGATGATGTACGGACGAGGGTTCGGCCACGGATACGGCCCCGGGATGATGGGTGGAGGCGGATGGTTCGGCGGCATCCTGGTGTTGCTGTTCTTCGCGCTGGTCGCGCTTGGGATCGTCTTGCTCGTCATATGGGCGGTTCGCGCGTCGACGCGACACGGGAGCCCGGCCGGCTCGGTCGTCCTTCCGGGTGGCGCCGGACATCACGAGGCCGTCGCAATCGCCAAGCGTCGCCTGGCCAGCGGTGAGATCACCAAGGAGCAGTACGACGAGATCATGACGGCTCTCGGCGGGTAACCTGCGTCGAGACCGACCGATGGCAGACCACGGGGGTACGCGGCACACAGCCCGTGCCCTTCGTCGTGGGGGCCTACCAGCGATCCCGGTGGACCCAGTCCGCCTCGAAGCGGTCCACGGCTTCCTTCTCCTTCGCCGGCCGTCCGATCGCGATCATCGAGTGCACGGTGATGTTCCTCGGGGCGCCCACGACCCTTCGCACCGCGAGCCGGAACGGAGCGATCGGGTGCACGCCGATCCACAGGCCGCCAAGGCCGATCGCGTGCGCCGCGACGAGAGCGTTCTGGATGGCCGCCGAGCAGTCGATGACCCAGAACCCGGCATACGGCCCGATCGTCTTCTCGGTGCAGACGACGATCCCGGCCTGGGCTGTCGCGAGGGGCCCGGCGAACGGTGTGGCGGTCGAGAGCCGCTCGAGCTGTTCCCGCTCCCGTACGACCACGAACCGCCACGGGCGCCCGTTGTGCGCTGAGGGCGCTGCCATGGCCGCCCGCACCACGGTGTCGATCTCCGCGTCGCTGACCGGCTCGTCGGTGAACTGACGGATGCTCCGCCTGGTCATGATCGCGTCGAGTGCGTCCACGTTGGTCTCCTCTGTCGTCGGTCGCGGCTCCGATGGTAGCGCGTCGCCAGCGGGCATATTCCCCGTGCAATCATCCGCATCTCCCCGGGAGGCATCGATGCCCACTATCGGTTCCGGCACCAAAGAGGATCCGTGGGTCCTGCACACCCCGCCCGGTACCTCCGAATACCTCATGTACCGCGACGAGTCGGCAGATCCTCCCGCAATCGTCTGCGTAGTCGGCAAGACGGTACTCGGGTATCGGTTGCGCGCTATCGATGATCTGCACGCGATGCTCAGGGAGCGCGGCGATTGGGTTCCGCTCGGCGCCGCGGACGAGCAGAAGCCGGCCGCCGAGGACACCGTCGAGGCGTGGGGGCGCGCACAGGACAATCCGGTCGGTGGCTGGTACGGCCTGAAGAAGGGCCTGCGCGGGCGCTTCGGCATGTACATGCCGCCCCTGCTCGAGGCACTCGGCCTCGCCGAGCTCGAACACAACCCGCGAAACAACCGGATGCGCGCGCTCTAGGGTCCGGTGGCTCGCTCCGCGAGGGTCTCTCGCTATCAGACGAACTATTCGCTTGTCGAAAGTGACGAAGATGCTATCCTTATGCATCGACCCCGGCGCTCGACGAAGGCGGATGGTATGCCTGCACGCTCCAGGCGCGTGGTCGTCGTGGCTCACTGCCACCTCGACGTCGCGACCAAGGTCCATGGTCTCGCGGACTATCCCGGTGCCCGGGCGGACCTCATCGTCCCGCTCATCGAACAGGGCGTGGGTATCATCCAGCTCCCATGCCCGGAGGCGACCTTCCTTGGGATGCGCCGCTGGGGCATGACGCGCCAGCAGTACGACACCCCAGCCTATCGGCGCCACTGCGAGCGGATCCTCGGGCCGACCATCGACACATTGTCGGTGCTCGCGGCGGACGGTTGCGCGATCGAGGCAGTGCTCGGCGTCGACGGGAGCCCGAGTTGTGGCGTCGACAGGACGTGTGTCGGCTACGAAGGCGGCGAGATCGAGGCGGTCTTCGCCGCCGGGGATCCCCCCGTGGCCACGGACGCCGAGCGATCGGGTGTCTTCATCGAGGTTCTGCGGTCCGCGCTTGGCGCGGCGGGCCTGACGGTTTCGTTCCACGGGGTCGACGAGCGCGCCTGACCCCGAAGCAGCACGTATCCCGGACATAGGAGAACAGATGTACGTGAAGAGATGCATGATCGTCGTCCTCGCGCTCGTGGCCCTGATGGCGGCGCTCGCGCTCGCCGGCTGCACCGCCGCGACACCCGCGAAGGCGCCGGAGCCCGCGGCCACGCCCGCAGCCGCCGACGGTTCCCTCAAGGCGGTCACCGACAAGGGCGAGCTCGTCGTCGGACTCGCTCCGTTCTACGCACCCTTCGAGTCGACGAACGAGAAGACCAAGCAGATCGAGGGTTTCGACGTCGACCTCATGAACGCCATCACGGCGAAGATGGGCGTCAAGGCCACCTACAAGCCCGCCGAATGGCAGGCGCTGCTCGGCGGTATCACCAAGGGCGACTTCGACGTGATCTTCTCGGCGATGTCGAAGAAGGAGGCCGCCGCGGCCAACGTCGAGTTCTCCGAGGTCTACTACCAGTTGCCGGACGTGATCATCGTCGCCAAGGGCAACCCGAAGGGCATCGCCGGCAAGGCGGACCTCAAGGACAAGATCGTCGGCGTGCAGATCGGCTCCGGCTCCGAGCTGATCGCCGACAAGCTCAAGACCGAGGTCGGCTTCAAGGAAGTGAAGAAGTACAAGCTCACTCAGGACGCTATGAACGACATCAAGGCCGGTCGCATCGACGCGGTCATCGCCGGCCAGGCGTTCGCGGTAGAGCAGAGCAAGGTCGACCCGAGCTTCGAGCTGGTGGGCGACCCGCTGGAGTCCGCCGATCTGGTCGGCGTCTTCCCGAAGGGTGCGACCACGCTGGTCGAGGCGTTCAACAAGGCACTCGCCGAGGTCAAGGCCGACGGCACCTACGATGCGCTCATTGCGAAGTGGTTGACCGTCAAGAAGTAGGGATCGCACACGAGACAGTGAGAATCGCGGAGCGGTCCCTTCCCGGGGCCGCTCCGCCGCGTTCTTCGGAGGACCGATGAACACGCTTCAGTGGCAAGTCGTCGCCGACTGGATGCCCGACCTACTCGGTGCAGCCGTCATGACGCTGCAGATCGCGGCGATGTCGTTCGCCGTCGCGCTCACGATCGGCGTCGTCGTCGGCACCATGCGCACGCATACCCGCTGGCCGGGGAGGGTGCTCGCCGCATACGTCGAGTTCTTCCGGGGAACTCCGCTGCTCGTCCAGCTCTTCTTCATCTACTACGGACTCGCGCAGGTCGGCGTTGTGATGCCGGCCATGGTCGCGGCCGTCGTCGGGCTCGGCCTCAACGGTGGCGCCTATATATCGGAGATCGTGCGCGGTGCGCTGTCCGGGATCGATCGGGGACAGTACGACGCGTCGCACGCACTCGGCATGAACTGGGTCGTGACGCTCGTGTGGGTGGTGATGCCGCAGGCGCTGCGCACGGCGACGCCGCCGCTGGTCAACGCCTTCTCCTCGATGCTCAAAGACACGTCGCTCGTCTCACTCCTGGCGATCACGGAGATGATGAACATCGCGAACCAGGTCTACTCCCGGACGTTCCGCGCCTTCGAGATCTTCGCGCTGGTCGCGATGATGTACTTCGTGATGACGCTCGCGTTCTCGCTCACGAGCCGCGTGCTCGAGCGTCGGCTGGCGATCGGCCGCGCCTGAGTCAATATCGCATGAAGTGTAATCACCATGCGTATTTTTCGCATACAAGTTGACGTGTATGCCATGAGAATGTAGAATCGCCACACGGTATACGATTCGACCTGCGGCCCGCTCCTTCAGCGGGCCGCGGCATACACCGGAGGCGCGTACATGATCAGGGCGGCGGTCGTCGGAGCGGCGGGCTACACGGGCATCGAGACGGTTCGTCTCCTGCTCGCACATCCGGGCATCGAGGTCACGATGGTGACGTCGGGCGCGGACGCGGGCCGATGCGTGGAGGATCTCTACCCGGCGCTGGCAGGGTGCGGCCTGATCTTCGAAGCGCCCGAGCCCGCGGCGATCTGCAGGAACGCCGACATCGCCTTCCTCGCCGTGCCGCACACCGCGGCGCTCGCGATCGCCCCCGGCCTGCTCGAGGCGGGCATCAAGGTGTTCGACCTCTCGGCGGACTTCCGGTTGAAGGACGCGGCGGTCTACGAGGCGTGGTACGAGACGCCGCACACCTCGCCGGAGCTGCTCGACCGGGCGGTCTACGGCCTGCCGGAGCTCGGGCGCGAAGGGCTCGTTGGTGCCAATCTCGTGGCGTGCCCCGGCTGCTACCCGACCGCGACGATCCTGGCCGCCGCGCCGGCGATCGAGGCCGGGCTCACCGTGGCGGGGTCCAAGGTGCTCGTCGATGCCAAGTCCGGCGTGTCCGGTGCGGGGCGCACCCCCTCTGCCGGCACCCACTACGTGACTGCTAACGAAGCCGTCGCGCCCTACAAGGTCGGCTCCCACCGGCACACGCCGGAGATCGCACAGGCACTCTCCGAGGTCGCCGGTGCGCCGGTGCGCGTCTCGTTCACGCCGCACCTCGTCCCGATGAGCCGCGGCCTGCTCTCGACCGTCTATCTCGATGCCGCACCCGGCGTGACGGCGGCCGACGTCATCGAGGCGTACGTCATCCGCTACGGTGAGGAGCCGTTCGTCACCGTGCACGGTCCCGGCAGGATGCCGTCGACTCGCGAGGTGACGGGCACGAACCGGGCACATATCGGCGTGGCGCTCGACGCGGCGTCGGGCACGATCGTCGTCGCGTGCGCCATCGACAACCTCGTGAAGGGTTCGGGCGGTCAGGCCATCCAGTGCGCCAACATCGCGCTCGGGCTCGATGAGACCGCCGGGCTGGCTATGGCCGGTCCGGTCGTATAGGGGAGCGGACGTGACCGTACACAGCGACATGGATTCCGCACTGCCCTGGGCTGAAGGCGGCGTCACCGCGCCGAAGGGCTTCCGGGCATCAGGCGTGAGCGCAGGCATCAAGAAGTCCGGCAAGCGCGACGTGGCGATGATCGTCGCCGAGACGGCCGTGCCAGCGGCCGCGGTCTTCACCACGAACAAGGTCGCCGCCGCGCCGGTCGTCGTCTCGCGCGAGCACATCGCTGACGGGCACGTCCGGGCGGTCGTCGTGAACGCGGGCAACGCGAACGCGTGCACGGGCGCGCCCGGCCTCGCTGATGCGCGCCGCATGGCCGCGCGTGCCGCCGAGGCGCTCGGATGCCCCGCCGGCGAGATCATCGTGTCGTCCACGGGCGTGATCGGCGTCGCGATGCCGATGGACCTCGTGCTTCCCGGTGTCGCTGCAGCCGCCGCGTCACTTGACTCCGCCGCGGCGGACGATGCGGCCGAGGCGATCATGACGACTGACACCTTCCCGAAGCAGACCGCCGTCACCGTCGAGGCGGGCGGCCGCACCTACGCCGTCGGCGGTATGGCCAAGGGCTCGGGCATGATCCAGCCGAACATGGCCACCATGCTCGCGTTCGTCACCACCGACGCCCCGCTGACGCCCGAGGCGTGCGACGTGGCCTTGCGCGCGGCTGTGAACCGCACCTTCAACCGCATCACCGTGGATTCGGATACCTCCACGAACGACATGTGCCTGCTGATGGCGTCGGGCGTTGCCGGCGGGGACGCGATCGCCGCGGACAGCGCAGCATTCCCGGAGGTCAAGCGCGCCATCCACCACGTCTGCGGCGAGCTCGCCCGCATGATCGTGCGCGACGGCGAGGGCGCGACCAAGTTCGTCGAGGTCACGGTCCGTGGCGCCGACTCCGAGGACGATGCCGAGCTCGCCGCGCTCTCCATCGCCAACTCACCGCTCTTCAAGACCGCGCTGTTCGGCGGCGACGCGAACTGGGGCCGGGTCGCCATGGCGGTCGGCAAGTCCGGCGCGAACGTCGACCCGGACCGGCTCGAGATCGTATTCGCCGGCATCCCGACCTGTGTCGACGGCACGGGGCTCGCCTTCGACGAGGAGGCGGCGTCGGCTGCACTCGCGGCCCGGGAGATCGAGGTCGTCGTCGACCTGCACCTCGGCGACGGCGTCGCCACTGTCTGGACCTGCGACCTGTCCTACGAGTACGTACGGATCAACGGGGAGTACCGCTCATGAAAGACCTTCTCTCGAAAGCCGAGATCCTGACCGAGTCGCTGCCCTGGATCAAGTCGACCTGGGGTTCGATCGTGGTCGTGAAGTACGGCGGAGCGGCGATGACCGACCCGGAACTGCGGGAGCATGTCGCATCCGATCTCGTGCTCATGAAGCTCGTCGGCATCAATCCGGTCATCGTGCACGGCGGAGGTCCGGACATCACCGACTTCATGGAGCGGCTCGATATGCCCGTCGAGTTCTTCGACGGGATGCGCGTCACGACGCCCGAGGCGATGGAGATCGTGAAGATGGTGCTCGTCGGCAAAGTGAACAAGGAGCTCGTCTCTGCGATCAACTCGCACGGCCGGCTTGCGGTCGGCATCTCGGGCGACGACGGGAACCTCCTCAAGGCGCGTCCGATCTCGCCGCGGCTCGGACGCGTCGGCGAGGTCGAGGAGATCGACACGACGGTCGTCACCAACCTCATCGAGGACGGCTTCATCCCGGTCATCGCGACCGTGGCGTACGGTGAAGACGGCGGTTCCTACAACATCAACGCGGATCTGGTCGCCGGCGATCTTGCGGGCGCGCTCGGAGCGGCGAAGGTCATCTTCCTCACCGATGTCGACGGCCTGTACGGCGACTTCGAGGACAAGGGCTCGCTCATCTCGGCCCTCTCGCTCGACGAGGCCGAGAACCTGATCGCCGACGAGAAGCTCTCGAGCGGGATGATCCCGAAGGTCGGCGCGTGTGCCCGCGCCCTGCGCGCCGGCGTGCCGCGTGCCCACATCCTCAACGGCACCGTCCCGCACGCTCTGCTGCTGGAGGTCTACACCGACGAAGGCGTCGGCACGATGATCACCGCGGACGGCACCGCGCCGAGCGATCTCGACGGCGCACGCTACGCGGCGGGGGAGTGAGCGGCATGGGCGAGCTGCTCGACAGGACCACCGCGCTCGACGCGACGGTACACATGACGACCTACGCGCGGAAGCCGGCCATGTTCGTCAGCGGTTCAGGCATGCGCCTCGTCGACGATGAGGGGCGCGAGTACCTCGACTTCGTCTCCGGCATCGGCGCGGTCAATCTGGGGCACGCGCATCCTGCGGTCACCGCCGCGATCTGCGAGCAGGCGGCCAAGCTCACGCACGTCAGCAACCTCTACTACGTCGAGCACCGCGACGAACTCGCGCGCGACCTCACTGAGCTGCTCGCCGGCGCCGAGGCGGCGGCACGGGCATGGAACGCCGACGGCCCGGTGGCCGGTCCCGATCCGTCGCAGTGGCGCATCTTCTTCTCGAACTCGGGCGCGGAGGCGGTCGAGGGCGCCATCAAGCTCGCGAGGCGCCACGGCATGGTCTCGAAGGGCTCGGACTGCACGAACATCGTGACCGCCGAGCGCTCCTTCCACGGGCGCACGCTCGCCGCACTCGCCGCCACCGGCCAGCCGAGCAAACAGGAGTCGTTCCGGCCGCTGCCGGCCGGTTTCAGCCATGTGCCCCTCAACGACCTCGCGGCACTGACGGCGGCCGTCGACGAGCACACCTGCGCTGTCATGCTCGAGCCCGTCCAGGGTGAGGGCGGCGTCTACCCGTGCGACCCCGCGTACCTGCGCGGCGTGCGCGAGCTGTGCGACGACCGCGGCATCCTGCTCATCCTCGACGAGGTGCAGACCGGCTTCTATCGCACCGGCGCGCCGTTCGCCTTCGAGCTGTTCGGGGTGGTGCCGGACGTCGTCTGTCTGGCCAAGGCGATCGCCAACGGCCTGCCGATGGGTGCGATCGCAGCACGGGGAGACGCCGCCACCGTCCTCAAACCCGGCGACCACGGGTCGACCTTCGGTGGTGGCCCGCTCGTGTGCGCCGCCGCCCGGGCGACCCTGCGCGCGCTGGCCGACGAGCGGCTCGGCGAGAACGCCGCGGCGTCCGGCGTCTACCTGCGCGACAAGCTGCACGAGTTCGCGGGTGCGACGGGCCGTGTCGCCGACGTCCGCGGCGCCGGGCTGATGAACGCCGTCGAGTTCAAGGACCCGATCGCCGGCGACATCGCGACCGCCGGACTTGCACGCGGCCTTGTCCTGAACAGCATAGGTACGCATATTCTGCGGATTCTCCCACCACTCGTGTGCGCGACGACGGAGATTGATACACTTGTGGCCGCTCTTTATGAGATGTCAGCAATGGGGGACGACGGAGGCGCATGAAATGCAGCAATTGATCGGTCGCGACATCCTCACCCTCGGTGAACTCACCCCGGAGGAGTTCAGCGCGTTCATGGACCGCGCGAGCGCTCAGAAGCGCGCCGCCAAAGCGGCCGCGTTCAGGCCGCTCGCCGGCAAGTCGGTGGCGATCATCATGCTCAAGCCCTCGCTGCGCACGCGCGTGAGTTTCGAGGTCGCGTGCGAGAAGCTCGGCGCCACACCGGTCCTGCTCATCGGCGAGGGCTCCGCGTTCTCGCGTGGCGAGTCCGTCAAGGACACGGTCAAGGTCCTCGAGCGCTACGTCGACTGCATCGTGCTGCGCACGTACGACCAGTCGCACATCGAGGAGGTCGCTCTTCACGCGTCGGTGCCGGTCATCAACGCGCTGACGGATGACTACCACCCCTGCCAGGTCCTCGCGGACCTGCTCACCATCAACGAGCACAAGGGCCGGCTCGCCGGCATCTCCGCCACCTACGTGGGGGACGGCAACAACATGGCGAACACGCTGCTCATCGGCGCGGCCCTGTGCGGGATGCACATGACGGTCGCGTGCCCTCCGGGCTTCGAACCCGCGAAGGCCGCGCTGACCCGCGCCAGCGAGATCGCGTCGCAGACGGGTTCCCGTCTCTCGGTCGTGCGCAATCCGATGGAAGCCGTCGCCGGCGCCGATGTCGTCATCACCGACACGTGGGCATCGATGGGCCAGGAGGCGGAGCACGAGGAGCGCGTGAAGCAGTTCCGTCCGTACCAGGTCAACGAAGCACTCATGGAGGTCGCCGCATCCGACGCGATCTTCCTGCACTGTCTGCCGGCACACCGCGGCGAGGAAGTCACGGACGCCGTGATCGACTCACCCGCATCCGTCGTCTACGACGAGGCGGAGAACCGCATGCACGCACAGAAGGCCCTGCTCACTCTGGTCATGGGATGAGGCAATGAGGAAGAGGCTTGAGCGACAGGATGTCATCCGCCGCATAGTCCGGCGCGAGCGCATCCGCACCCAGCGCGACCTGGTCGACCGTCTCAAGGCGCAGGGCTTCGTCTGTACGCAGGCGACGGTCTCGCGCGACATCACCGAGATGGGCCTGCGCAAGCTCCCGGAGGGCGTCTACGTGCTCGCCGAGGACCTGCATCTCCAGCGCATGATCTCCGAGCTCGTGACGAGCGTCGTTCAGGCGGAGAAGCTCGTGCTCGTGAAAGCGTCTCCGGGCACGGCGCCCGGCGTCGCAGCCGCACTCGACGGTGCCGGCCTCGATGAGGTCCTCGGCTCCATCGCGGGCGACGACACGATCCTCGTGATCACGCGCAGCGACACCGACGCCAAGGCGATCGTCGACAGCATCGAGAAGTACCGCGGCCGCTTCTAGCGCCCGTCACGACAGACACACGAGCAGGAAGGAGCCCGGCCGTGGGCAACGAACGGTGTGTTCTCGCATACTCCGGAGGCCTCGACACCTCCGTCGCGATCCAGTGGATCAAGGAGAACCACGACATGGATGTCGTGGCACTCGTCATGGACGTCGGCCAGGAACGCCAGGATCTCGAATTCGTGCGTGAGAAGGCCGTCAAGATCGGCGCGATCGAGTCGATCTGTCTCGATGTCCGTGAGGAGTATGTCGAGGAGTACCTCGCCAAGGCACTCAAGGCCAACGCGCTCTACGAGAACAAGTATCCGCTCGTCTCCGCGCTCAGCCGCCCGATCATCGTGAAGCACCTCGTCGATCAGGCGCACAAGCACCAGGCGCGCTTCATCGCCCACGGCTGCACCGGTAAGGGCAACGACCAGGTGCG
>JAUSAU010000089.1 GCA_030652345.1 Coriobacteriia bacterium
GGGCGGGTACCTCACAGCGCTCCTCACACCGGGCGGGGACACGCACACCTTCGGCTACACCGCCAAGGGCGCCCGGAAGAGCTGGACGCTTCCCGACGGTGCCACCTATGGCTACACGTTCGATACGGAGCGGCGTCCCACCTCGGTGACGGCCCCGTCAGGCAGCCGGCTGGAATTCTCCTACGCCGACGGCTTCACGTCGGGCGTGACCTTCGATGGCGGCTCGATCGAGCAGGATCGCGCTCCGTGCGGGCGTTTGGACGCGCTCACGCGCGCAAGCGAGCGCACGATCTTCGCCTATGACGGGTGGCTGAAGACCTCCGAGACGCGCACCGGCGAGGCGACCGCCACGCTTGCGTGGACCTACAACGCCGACATGGCGCCATCAGCGTTCACCTACGCGGGAGGCACCCAGACCTACGCCTACGATGATGACGGCGGGCTTGTCTCCGCAGCACCGTTCGCGATCGAGCGCAGCGCCGAGGCGGGACTGCCGACGCGTGTCTCGGCGCCCGGCATCGAGCTTGCCCGCACCTTCTCGACCTACGGCGAGCTGGACGCCTCCGCACTCTCGGTGGCTGGCAGCCCGACATACTCGTATAGCCTCGCCCGCGACGTCGCCGGTCGCATCACGCAGCGCACGAGTACCGACTCGGACGGCTCCGCGAGCTCCACGTACGCCTATGACGCCCTCGGGCGCCTGACCGCCGTCTCGCGCGGAGGCACGCTGCTCGAGAGCTACTCCTACGACGCGGACGGCAACCGCACCGCGTATCGCGCTCCCGTGCGCGGGATCGAGGACACCGTCACCGTCGCACTCTCCGGCGCGGGCCACACGCTCGCAAGTGGTGAGATGACCGCCATCTACGACATCGACGGCTACCTGACAACGCGCACATCGTCCGAGGGCACCTCGACCTTCGCCTTCAGCGCGCTCGGGGGGCTTGCGGGCGTGACGCTACCCGACGGGCGCGAGATCAGCTACGTGTACGACGGAGCCGGCCTACGGGTCGCCAAGCGCATCGACGGGGTCGTGGCAGAGCGCTACCTGTGGGCGGATGCCACGCGCCTGCTCGCGGTCATGGACGGCGAGGGCGAGCTCGTCGCCCGCTTCACCTATGCCGACGCCCGCACACCGAATCTGATGGAGACACCGGCCGGCACCTTCAGTCTCGCGTACGACCAGGTCGGCACGCTGACCGGCGTCGTGGATGAGGATGGCACCGTGGTCAAGCGTGTGGTGCGCGACAGCTTCGGCGTGCTTGTGGCGGACTCGAATCCGGGCTTCCGCGTGGCGATCGGCTTCGCGGGCGGGCTTGAAGACGCCGACACCGGACTCGTGCTCTTCGGTGCCCGCGATTACGACCCCGAGCTCGGTCGCTGGACCTCCCGAGACCCGATCGACTTTGGCGGCGGGGACAGCAACTTGTACGCATACTGCGGTGGGGATCCGGTAAGCAGGGTGGACCCGAGCGGGCTGATGACTTTCGGCTCCGGGTTCGGCGTATCCTTTGCGTGGGTAGTAGGGGGTGTTGATTTCTCCGTGATGCTGGTCGGGGACGATGCTGGCAACCTTGGGCTGGCCTTCTCGGCAGGTGGGCACGCCGGTCTAGCGGTTGGCACTTCCGGATATGTTCAATGGCAAGGTACAGGGGCAAGGACGATATACGACCCTAGAGGTCCCTCAGGAAGTGGTGGCGGCTCGGCGTATGCCGGGCCTGGCGGAGGATTCGAGCGGGTGAGCGGGGGAGCGTGCGGTTCCGAGTACTCCGGACTGAATCTGCAACTAGGAGCAGGAGCCGGCGCCGAGGCTCACGTGGGGCTATCCAACAGTTGGGTTGTGGGGGTGAACCTGACTGAGCCTATCGCACTCGCCCAAGAGCGGATATCCATGGGCGGTTATGACATCGGGCCCTCTCGGACCGTGTCACCCCCTGTACCATATTCCACGCTTCCTCGGCCTTCAGAGGAGTATTGATCGCCCTCCCCGCTCTGGTCGCCCGCTCTCGGGGTGTCTTCCGAGTAGTATGCCAACCGCGAACAAGGAGACCCTCTTGTCCGACAGCGACGATTTCTGGTCTGAGGACCAGCAAGGACCGACCGATGGCCCGAACGCCGGGCGACTCGGTCAATTCCGGGGCGGCAGCACAAGTTCGCCGGAAGCCAGCGTTTCACAGCGAACACTGCACGTCCTAAGGCGGCTCAACGCCGTTGGCTTCGTGCTCTCTTTCGCGGCGTTGGTCGCGTGTCTTGTATCGTCTCAGCAGACCCTCGCCGCCCTCGCGTTCGCCGGTACTGGATCCAGCATGGTTCTGCTCGGTTGGCGGACGATTCTCGAGCCATGGGGAGCCAGCAGAGGTACGCCCTCGTGGCGTTGGCTTGTCGTACCACCGTGGGAGGTTCCTCAGAGGATGCCCATAGGACCGCGGACGCCCAAAGCGGCCAGACAAGTCGGGCGAGT
This sequence comes from Coriobacteriia bacterium, assembly GCA_030652345.1. Next base: position 2,462 of record JAUSAU010000089.1, read on the forward strand.
ATACATGGCCGCTGGGTCTGCGCTGGCTCTAGTTGGTTTTGTATGGCTCGCGGCCCAGACCCTGGCAGGTACACCTTGAGCGCAGTCGAGGGACACGCATTAGGTACCTCTAGCCCGTCGGGCTGCCTGCGCACGACGGTGGGCCCCTCGCGCGATACAGCATTCGAGGTCGCTTCTTCTCAGTCTGCCACTGACTAGTGGGTGGTCGGCCACGACCACGGCAGAATGCCACTCCTTGCATCCGGCTGCAGCGGTTGGGGATCGAGCGACTTGGGCAGCGCAGCGTGAGTTCTACCGTCGTACAAGCGCGTTCGACAACATCTGGCCGTTCTTCGGTGAGCCACAGTACGTGAAGGGGCGGTGAGCGCCGCGTGAGCGGATACGTTGCCAAGTTCTCCGCAGTTGCCCTCGGCGTCCTCTTGGTGACGCTCGGAGCATCGATGCTCTTGCGCCCACTCGCTTGGAGGGACGCTGCGTCCCGCACGGGGTTCGGTACGCCGATGGGCGAGACCGCGTCGCGCTGGTTCTGGAGGGCATGCGGCGGCTTCGTCCTCCTGGGCGGCACCGGTATTGGTTTCCTCGGCGTATTGGCACTCGCCGCACAATAGTCACGACGGAAGCATCACTGTAAGACGTGGGACGCAGAGTACCTTGGGATGCTCGATGGGGACGAAATGGCATTCCCGTGGACGGGCTTCCGACAGCCCAACTACGCCGACCGCTAAAGGGTGATTCGATGCTGGGCAACCTGCTGGTTGTGCTGCTCGCGGCCATGCTCATCGGGATGGGGGTGTATTCGATTCGACATCCGGAGCGCCCACCCCTTGGCTGGTCGATCGGAGATGTTCCGCCGCCCGAGCGCATGAGAGTCATCGGCATCGTTCTGCTCGGCGCCGGCATCCTCGTTGCGGCATTGGCCACGGTTGCTCTAGTCATCTACTACGTCTGAGCCGCCGAGTGACGGCGCGCTCGCCTCAGGCGACGCCACAGACGGGTTCATGGGGCAGCGGGGTTGCACGGAGTGGGATCGGGGCGCGTGGTCGTTCCCCGAGTAGAAGAGAGGTGAGCATGTACTCCCCCGAAGAGGTCAGGTTTCCCATAGCTGACACGGAGCGCTTCGAGCGTGATCTCCAGGTCGCGAAGGAGGTCGTGGTCCGCGCGCGGGGACTGGTCGGTGGCACCGTGCTGGGCGGGATGAGGGGATTCCCGGCCGTGCGGCTACGGAGACGGAGCGGTCTGCGCACAACGGAACTTCGCATCATGCTCAACCCGCAGTACTTGCGGGATGGAGTGGTGCACTACGAAGTCCGTCTCGTCAGATGGCTCGGTCCGGACGCGTGCCCTCTTGGCCGCCCAACTTCTGCTCTGGTCGGACGAGTGGGACCTGATGGCGTTCGCGACCACGAGGCACTCGCCAGACTCGTCGAGTCTGCCCTCGACCTCGAGTCCGGCAGCCTGTCAGATGAGGGTCACACGGCAGCTACCTGCGCTTGAGCCACCAAGCCGACCTCGCGTCGAGGCGTATCCTCGACGACGACCCTGCCCTGCTGTTCGTCGATGGAGAGAGCATGACAACCGCGTATATGGCCGGCATCGTGTTTGCCGTGATCGGTGCCGTTCTGATAGTCATGGCTCGGCGCACAGGCGCGCTCTGGGTTCGGCTGTACGGACTGGATCGGTCGAAGTTGTTGCCATCGACCGCAGCTCCCTGGGCCGGCGCGCTCTTCTCGGTCGTTCTGGGCATCGGTCTGATCGCGGCCGGAACAAGGGCGCTCGGTTGGTGGCACTAGCAGGGGATATGGAACCGGCCCTGACGGACGCGCGGTCCGATACCGCGACGCCGCCGCCGCCGGTGGGAACTCAGAGTCTGGTGACCGAAATGGCGATGTTCATACGATCGCTTCCTGGGCTTGCCTTCTTGGCGAGCGGATGTGTCCTTGTGCTCGCGGCCGATTCGATGGCGCGATTTGCCGTTTCCCGATTCCGGCGCGCGTTCGGTCGAGAACCGTCTCACGCAGGCTATGCTTTCATGTTCCGCTTGGCCGGGCTGTGCTTCGTGGTTGCGGGAGTTGCCGTTCTGTTCGGCTTTGGGCCGCGGCTGTAGCGGGTCCGAGGGACACGCAGCTCATGCCGCGGACTGTCGCCCTTGAATACGGACGCGTCGCCCCGCGCTCGCATGGCACGCCGCTTGTTAGTACGGTGCTGTCACGCATCACAGATACGTAGGGGAGCCCCGTGAGGCGATTCGTCGCCATAGTCATCGTCACCGCGCTCGTGCTGGCGCTCTCCGCCGGCACAGCGTTCGCGTCCGCGTGTGCGGTCGCGCCGTGCGCGGCGATGCAGGCCATCACGACGATGACCGACCACGGGTGTTCGCCCGCTGCGGTGCAGGATAGCTGCGCATCTCCGATGCAGTCGCCCGCCTCGATGCAGGCGCGCTGCGACATGAAGCCGGAGACGCGCACGGGTGACGCATCGTCCGCCCCGCGGACGGCGCCCGAGTTGACGTCGGCGGTCGTCGTCGACGTGCTCGTGCCCGCAGCACTCATCGGCAGCTCCGCCGCTCCGGCCCCTGTGCCGGTCGACGCGCGGGCAGCGCCACACCTCTCCGCGGTCATCCGCATCTGATCCTGTCTCGTCGGTCGTACGCCGCGCTTCCGCGTGGTGTGACGACGCATGCCCCGTCACGCATCCTGTGCGACGGGCGTTGAGCTTCCGTGCACCCCGCTTTCGGGGGAGCGTGAAGACCCGACGGACGAGAAGGGTCACACCGTGAATCTGTTCGTATCCATGCTCGGCGTGGGGCTCGTCACGAGCATCCACTGCGTCTTCATGTGCGGAGGTCTCGTCCTGACCTATGCCGTGAAGGGCACCGAGGAGGGGCCGCTCTACCGACGCCTCCTGCCGCACCTGGTCTATCAGGGCGCGAAGATACTCAGCTATGCGACGGTCGCGCTGATCCTGGGCGGTCTCGTCGCGCTGCTTGGCCGCGCGTTCGACATCACCCCGTTCCGCAACTGGCTCATGGTCGCCGCCGGTGTCTACATGGTCCTGCTCGGCATCGGCATGACCGGCAAGGTCAAGGCACTGCGCAACCTCACACCGAGGCCGCCGCAGTTCCTGATCCGCGCGCTGTCGAAGAACCGCAAGCAGGCCGTCGCAGACGCGAACGCCGGCCGCACCTCGCTCGCGACACCGCTGATGTTCGGGCTGCTCACCGGCCTCATGCCCTGCGCCCCGCTCATCGCCGCGCAGGCGGCGGCGATCTCGGCCGGGACTCCGGCCCTCAGCGCGCTGGCGATGGTCGGCTTCGGCCTCGGGACGGCGCCGCTCATGCTCGTCTTCGGCTTCGCCTCGTCGCTGCTCTCGAAGCAGTTCCAGGCGAAGCTGCAGATCGTTGCTGCTGTCGCGGTCATGCTGTTCGGTCTGGTCATCCTCAACCGAGGACTGATGGTCGTCGGATCGCCGGTGACCTTCGAGACCGTGAAGAGCGCTATCGTGTCCGGCCCTCGCGTTGCCGACAGCGCCGCGCCGTTCAAGACCGCCCCGGATGGCGTCGTCGAGATACCGCTCACGATCGAGAACGTGCAGTTCTCGCCGCAGAACAGCTCACTTCCCGCCGACAGGCCGGTGCGCCTGATCGTGGACCGCAAAGAGGCCAACGCCTGTTCCGCCCAGCTGGCCATCCCGCAGCTCGGCGTGCTGGCTGACCTGAAGGACAACGCGGTCACGGTCGTGGACGTACCCGCCGCCAAGGCCGGGTCGTACACGCTCACCTGCGGCATGGGCATGATGGCCGGCGGCATCACCGTCGGCGGGGCTCCGGTCGCGAACGCGGCCGGGATCCCCGTGCTGCCCATCCTCCTCCTCGTCATCCTGTCGGTCGGCGCCCCTGTCGCGTACCGGCGGATGCGCACGCGGAAGTCCGACGCGGGCGCCCCTGTCCGCGGCACGCCGGCGCGAGCCTTCGCGCTGGGGCCGATGGAGGTCGTCGTGAGCGCGTCGTTGATCGCCGCGGCGATCGTCGCCGGGCTCGCGTTCGGCGGCTTCTTCAACTGATCTCCCCGACACACACATCTCGAAAGGAATCCATGATGAATGCAGAGCAGACGTCCATCCGCGAAGGCAGCGGGCTCCGCTGGCTCCTGATCGCTCTCGTTGTCATCGTCGCGTTCTTCGCCTCGTACCGGTTCGCGGCGGCCAACTCGGCCAACTCGGCCGCCAAGGCCGCAGTCGCGGCTCCGGCTCTCGCATCCGCCCCTGCCGCCAACGCGCCTGCCGGAGCTCCTGCGGCAGACCCCGCTGCCGGCGGCGCCGGTTGCGCCTGCTGCGGAGGCGCGCAGCCGCCCGCGGGCGAGCAGACATCCAAGGCCGCAGCCGTCGAGGGCGGCGTCCAGAAGATCTCCGTCGATCTGTCCAAGGGCTACTACGACCCAACGCAGATCGAACTGAAGGCCGGCGTCCCGGCCGAGATCACCTTCGGTCAGGGCTCGGGCTGTATGGCCCAGGTCCAGTCGCAGGAGCTCGGTTTCTTCGAGGACCTCACCGGCGGACCCAAGACCGTCAAGATCCCGGCGCTCAAGGCCGGCACCTATCCGTTCTCCTGCGGCATGCAGATGGTGTTCGGCGCCATCGTCGTCAAGTAGAGGAGGGACCCATGAAGACAACAGCACTCGCGGAGCCGGGCTCCCGACTGACGCATGATGCCTCGTTCGCGGTCACGGGCATGACCTGTGCCTCGTGCTCCGCGGTCGTCGAGAAGGTCGTCGGCAAGCTCGACGGCGTCTGCGCGGTCAACGTCAATCTCGCGACCGAGAAGATGTCGGTCACGCTAGATCCGACCGTGATCGACGAGGATGGCATCGCAGCGGCCGTGAAGAAGGCCGGCTACGGAGCTATCGCGCTCGATACCCCGAAGGCAGCCCCCGCCCCTGCCGCTCCCGCAGCAGTGCCGGCATCGCGCGGTGCGACCGGCACCGTCACGCTCGGCATCATCGGCATGACGTGCTCGTCGTGCTCCGCCGTCATCGAGAAGACGCTGGCGAGGGTCGCCGGTGTGCAGACCGCGAACGTCAACCTCGCTGCCGAGACGGCCACGGTGGTCTTCGACCCGACCGTCGTCGGGCTCGACGCGCTCATCGGCGCGGTCAAGGGCGCCGGCTACGATGCGGTCCTGAGAGTGGAAGACGCCGCGGCCGGCGAGTCGGGCAACGACGCCCAGCGCGCCGCCCAGCTCGCACACACGAAGCGCGAGCAGTGGCTCTTCGTGTTCTCCGCACTGCTTGCCGTCCCGGCGTTCCTGATCTCGATGGTGCCGCCGTTCATGACCGTCGTCCCCGCGGCCGTCGCGAGCTGGCTCGCCACCACGGTCGGCGGCGCATGGGACCCCATGATGGTCCTGAAGTACATGGCGTTCGCGCTCGTCACCCCGGTCCAGTTCATCGCCGGCGCCCAGTTCTACCGGGGCTTCTGGCACGCGTTGAAGCGCCGCACCGGCAACATGGACACGCTCATCGCGATCGGCACGTCCGCCGCGTACTTCTACTCTGTGGCCGCGACGTTCATCCCCTCACTCGAGGCAGAGCCGGTCTTCTATGAGACGGCATCCCTGCTCATCGCCTTCGTCATCCTCGGCAAGTTGCTCGAGGCGCGCGCGAAGGGCAAGACATCCGACGCCATCAAGAAGCTCATGGGGCTCGCCGCCAAGACCGCGCGCGTCGTGCGCGGTGGTGTCGAGCAGGACATCCCGGTCGAGCAGGTCGTATCAGGTGACGTCGTCGTGGTCCGCCCCGGCGACAAGGTCCCGGTCGATGGCATCGTCATAGACGGTCGCTCTTCGGTCGACGAGTCGATGCTCACCGGCGAGTCGATCCCGGTCGAGAAGAACGTCGGCGACTCCGTCATCGGCGCCACGATGAACAAGGTCGGCGCCTTCAGGTTCCGCGCCACGAAAGTCGGCAAGGACACGGCCCTCGCCCAGATCGTCAAGCTCGTCGAGGACGCCCAGGGCTCGAAGGCCCCCGTCCAGCGTTTCGCTGACCGCATCTCCGCCGTCTTCGTCCCGGCCGTGGTCTGTATCGCGTTCGCCACGTTCCTGGTCTGGCTCTTCGCGGTCCCGAACTTCGTCGACGCATCGTTCTACGCCTACGCGACTCCGTTCGTGAAGGCACTGCTCGCCGGCACGGCGGTCATCGTCATCGCGTGCCCGTGTGCGCTCGGGCTCGCCACCCCGACGGCGATCATGGTCGGCACCGGCAAGGGCGCCGAGAACGGCATCCTCATCAAGTCCGGCGATGCGCTCGAGACGGCCTACAAGATCAAGGCGATCGTGTTCGACAAGACGGGCACGCTCACGCACGGCAAGCCGGTCGTCACCGAGTTCGAGGCGTTCGGCACGTTCGACAGACTCGAGTTCTACCGGCTCGCAGCCGCGCTCGAGCGCAGCAGCGAGCATCCGCTCGCCGAGGCGATCGTGAACTACGCGAGCGAGACTGGCATGGTCCTCGGCGACGTCCGGGGCTTCGAAGCGATCCCGGGCCACGGTGTCGAAGGCAGCGTCGAAGGGCGTCGCGTCTCGCTCGGCAACCGCCGCCTCATGGCGCGCGACGGCATCGACGTCTCCGCGTTCGCGCCGCGCATCGAGCAGCTCGAGTCGGAGGGCAAGACCGTGATGCTCACCGCGATCGACGGTCAGGCCGCCGGTCTCATCGCCGTGGCCGACACGCTGAAGGACAACTCGAAGGAAGCGGTCGCACGCCTCACCAAGATGGGCGTGGCCGTCTACATGATCACCGGCGACAACCGCCGCACGGCCCAGGCGATCGCCGCCCAGGCCGGCATCAAGCCGGAGAACGTGCTCGCCGAGGTGCTCCCCGAGCACAAGGCCGAGGAGGTCGGCACGCTGCAGGCCAAGGGCCTCGTGGTGGCCATGGTCGGCGACGGCATCAACGACACGCCGGCGCTCGCGAAGGCCGACGTCGGCATCGCCATGGGCGGCGGAACGGACGTCGCGATGGAGACCGGCGGCATCGTGCTCATCAAGAACGACCTGCGCGACGTCGTCACCGCCATCGAGCTCTCCCGCGCCACCATGCGCAAGATCCACCAGAACTTCTTCTGGGCGCTCGGATACAACGTGATCGGCATCCCGATCGCGGCCCTCGGCCTGCTCCGTCCGGAGCTGGCCGGCGCCGCGATGGCACTCTCGTCCGTGAGCGTCGTGAGCAGCTCGCTGCTGCTGCGTCGCTTCAAGCCCAGCCTCGCGAAGTCCGCGTAGGCGCGCCGAAATAGAAAGGGGTGGAGACACCATGAAGCGGTTCCTCAACATCATCGGCGTCGTGCTCGGCGTGGCGCTCACGCTCGGTATGACCGTCTACGCCTTCGCGAACGCCTCGAAGGCCGACATGATGGTCGGCGTCGTCGCCGCGAAGCAGAATGCGGCCCTCGAGGTCATGGACCAGCCGGGCGCCACGGGCGCCATCACGGTCGCGCGAGTCCTGGCCCCCGACCGGTCGTGGATCGTCGTGCACCTCGACGAGAACGGCAAGCCCGGCAAGCGCGTCGGCCTGCAGGCGGTGCCCACGGGCGAATCCCGCGACGTCCAGGTCAAGCTCGATCCGAGCATCAAGCTCACCGACAAGCTGCTGGTCGCACTGCATGCCGACCGCGGCATCGTCGGCACGTTCGAGTTCAAGATGGACAACTTCGATGCCAGCCCCGACAAGCCGTACTTCGTCGACGGGATGGAGCTCGCGATGGAGGCCCGGGTGAAGTGACACGCTGACCCGGCCCGCCCGGCCCCATCCCTCCTCCATGGCATCTCCACGCACCTGCGACGGCATCGCCACCCCCCTCTGCGACGGTTGTTGCGGGCGGCGCCACACGCGCCGAAGAGGAAAGGAAGGCCGCCGATGAAGATCGCGCATTTCCAGGTCCCCGACGCCGGCTCCGGTTCGAAGACGGCGTCGCTGGCCCGGATGGTGGAGAAGCTCAAGGGGGTCGCCGGCGTCGCGATCATCCGCTCGATGGGTCTGCTGACCGTTCTGTACGACGAGCGCCGGGTGGATCCGCTCTCGATCTCGACCAGGATCGTGCAGGCGGAGTCGACCGCTGACCCCGCGGCTGAGGAGCCCGCGCCACCCTCGCTGTCGAGCGGCAGGGGTCGCGCGAAGGCTCCGAAGCGTCGCGTCAACGCACTACGCGTTCGAGGGCGACGGCTCGTCCGACAGGCCCCGCGCTTCGGGATCGAGTGAACGCCGAGAGATGAACGCACGAAGGCCCGGACGGGACACCGTCCGGGCCTTCTTCGTCACACGGGGGCGCCGGCCCCTGGTGCTAGACTCTGCACGCCGATGCGTGAAGGTGAGGAGTCGTGATGTTCGATCAGTTCGAGTGGGTGGGCAGGGACCTGTACACGTCCGGGGCGGTCTCGAGCCACGGAGGGAACATGTCGGTGCGCCTCGACGACGAGCGCATGCTCATCACCCGGACCGGCTCCATGATCGGCCGCCTCACGCCTGCCGACATCATCGAGACGAGCGCCATCGCGTGCGGAGACGCGCGGGACGGGGACTGTTCGGTCGAACTCGTCGTGCACAGGGCGATCTACGCTGCCACCGGCGCGCGCGCGATCGTGCACGCACACGCGATCCAGACCGTGGCGCGGTCGTTCGTCGACGATGTCATCGTGCCGCCGGACTCGGAATCGAAGTTCCGGCTCGGCGACGTCCCGGTCATCGTGGCCGCTGAGACGATCGGATCGGCCGACGCCGGCGCGCTGCTCGCAGCGGCGCTCGTCGACCGTCGCGTCGCCGTGCTCCGGAGCCACGGCCCCTTCGCACGCGGGGAATCGCTCGAGGACGCCTACCAGGCGATCTCCTGCCTCGAGGCGAGTTGCGCGGTGCTCAACGTGCTCGATGCGATCGGTCGGCCCCTCCGCTAGGGCGCCTGCACGCTCTCGAGCTCACGGCGCAGCTCGCTCTTGCGCGCCTCGTCCGCGAACGAACCCTCGATCGCGTTCGAGGCGAGCGTCGTGAGGTGCGTGGCATCGAGTCCGAGCGCATCGGTGACGGCGCGATAGTTCTCGCCGATGTAGCCGCCGAAGTACGCCGGGTCGTCGCTGTTGACCGTCACCGCGAGCCCCGCTTCGAGCATGCGCCGCAGGGGGTGGTCCGCCATCGTGCGACTGACCCGCAACGCGACGTTCGAGGTCGGACACACCGTGAGGCAGGTCCGCTCGCGGACCAGACGCTTCACGAGCACCGGGTCTTCCAGACAGCGCACCCCGTGATCGATCCGCTCGGCACAGAGCACGTCGAGTGATTCGGAGATGTAGGCGGCCGGCCCCTCCTCGCCCGCGTGCGCAACCGCGCGGAGCCCGTGCGCGCGCGCCCGTGCGTACACGTCGGTGAACTTCGCAGGAGGGTTGCCGAGCTCTCCGGAGTCCAGTCCGATGCCGGCGATGCGGCCAGGATGGTCGAGAGCCGACTCGAGCGCGCGCATGCCGTCATCGGCCGGTAGGTCGCGCAGGACGCACATGATGAGCCGCGATGTGATGCCGAAGCGGCTGCGTCCGTCGTCGAGCGCACGGCTGATCCCGTCGACCACCTCTTCGAACGGAACGCCGCGCGACGTATGCGTCTGGGGATCGAAGAACGGTTCCACGTGCCGTACGCGGTCGGCGTGCGCGCGCTCGAGGTACGCCGCGGTCAGGTCGTAGAAGTCCTGCGCCCTGAGCAGCACGGAACACGACGCGTAGTAGATGTCGAGGAACGACTGCAGGTCGGTGAACGAGTACGCGCCGCGCATCTCGGAGACCGAGGAGTAGGGGAGCGCGACGCCGTTGCGCCCGCCGAGCTCGAAGGCCAGCTCCGGTTCCAGGGTGCCCTCGAGATGCAGGTGGAGTTCCACCTTGGGGAGGGACTCGATCAGTTCTTCGTGTGGCATTCAGCTTCCTCGCGCTCGGTGGGCCTCCCGGGTGTGGGAGCCTCGGGTATTGGTAACCTTCTACCCGAGGGCGCACAGCCCCGACATCCGACGAAGGAGCGCGTGTGGCGACAGGCCCGCTCGACGGAAGCACGGCACTGGTCACCGGCGCGACGAGCGGCATCGGTCTGGTGACCGCTCGCCGGTTGGCGGAGATGGGCGCGGATGTCGTCCTGCTCGGCCGCAGCCCCGAGCGACTCCACGACGCGGCGGATGTCCTGAAGGCGGCCACGGGGCGCGACCCTGAGACGATCGTGGCGGACTTCTCGCGACTCGATGATGTCAGAGGAGCGGCCAGGGTCTTCACAGACACCCACAGTCATCTCGACATCCTGGTCAACAATGCCGGCGTGATCAACGACCGGCGGGTCATCACCGTCGATGGCAACGAGGAGACGTTCCAGGTCGACCATCTCGCGCACTTCCTGCTCACGCATCTGCTCATGGGCGCGCTCCGGGATGCCGTGGCGGCCCGTGTCGTCAACATATCGAGCGGCGCACACGAGGCCGCACGCAGCGGCATCGACTTCGCCGATCTGACCCGCGAGCGTCGCTACTCGGCCTTCGGGGCGTACGCCGAAGCGAAGTTGGCGAACGTCCTCTTCACCTACGAGCTGGCACGTCGGCTCGGGCAGCGGACGTCGATCACGTCGAACGCGGTGCATCCCGGAGGGGTGCGCAGCGGCTTCGGCGCCGGACGTGGCTCGTTCGCGTTCGTCTGGAGCCTCGTGCGCCCGTTCCTGCTCACTCCCGAACAGGGTGCGGAGACCTCGGTCTTCGTGGCGTCGTCCCCGTCGCTCGACGGCGTGACTGGTCGCTACTACCATCGCTCAGCCGACACCGCGAGTTCGGCACAGTCACACCGGGCGGACGCCGCCTCCGAACTCTGGGAGGTATCTGAGCGCCTGACCGACATCGCGGGGCTGCCGGGCGGAGGCGCCTCGTGACGTTGACCTCCGACCAGCGCCGGGTCGTGGGCGTCTATCTGACCACGTCGGGCCTCTTCACCCTGGCCACATCGCTCATCTGGGCCGTCAACACGCTCTTCCTCCTCGGGGCGGGGCTCGACATCTTCCAGGTCATGCTCGTGAACACGACCTACACCGTCGGCCAGATCGTCTTCGAGGTCCCCACGGGCGTCATCGCCGACACCGTGGGTCGGAAGGCCTCCCTGCTGCTCGGGATCGGTACGCTGCTCCTCTCGACGCTGCTCTATGTCGCCGGCGCCACCGCCGCATGGGGGATGCCGGCCTTCCTGGCCGCGAGCGTGCTGCTCGGACTGGGCTACACCTTCCAGACGGGCGCCGCTGACGCCTGGCTGGTGGACGCTCTCGATCACGCCGGGTGGCCCGGTGGCAAGGAGCGTGTCTTCGCCTGGGGGCAGATGACCTTCGGTTCGGCGATGCTGGCAGGTACGCTCCTGGGTGGAGCGCTCGGGCAGATGAACCTCGCCTTTCCCTACTACGCGCGCTCGGGCATCCTGGCGCTGTGCTTCCTGGCGACCATGCTCATGCTGCGCGACTGGGGTTTCACGCCTCGTCCCCTGAGAGCCTCGAACTTCGCCGAGGAGACGCGCGCGATCCTGACGGCCGGGGTGCGATACGGGTGGCGCGATCCCGTCGTACGGCCCCTCCTCTTCGTCTCACTGATCCAAGGGGTCTTCTTCATGTTCGCCTTCTACACCTCCCAGCCGTTCTTCCTGGAGCTGTTGGGCATGCAGCTCATCTGGGTGGTGGCCGCGGTCCAGGCTGCCTCGGCGGTCGTGGGCATCGTCGGCAACTCGCTCGTCGATCGCGTCATGCGCGCGGGCGACCGGCGACGACGCGCGGGTGTGGTCCTCGCGGTGATCACGGTCGCGCAAGGGCTGCTCGCGCTCGCCATCGCATCGGTCGGGCTGCTCGTGCCGGTCGCCCAGCGGGGCGTGCCCGTCTTCGCCGCGGCGGCTGTGCTCTGGCTCCTCTTCAGCGGGCTGATGGGCGTCGGCGGCCCGGTGCGTCAGGCGTTCATCAACGAGCAGATACCGTCGGCTCAGCGGGCTACGGTGCTCTCCGTCGACGCGCTGTTCGGCGACGTCGGCGGCTCGGTCGGCCAGCCGGCTCTCGGCTACCTCGCGAAGGCTGTGTCCATACCGGCCGGCTGGGCGGTCGGCGCGATCGCGCTGCTCGTCTCTTCGCCGCTGTATCTGACCGCCGACCGTCATGTCGCGACCCGTCCGTCAGCCGGGGAGTGACGTCCGTCGGTCTTGTGTGACAAGGTGTTTGCGGACAGCATCCCCGGGGGGAAGAATGCTGCGACCGTGAGCCAACGGAGTTCGGGGGAGGGCACCGTGCACGCAGCAGTCCGTCCTGACGTTCCGGAACCGACGAGTCTGATCGAGGCGGTCCGGCACGAGGATCCCGAGGTCGTCGCCTGGGCCGCACGTCGGCTCGGGCTGCGCGGCCATGACGGCTCCGTCGACGCGCTGACAGCCCTGCTTGCGCACGCGCACGCGGAAGTCCGGTCTGCGGCGGCCACCTCGCTCGGACTCATCGGCTGTGAGAGCGCCGTCTCCGATCTGCGCCTGGCATCCGCCGACACGGATTCCACCGTCGCTCAGGCGGCCACGATCGCGCTCGCGCGGATGGGCGACGCCGGAGCCGCGCACGACGCCGTCGCTCGCCTCTCCGCCCACCTGCGCACGGGTGATCCGGAAGAGCGGGCACTGGCGGCCCGCGCACTCGGCGCCCTGGGGTCGGCCGACGCGTACGACGCGCTTCTCACCGCCCTCGATGACCCCGATCCGGACGTGCGCGCGGATGCGGCGGGAGCGCTCGGACAGTTGCGCGATGGTCGCGCCACAACCGCGCTCGCCTCGCTCGGCTTCACCGATCCCGTCGAGCAGGTACGCGAGGTCGCGATGGGCGCGCTCGCGCGCCTGGTGATCGCGGGCGGGACGCCGTCTCCCGCGCTCTGAACCCGTATCGACTGCGATGGCCCGGGCGCTGATGCTCCCGGGCCATCGTTCTGCACTTCGTGGTGCCCGGGGTGGGATTCGAACCCACACATGGTTTCCCATAGAGGTTTTTGAGACCTCCGCGTCTGCCATTCCGCCACCCGGGCGTGCGGACGATGTGTCGCCGCCGGGTGATTATAGCGAACACGACGACGCCGCTCCGGGGAGAGCGGCGTCGCCTCTGAGCATGTCCGGGTGGTGCGGGTACCGGAGGTGTCCGATCGCCCGCTCCACCCGGACGGGTGGGACACGATGCCCTGGCGGGGTGGGCACGGCATCCCGGGGAAGGCTCGCTTCACCCGCCGCCACTCACGCCAGGCGTCTGATCGCCACCGGATCGCGGGAGAGCGCGTGCGCCCCCGCGGCGACCGGGCTGGCGTCCTCGGCGAGGGCTTCGGCCTGGACCCGGATGAACTCCCGGACCACGCGGGCGTCGAACATGCGGCCCGCACCTGCACGAAGCTCGTTGAGTGCATTGATCGCTGACATCCGCGGGCGATGCGGCCGATCGGAGGTCATCGCGACGTACGAGTCCGTCACGGCCAGGATCTTGGCAGCGAGCGGGATGTCGTCGCCCTTGAGGCCGCGGGGATAGCCGGAGCCGTCGAGGCGCTCGTGATGGCACAGGATGGCGTCCTGGACGATGGGGTCGAAGTTGGCGATCTTGGCGAGGTTCGCACCCTTCTTGGCATGCGCCTGGACCTCGAGCAGTTCTTCGGACGTGAGACGCCGCGGAGCATTCAGTATGGCCTCAGGGACCTCGAGCATCCCGACGTCCTGCAGCATCGCGGCGAGGCGCACGTCGTTCGTCTCGTCCTCACGCAGTCCCATGATCTTGGCGACCGCCACGGAGTACTCTGCCACGCGGGTCGAATGCGGGATGTAGTTCGGACGCCGCTGCTCGACGAGGTCGACCATCGCGCGCAGCGTGCCGGACAACTGGACCTTGACCTCTTCGAGCAGGAGGCGGTTCTCCATGCCGAGCTCGATGATGCGGGCGACAAGGCCGAGCCCTTCGAGTTCGTTGACGGTGAAGTCGTTCTCATGCCGCCACAGTGCGACGACGCTCTTGAGCTGGCCCCGGATGCGAAGCGGGACGGCGATCGCGGTGGAGCCCTGATCGTTGGTGGCGGTGGAGAGCGGCTTGCCCGCGCGGACCGCCTCGAGTGCGACCTGGAGGACCGCCGACTGGGCCTGGCGCGCATCGATGTTCTCCGCGGTGGTGATCGTGATGTCGTCACCCACGACGGCCGCGGCGTCAGCGTTGAAGTGGCGCACCGACTCCGCGAGCACGACCTTGAGGCCGTCTTCCTGCGCGAGCGAGGTCATGACCTCCGCGGCGTGATGGGAGAAGGCGAGGCGGTCGTAGGCTCCCTCGATGTCGATACGGGCGCGCTCGAGTTCTTCGTGTGCACCGAGAAGCTCGGTCCGCAGCCGGCGGTGCTGGTCGACCAGATAGAGGATGACCATGAGCAGGAAGCCGGTCGCAAGGGTGCGGAAGATGTCGTTGCGCATCAGCCAGATGTCCGGCGGCTTGATGCCCGCCAGCGCCATGAACACCAGGACCGCGACCGATGCGATCAGCGAGATGATGATCGCGTACGCGATGAGGTTGAGTTGGAACTCACGCTTCAGCAGTCTGCTGACGTCGCTGTTCATGATGATCTCCTCCGATACCGCCCGCCAAGGTAGTGCTTCGCGGCTCCCGAAGCCGCTACTGTCTATATCGCCCTGAACGGTACAAACGGTCAATATGAAACGACGAACGGTGCGAATATGCCGATGGAAGTTACTAGGTGACCGTTCGTATGGTCCGGGGCCCTGGTGTAGAATCCTGCCATGGACACACGCCCCCATACGCCCGACGACGATGCGCTCCAGGAGCATCTCGCCAACGTCGCGGAGAACCTTCAGCTCGTCGCCGACATGGGCTACGGAGACGTCGCGCTGGCCGTGCGCTCACCGGACGGGGCCGCGCGCGTGGTCGCGGATGCACGCCCGATGACCGCTGTCGCGGCTGTCGCATTCAGCCGCGTCGGGCGCACGCTCTCGGCGCACGACGAGCCGGAGGCGTATCGCGCCCTGCGCGAGGGCATCGTCGTGCTCGGCGAACGCCGGCGCACGACGCGCGGTATCACGTACGCGACCTCCGCATATCCGGTCGGGAACCCGATCCTCGGCGTGCTCGTCCGCGACCTGACGCTCCAGGTCGTGGATGCTCCGGGGACGATGGAGACGCAGTTCATGGCGCTGTGCGACGACCTGCTGGCGATGCTGTGCCGCGGGCCGCTTGTCGCCGTCGATACGGGGCGGCCGTTCTCGACGACCCGGCGCGCCGGGGACGGCGTCATGCGGATCGGTGACAGCGGGCGTGTCGTCTACGCCAGCCCGAACGCCGTCAACATCATGCGTCTCGCCGGTGTCGAAGGGTCGCTGACAGGGACCGACGTCGCGCTGCTTCCCGGTGGTGCCGCGGCCGTGGGATCCGTGCTCGGCAGCGCCGGTGCCCTCGAGACCGAGATCGGCGCCGGGGGGCGGATCCTCCTGTATCGGACGATCGCGCTGCATCAGGGCGCGGCGGTCCTGGTCGAGGACATCACCGAAGCGCGCCGGCGCGAGGCCGAGCTCAAGGTCAAGGAAGCGACCATCCGCGAGGTGCACCATCGCGTGAAGAACAACCTCCAGACGATCGCCTCGCTGCTCCGGATCCAGGCTCGCCGCTCCGGCTCGCCCGAGGCCGCGCGTGCGCTGGAGGAGGCGGTCGAGCGCGTCGGCTCGATGGCGGTGGTGCACGAGATGCTGTCGGCATCGACCGATGAGACCGTGGACTTCGCAGTGGCCGCTCACACGGTCGTCGATCAGGTCAGACAGGGGCTCGCCGGGCGCAGCGGGGGGATCTCCGTGCAGGTCGAAGGTTCCACCGGCGATGTACAGGCGTCGACCGCCACCTCTCTCGCACTCGTGACCGCCGAGCTGGTCCACAACGCCATCGAGCACGGACTCGGGGCCGGCAGCAAGGGGACGGTCACCGTCTCGATGCGCCGGCTGCCGGACGAGCTCTTCCTGCAGGTGCGGGACGACGGCATCGGATTGCCTGAAGGCTTCGACGCGGTCCGTTCGGGCAACCTCGGCCTCGCGATCGTCCGCACCATCGTGGAGGATGACCTGCGTGGTACCCTCACGTTCGGTACGGGCCGAGGCACGACCGTCACCATCCGCGTTCCCGCCGAGGGTCAGGGGCCGACCGACTGATGCGTGTGCTCATCGCCGAAGACGAAGCACTCATCCGCATGGATCTGCGGGAGATGCTCATCGAAGAGGGTCACGACGTCGTGGGCGAGGCGCGCGACGGTGCCGAGGCGATCGAGTTGGCGCGCCAACTGCGTCCGGAGATCGTCTTCATGGATGTGAAGATGCCGGGTATGGATGGCATCGCGGCGGCGAGCGTCATCGGTGCGGAGCGCATCGCCCCGGTCGTCATGGTCACCGCCTTCTCGCAGACCCGCTATGTCGAAGAGGCGACCGCCGCGGGCGCGATGGGCTATCTGGTGAAGCCGTTCGCGAAGAAGGACATCCTTCCCGCGATCCAGGTCGCCGGTGCGCGTTTCGCCGAGTCGCGCGCCCTCGAGGACGAGGTCGCCGATCTGACCGAGCGTCTCGAGACGCGCAAGGCGGTCGACCGGGCAAAGGGCTTGCTGATGGCGAAGGGCATGACGGAGGCGGAGGCGTTCCGGCGCCTGCAGAAGCTCGCAATGGACAAGCGCACGTCGCTGCGCGCGATCGCCGAGGCGGTCGTGACGGCGGCACAGCTCGACGACTAGGAGCCGCAGAAGATGCTCGCATTCCTCGATCGGATCTCGAACCGGACCGCCTACATCGCGATGGCCGCAGGCATCGGGCTGTCGCTGCTCGCGGCGTTCATGTCGCCCCAGGACGAGAAGCTCGGTGCGTGGGTCCGCGTCGTGATCTGGCACGGCATGCTCAAGTGGGCGTGCATCGTGGGCATCTTCGGCATGGGTGCGCTGGCGGTCTTCTACCTGCTCACGAATCGCGGGAAGGTCTACGAGTGGGCGCGCGCCCTCCAGTTCGCACTGCTCCCGCTCTGGGTCCTCGCGGTGTTCATCGGAGCGCTCGCGGCCAAACTCGTCTGGAACAGCTGGAACCTCGCTGAGCGGCGCATGACCATGAGTGTGCTCTACACGATGGTCGCCGCGGTGGCCCTGATGGCGTCGTTGTTCTGGGAGAACCGCAAGGCGGGAGCGATCGGTCAGATGATCACGTCGCTCGCCATGGGGGTCGGGCTCGTGTGGATCAACATGGAGCCCGCGAGCGAGGACGTGCACCCCTCGTCAGCGGTGATGTCCTCGCCCGACGTGATGTTCCGGGTGTACGCGTTCGTCATGATGGCGGGCTGCCTCGTGTGGGTGCTCACGACCGCCGTGCCCGTGAAGCGGTGGCTCGAGAAGTCCGCCGCCGAGAGCGACTCGTGAGTCCGCTCCTCGTCTTCGTCAGGGCTCTCGGGATCGGCTTCATGGTCGCCGCGCCCGTCGGGGCGATCTCGGTGCTCTGCATCCAACGCACGTTGGCGCGCGGGCGCTCGAGCGGGTATGCGACGGGCGCCGGGGTGGCTACCGCTGATGCACTCTACGCGGCCATCGCCGCCTTCGGGCTGACTGCGATCACGGGAGCGCTCGTCCAGGCGGCGCCATGGGTGCGACTGATCGGCGGCATCGCGCTGGTCTATCTGGGCGTGAGGGCGATGCTCTCCCGGCCCGGCGGGGGAGCCGAGGCGGAGGACTCCTCGTCGCATGGTGTCCAGTACTCGTCCGCCGTGGCGCTCACGCTGGCCAACCCGCAGACGATCGTCACCTTCGCGGCCGTCTTCGCTTCGATCGGGCTCACGGTCGCGGGAGGCGGATGGAGCGCGCCCGTCCTGACGGTCGCAGGAGTCTTCTGTGGGTCGATGGCATGGTGGATCGTGCTCGTGACGGGCGCCGCGATGTTGCGCGGTCGTGCGAACGATCGCGTTCTGCTGTGGGTCAACCGTGTCAGCGGCGCGGCGATCGCCGTCTTCGGCGTCTTGGCGGCCTGGGCGGGCGCGGTCACGCTGCTGGGATAGGGGCGCGCGTTTCGCCCATGTTTCGCACCTCCCTTTCCATCAAGCTCGCACCCTGCTAGACTGACCGGCACCTCGCGCAACGAAGCACGGGGAGCTATACGCAACGAGCAATGGCGCTCGCGACCGGCCGACACGGGCCAGGTGGCGGGCGTTTTTCGTTCTCTCGGGCTAGGGCAAAGGACGGACACATGAAGGACTTCGCGGTCTTCTGGGGGTGCACGATCCCCGCGCGCTTCCCGTTCATCGAGAAGGCGACGCGGCTGGTCTTCGCCGACCTCGGCGCGAACATCCGCGAACTCGACGGGCACACCTGCTGCCCCGAGGGCGTGCTGGTCAAGCCGAACGACGAGAACGCCTTCTACACGACCGCGGCGCGCAACCTCGCGCTCGTCGAGAAGGCGGGGCTCGACATCGTGACGCCGTGCAACGGCTGCTACTCCACCTTCAAGGAGACCTGGAGTCACCTCGAGACCGACTGGCGCGCACGCGAGCGTGTCAACGAGCGCCTCGCCCGCGAGGACCTCACCTACACCGGCCGCCTCAAGATCACCCATTTCGCCGAGTGGCTCGCCGACGACATCGGCGCCGGGCTGATCGGCTCGAAGAAGAAGCGCGACTTCTGGGGCATGCGCATCGCCGTGCACTACGGCTGCCACCTCCTGCGCCCGACGCCGGCCGTCAACTGGGACGACCCGCTGGCGCCCAAGAAGGTCGAGGAGATCGTCGCAGCGCTGGGCGCTCGCGTCGTGGACTACAACACCAAGATGCAGTGCTGTGGCGGTGCGCTCGACCGCGTCGGTGAGCGCGAGGGTTCGCTCGCCTTCGCCCGCCGCAAGCTCACCGACCTGATGAACAACGACGTGGACCTGCTCATCACGGTCTGCCCGAGTTGCTTCCAGCAGTTCGACCTGAACCAGGCCGCGCTCCAGCGCGCGAACGAGCCGGTCAACGTGCCCGTCATGTACCTCTCCGAACTCATCGCCCTCGCCAACGGGCACGCGCCCGAGGAGATCGGCCTCGACATGCACCGCGTGTCGGTCCAGCCGTTCCTCGACAAATGGGCGGAGCGTCAGGGCGACAAGGCCAAGCTCGCCGCGCACTTCGACGTCGCGATGCTCAACAAGTGCGACAGCTGCCAGGCGTGCAAGGACGACTGCCCGGTGTGCAAGGTCGACCCGACCTTCCAGCCGACCGACATCATCGGGGAGCTCGTCCGGGGAAACATAGACGGTGTGGTCAACGACACACAGCTGTGGAAGTGCCTCGAGTGCTACACGTGCCAGGAGATGTGCCACAGCCGCATCGGCATGGCCGAGACGTTCCGCAAGCTCAAGGAGCTCGCGATGGAGGCCGGCACCGGCCCCGAGTCCGTCTCTGCCGCCTACCAGACGTTCCTGAAGACCGGCCAGCTCGGCGCGCCGAAGGAAGGCGCCCGCAAGAAGCTGGGCCTGCAGCCGTTGCCCGCCACGGGGGCCGAGTCGCTCGCACGCGTGCTCGCCGACCGCGACGACGAGGGAGTTGAGGAGTAGTGAGCATGCTGCGTCCGGCCTACAGCCAGGAGTCGCCGTTCAAGATCCACGGCGGCTGCGGCCTCATGGGCATCTGCGACGAGTCCGGGACGCGGTTCTCGGGCGAGGTCGCCATCCATGCGATGGCGGTCCAGCGCGACCGCGGCAACGGGCTCGGGGGCGGGTTCGCCGGCTACGGCATCTACCCCGAGTTCCCCGATCACTTCGCGTTCCACATGATGTATCACGACGCGCAGGCCAAGGAGGAGTCGGAGGCCGTCCTGGACCAGTACTTCCAGGTCGACCTGGCCGAGCCGATGCCCACGCGCGCGGTCAAGGGCATCGGCGACGCACCGCTGCTGTGGCGCTACTTCCTGCAGCCGCACCCCGCCAAGCTCGAGGCCGCCGAGGCGAGCGCCGAGGACTACGTCGTCCACGTGGTCATGCTCATCAACTCGACGATCGACGGCGCGTTCGTCGCCTCGTCAGGCAAGAACATGGGCGCCTTCAAGGGCGTCGGCTATCCCGAGGAGATCGGCCACTACTTCCTG
>JAUSAU010000092.1 GCA_030652345.1 Coriobacteriia bacterium
GGCTATCCCGAGGAGATCGGCCACTACTTCCTGCTCGAGGAGTACGAGGGCCATACGTGGGTCGGCCACAACCGGTTCCCGACGAACACGCCGGGCTGGTGGGGCGGCGCGCATCCGTTCACGCTGCTCGACTGGTCGATCGTGCACAACGGTGAGATCTCGAGCTACGGCATCAACTCCCGCTACCTCGAGCAGTTCGGCTACAAGTGCACGCTCGGCACCGACACCGAGGTCGCCGCGTATCTCTTCGATCTGATGCTCCGGCGCCACAAGCTGCCGATCTCGCTGGCGTGCAAGGCGCTCGCGAGCCCGCTGTGGGCCGACATCGACCGCATGCCGGCCGAGGAGCGCGAGCTGATGACGTCGCTGCGCGCGGTCTACGGCCCGGGCATGCTCAACGGCCCGTTCGCGATCGTGCTCGGCTTCAACGGCGGCATGGTCGCCCTCAACGATCGCATCAAGCTGCGCCCGCTCGTCGCGGCCCGCAAGGGCACAGTGCTCGCCGTCGCGTCCGAGGAGAGCGCCATCCGCCAGATCATCCCGGAGCCCGACATGGTCTGGGCGCCGAAGGCCGGCGAGCCGGTCATCGCCCGCATCAAGGGCATGGACTGGCCGATCCACGGCGACTTGCACCTGTCCCCCTCGGAGATCTCGTGCGCCGTCACCGGCGTCGAGGACTCCTGCGAGACCGTCGAGGTGAGCTAGATGTCCGCATCCTTCATCCAGCCCGAGTTCAAGGTCGATATCGACCGCGACAAGTGCATCAAGTGCGGCCGCTGCGTCCAGCAGTGCGGTTGGGGCGTCTACAGCTTCAACGAGCGGCCCATGCCCGACGATTCGAAGTGTCGCGCGTGCCACCGCTGCGTGACGTACTGTCCCGTGCACTGCATCACCATCAAGCGCAACGAGCTCGTCTTCCGCGACTCCGAGAACTGGTCGCCGTCCCTGCGCAAGGCGGTGTGGCGCCAGGCCGAGTCCGGCGGCGTCATGCTCACCTCGATGGGCAACGACAAGCCGTACCTGCGCATCTTCGACCACCTTGTCCTCGATGCGTGCCAGGTCACGAACCCGTCCATCGACCCGCTCCGTGAGCCGATGGAGACGCGCACGTTCATCGGCCACAAGCCCGATGCGGTCGAGGTCGAATCGAACGGCGAGGGCGGCTTCCGCCTCAAGCCGGGCGCCGGTATGAAGAACAACATCGTGCTCGACACGCCGATCATGTTCGGCGGCATGTCGTACGGCTCGGTCTCGCTCAACGTACACAAGTCGCTCGCGATGGCGGCCAGCCGCCTCGGCATCACGATGAACACCGGTGAGGGCGGCCTCCACGCCGACCTCTATCCCTACACCGACAACATCATCGTGCAGTGCGCCTCGGGCCGGTTCGGCATCAACCCCGACTACCTGAACCGCGGCGTCGGCATCGAGATCAAGGTCGGCCAGGGCGCCAAGCCGGGCATCGGCGGCCACCTGCCGGGCGAGAAGATCAACAAGGAGGTCTCGACCACCCGCATGATCCCGCAGGGTACGGACGCGATCTCATCAGCCCCGCACCACGACATCTACTCGATCGAGGACCTGCGTCAGCTGATCTACTCGCTCAAGGAGGCGTCGGGCTACAAGCCGGTCGGCGTCAAGATCGCAACGGTGCACAACGTCGCGGCCATCGCCTCGGGCGTCGTGCGCGCGGGCGCCGACTACGTCTACCTCGACGGCTTCAAGGGCGGCACCGGTGCTGCGCCGCAGATCATCCGCGACCACATCGGCATCCCGATCGAGATCGCCATCGCCGCGGTCGACCAGCGTCTGCGCGAAGAGGGCATCCGCAACCAGGCCTCCGTCATCGCGGCCGGCTCGATCCGCTCGTCGGCGGACATGGCCAAGGCGATCGCGCTGGGTGCCGACGCCGTCGCGATCGGCTCGGCGGCGCTCATCGCGCTCGGCTGCCACGTCTGCCAGTCGTGCCACACGGGCTGCTGCTCGTGGGGGCTCACGACCCAGAAGCCGGAGCTGACCCGCCGCGTGGACCCGGAGTGGGGCGCCGAGCGGCTCGTCAACCTCGTCCACGCCTGGAACCACGAGCTGCAGGAGATCCTCGGCGCGCTCGGCGTCAACGCCGTCGAGTCCCTGCGCGGCAGCCGGGAGCGCCTGCGCTCCATCGGCCTCGACGAGCAGATGAACGCGATCCTGGGCGTCAAGCCCGCGGGCCTGTAGGGGAGTGGGAGCGATGATGACGACCAAGACGGGCCCGATCGAGGGCTACCTGCACGTCGAGCCGACGGTCACGCGCGACGGCGACGTCGCCGTGATCGACAGCAACGGCGTCTACTACCGCCAGCTCAACGAGGCGATCCGCGGCGCGTTCGCGGATGGCGTGAAGACGGTGAAGCTCACCAACGTCAACGGCCAGCGCTATATCGGCAACGGCGTGACCGGCAAGGACCTGCGCATCGAGATCGAGGGCGTGCCCGGCGGCGACATGGCGATGTTCATGAACGGCCCGACCATCGTGACCTCGGGCAACGCGCAGGACGGCGTCGCCAACACGATGAACGCGGGCGCCGTCTACATCGACGGAGACGCCGGCGACGTGCTCGGCTACGGCATGCGCGGCGGCAAGGTCTTCGTGAAGGGCGACGTCGGCTACCGCGTCGGCATCCACATGAAGGCGTTCGAGAACCTCATCCCCACCGTCGTGTGCGGCGGCAAGGCGCGCGACTTCTTCGGCGAGTACATGGCCGGCGGCGTGCTCGTGCTGCTCGGCTACGAGACGCAGTTCGCCGAGCAGCCGCTCGTGGGCAGCTTCTGCGGCGCCGGCATGCACGGCGGCACCATCTTCCTGCGCGGCGAGGTCGAGCCGTGGCAGATCGGCAAGGAGTGCGGCATCTTCACGGCGGACGAGGACGACATGAAGATCCTGCGTCCTCTCGTCGAGGAGTGGGCGAAGGCCTTCGACAAGGACGCTGAGGACGTGCTCTCACAGCCCTTTACCAAACTGGTGCCGGTGTCGCATCGGCCTTACGGCAAGCTGTACGCCCCGATGTAGGTCATCCGCGCCGACCCCCCGGACGGCGCGTGGCGATCTGTGGCGGCTCGACGGGGATGTCCCCGGCGGGCCGCCACGCTCGTTTCAGGAGCCGGCGCCGTCCCGCAGTGCGCGCCACTCGCTCTCGAGCATGTCGAAGATCGCCTCGTCCTGGAAGTTGCCGTGGGTGTACGTGGCCTCCCGCAGGCGCCCGACCGGTGTGAAGCCGAGCTTCGGGTAGAGGTGCATCCCCCGGTCGTTGTCGGCCTGGCTGCGGATCTCGATGCGGTTGAGGCCGAGCGTGTCGAAGCCGAAGCGGACGAGCGTCATGATCGCGTCCCGGCCGCGGCCCTTGTTCTGCTGGTCGAGCACGCCGATGAAGATGCCGAGTTCGGCAGAGCGGTGACGCATATCCACCTTGTGCAGCCCGCAGTGGCCGATGAGTCCTTCGACGCCCTCGGCGTGGATCTCGAAGATGTAGCCGGTGCCCTCGTTCCAGTCCTTCTCGGCGCGCTCGTAGAACGCGGCCTCCTGCTCGGGAGTCACGGGAACCTGCCCGGTGAGCAGGTACTGGTTGACCTCGGGGTCGTTTATCCAGGCGCGTACGCGCTCCGCGTTGGTGCGGTCGAGGGGGGTGAGGTGGATCGATTCGCCTCGGATCACGGTCGGCCTCCTTGCGGGCGCGGGGTGGGTGCATGGGAGTATACCGCCCATCGCCCGAACGCCGCCCGTCGGAACGCGGCCGCAAACCGTAACAGACCCGAAACATGACGGGCAGTAACCTCGCTATGCACGGGCGATACCAGCGGCGCGACCTGCCGCATCGGTCGCGCTGGATCCAATGACAGGAACCGTCAGAAGGAGGCCCCGATATGGCACCCAAGTTCGACAAGGATTTCGTGCTCAAGACCGTTCAGGAGCGCGATGTCCACTTCGTGCGTTTCTGGTTCACCGACGTTCTGGGCATGCTCAAGTCGTTCGCCGTGACCGACACCGAGCTCGAGAACGCCTTCGAGGAGGGCATGGGCTTCGACGGCTCCTCCATCGACGGCTTCACGCGCCTCGAGGAGTCGGACATGGTCGCCTTCCCGAACCCCGAGACGTTCCAGGTCCTCCCGTGGCGTCCGTCCGAGCAGGGCGTCGGCCGCATGTTCTGCGACATCACCAAGCCCGACGGCTCGCCGTTCGAGGGCGACCCGCGCTTCGCGCTGAAGCGTATGACCCAGAAGGCCGCCGATCTCGGCTTCACGATGTACGTCGGCCCCGAGCTCGAGTACTTCTACTTCGCTGACGATCAGGACACCGAGGTCCTCGACAACGGTGGCTACTTCGACCTCACCCCGCTCGACATCGCGTCGGACCTCCGTCGCGAGACCGTGCTCACGCTTGAGAAGATGGGCATCCCGGTCGAGTACTCGCACCACGAGGTCGCGCCGTCGCAGCACGAGATCGACCTGCGCTACTCGGACGCGCTCGGCATGGCCGACAACGTCATGACCTACCGTCTGGTCGTCAAGGAGATCGCCCTGCAGAACGGCGTCTACGCCACGTTCATGCCGAAGCCGATCTTCGGTCAGAACGGCTCGGGTATGCACGTCCACCAATCGCTGTTCACCAAGGACGGCAACGCTTTCTTCGACGCCAACGACCCCGAGGGCTTCAACCTCTCCCAGACCGCGAAGCACTACATCGCCGGCCTGCTGAAGTACGCGCCGGAGTTCTGCGCCATCACCAACCCGCTCGTGAACTCCTACAAGCGTCTGGTGCCGGGCTATGAGGCTCCCGTCTACATCGCGTGGGCCCGCCGCAACCGCTCCGCGCTCGTCCGCGTCCCGATGTACAAGCCGGGCAAGGAGAACGCCACTCGTCTCGAGCTGCGTTCGCCGGACCCGTCGGCCAACCCGTACCTCGCCTTCGCGGCGATGCTCGGCGCCGGCCTCAAGGGCATCGAGGAGAAGCTGCCGCTCGCTCCCGAGGCCACGAACAACATCTTCAAGATGAGCGATGAGGAGCTCGACGCCGCCGGCATCTACACGCTGCCGGGCACGCTGGGCGAGGCCATCGACAAGTTCGAGAAGTCCGAGCTCATGAAGGAGGTCCTGGGCGAGCACATCCACGAGTTCTACGTGAAGAACAAGCGTGCCGAGTGGGATGAGTATCGCCTTCAGGTCACCGAGTGGGAGCTGGACCGCTACCTCTCGGTCATCTAGTCCGAGAGCGAACGGCAGCCAGTCGAACGATCGGGCTGCCCGACGAGAACCACGGCGCCGGGCGGAGGACCACCTCCGTCCGGCGCCGCGTTCTTTCCGCTCGGCGACCACGGGAGCGCTAGAATCATGCACATGCGCAGAGCGATGCTTGTCAGCGACGACGTCCACACCCTTGCCTGGGTGCGTCAGGCGCTGTCCAAGCTCGATCTCGCGATCACCGAGGCGCATGCGAAGGATCTGGCGTCGCGCCTGACCGAGGCCGACGTCGAACTGGTCGTCATCGATGGTGGCCGGACTCCCGAACCGCTCGCGCAGGCCGTGGAGAATGCCGCTGCCGAAGGCCTCGACGTTCGCCTGATGATCGTGTTGGAGCCGGAAGCACTCGCCTCCCTGCGTCTTCCCACGCGCCTCAAGAGCGACTTCTTCGTCCGCGGCGGAGCATCCGACGAACTCGTCGCCCGCGTGCGCGCGCTCATGTGGCCGGGCGAGGAGGCGACGACGCAGGAACTGGTTCGCGTCGCCCACCTCACGGTCAACCTCGCCACATACCAGGCGTACGAGCACGGGACGCCGATCGACTTCACCTATCTCGAGTACGCGCTCTTCGCCTTCCTCGTCACCCACCCCGACCGCGCGTACAGCCGCGAGGTCCTGCTGCGGCGCGTCTGGGGCACCGACTACTACGGCGGGTCGCGCACGGTGGATGTGCACGTACGGCGCATCCGGTCGAAGATCGGCGCGGAGCTCTCCGACCGTCTTGAGACCGTCCGCAACGTCGGCTATCTGTGGCGGGGCTGAGCGGGCCCGTGCACGGGATGCTCAACGTCGTGTTCGACGACGGGTCGGGTTCGCCCATCGTCATGCTCCACGGGGTCGAGAACGACGGCCGCTTCTGGATCGATACCGCCCGGCGCCTGAGTGTCGCGCACCGCGTCATCTGTCTCGACCTGCTCGGCTTCGGCCATTCCCCCTGTCCTGACATCGCCTACACCGTCGACGAGCACGCCGACGCAGTCGAAGCGACCGTCGATGACCTGCTCGGCCCCGCCGCGCTTCTCACGCTCGTCGGACACTCACTCGGAGCGATCATCGCCGCGCGCTGCGCGGCGAGGCGTCCGGAGCGTATCGAGCGCCTGGTCCTCTTCGGGCCGCCGGTCCGCCACGACCACATCGACCCGGGACCGGTCCCGGCGGACCGCCTGAAGGCGGCCTTCGTGAGGTCCGTGCCGGCGATGCGTGCGACCGGTGTCGCCCTGACGTCGTTGCCGCCCGCCGGCGCGATCCTCGGCACGACCCGTCTCGGCACCTATCGTTCGTCGCTGCGCAGCATCGAGAACACGATCGAGCGCGAGGATGTCGCCTCCGACCTGCGCGCCGCGTCCGGCGTGCCGGTGACCGTCGTCTACGGTGCGTCCGATCCCTACGTGGTGCCCGCCCACGCGGAGTCGCTGGCCGAGGTCCGCGAGGGCATCGAGGTCGTCCGCGTCGATTCCGCGCATGACGTCGCGCACATCCGTCCGGCCGAGACGCTGGCGGCGATCGACGCCGACCTCGTCGGCTGACGTCGACGGCGCCCGGCGCGCGTCTTGCGTGTCCGCGCCGTCGGGTAGAATCGCTCCAGCCGCCCACCCGCGCGCGGTGACGATGCGACCAGAGAAGGTTCCCATGCCCGAGCGCACGCTCGCCGTCGTCGACGGCAACTCCC
Source organism: Coriobacteriia bacterium (assembly GCA_030652345.1). The sequence continues at coordinate 6,944 of JAUSAU010000092.1, forward strand.
TGTTGCATCGCGCGTTCCACGCGCTCCCGGTCACGATGACCGCACCCGACGGTCGCCCCACCAACGCGGCGTACGGCTTCGTCTCCATGCTGCTCAAGCTCACCGAGTCCTTCGACCCCGACACGCTCATCGTCGCCTTCGACAAGGGCCGCCCGGTCTTTCGTTCCGAAGTGCTCGAGCGCTACAAGATGCACCGGCCCCCGACGCCGTCGGAGCTGCGCCCTCAGTTCGACATCACCAAGGAACTGCTCGCGGCGATGAACGTCCCGGTCGTCGAGTGCGAGGGGTGGGAGGGCGACGATCTCCTGGGCACCTTCGCGCAGCGCGGCGAGGAGGCGGGCATGAACGTCCTGCTCTTCACCGGCGACAAGGACGCGTACCAGCTCGTCACCGACCGCGTCTCCGTCGTCTCGTCCAAGAAGGGCATCACCGACATCGTGGTCTACGACCCCGCGGCGGTCGAAGAGCGGCTCGGCGTGCGACCGGATCAGGTAGCGGACTACCTCGGGCTGAAGGGCGACACCTCCGACAACATCCCCGGCATCCCCGGGATCGGCGAGAAGACCGCCGCCAAGCTCATCCAGCAGTACGGATCGCTCGACGGGGTGATCGAACACGCGGACGAGGTTCCCGGCAAGGTCGGGGAGAGCCTCCGGGCCAATGTCGACAGCGCTCTGGCCAGCCGTACGGTTGCGACGATCCGCCGTGACGTCCCGATCGAGTGCGAGATCGAACTCGCGGCGTGGGGCGCCATCGACGGCGACGCGGTCGTGCGGGTCTTCACCGGCTATCGCATGGTGTCGCTCGTCGAGCGCGTGCTCGCGCTCGGACGCATGCACGCGCGCAGGATGGCCGGCGGCACGGCCCTCGACGAGCCGGCGGTCGTCTCCATAGCCGAGGGCCCGTGGCCGTTGGTGACGGGTGCCGCGGCGCTCGCGAAGCTGCGAGCCGCTCTCGAGGCGGGGGAGACCGTCGCGGCTGCCGCGGCCGATGCGTCCGAGTCGCTGTTCCCCCTCGACGATCTCGCGTTCGCTCTCCCGTCACGCGAGGTGGCGGTCATCGACGCCGCCGACGCCGCGGACGCCCTTCTCGAGGCGCTCGGCCGGGCCCGCGTCCTCGTCGCCCCGGACCTCAAGGCGCTCGTCCAGCGCTATGCGCAGCCGGGTCTGCGTGGCTCGCGCATCGCCGAATTCCTCGCCGCGTGGGATCCCGCGCGGACATTCGACGTGTCCGTCGCCGGCTACGTGTTGGAGTCGAACCGCTCCTCCTATGACGTGCCGACGCTGTACGCGGAGCTCATCGGGCACGCGCTGCCGCATGGCGAGGACGAGGTCAAGCAGATGGCCGCACTCGCCCAGGGGGCCCTGGCGCTCGAACCCGTGCTGCGGGAGCGCCTCACGCGCGACGAGGGTTGGGAGTGCTACCGCACGTGCGAGCTGCCGCTCATCCCCGCGCTCGCCCGTATGGAAGACGTCGGGCTCGGCGTCGACACCGACGTGCTGGCCGACCTCGCTGCCGAACTCGGTACGCGGATCGACACGATACGGACCGAGATCTTCGATCTGGCCGGAACGACGTTCACGCTGGACTCACCGAAGCAGCTCGGCGAGGTGCTCTTCGAGAAGCTCGGTCTTCCATCGGGTCGACGCACCAAGACCGGATACTCGACGGACGCGCAAGTCCTCGGCGCGCTCGCCGCGGACTGGCCCATCGCCGCGAAGGTCATCGAGTATCGCGAGATGGCGAAACTGAAGTCGACCTACATCGACGCGCTGCCGCGGCTTCGCGGAGACGACGGGCGGCTCCACACGACCTTCAACCAGACGGTCGCGGCGACCGGCCGCCTCTCATCGAGCAACCCGAACCTGCAGAACATCCCGGTCCGGACCGACCTCGGCCGCCGCATCCGGGCGGCATTCGTGCCCGCCCGGCGCGGCGACGTCATCGTGGCCGCGGACTATAGCCAGATCGAGCTCCGCATCCTGGCGCACCTGTCGCAGGACCCGGGACTGGTGGAGGCCTTCACGTCCGGACGCGATTTCCACACCGAGACCGCCGCGCGCGTCTTCGGCCTCGATCGGGATGCGGTCGACCACGAGCACCGCCGCCGCGCAAAGGCGGTCAACTTCGGCATCGTCTACGGGATCTCCGCTCACGGACTCTCGGTGTCACTCGAGATCGGCCGCCCCGAAGCGCAGGAGATGATCGACCGGTACTTCGCCGCCTACCCCAAGGTGCGCACGTTCCTCGACGAGACGGTCTCGCAGGCGCATCAGACGGGCTATGCGGTCACGCTCTACGGGAGGCGTCGCCACATCCCGGAACTTCGAAGCTCGAACTTCAACCTGCGGTCGTTCGGTGAGCGCACCGCGTTGAACCACCCGATGCAGGGGACGGCGGCGGACATCATGAAGCTCGCGATGATCGCCGTGGACCGTCTGCTCGTCGAAGGCGGCTACGAGTCTCGTCTGACGCTGCAGGTGCACGACGAACTCGTCTTCGAGGCCCCGCGCGGGGAGGTCGAGCGCCTCTCGGCGATGGTGCACGAGGCGATGGAGGGCGTCGCTGCGCTCAGCGTGCCGTTGGATGCGAGCGTGTCGTGGGGCGAGGACTGGGCAACCGCCAAGTGAAGCGTTCAAGCCGTCATGACGTCCGGCGACCCGCGCTAGTTCTCTCGCCCCGTGGTCTCGAGCATCTCGCAGAAGCGCTGGCACAGGACCGGGTCGAACTGCGAGCCGGAGCAGCGGAGCAGTTCCGCGATCGCTTCCGACGGATCGCGCTTCGGCTGGTAGGGCCGCTCCGACGTCATCGCATCGTAGGTATCGGCGAGCGCGAGGATCCTGGCCTCGAGAGGAATGCGGTCGCGTGCGATCCCGTCGGGATACCCGCTTCCGTCCCAGCGTTCGTGGTGATGGCGGATCCAGGGCAGCAGCTCAGCTCTCTGCGAGGCGCCGAGGATGCGCTCGCCGAACTCCGGGTGCGTGCGGATGACGGCGAACTCGTCCTCTGAGAGCCGCCCGGGTTTGCGGAGGATCGCGTCGGGAACGCCGATCTTGCCCACGTCGTGCAGAAGCGCGGCCGACTTCACCATGTCGGCGTGCCGGCGGTCGAGGCCTACGTAGCGCGCGAAGGCGGCTGAGACGGTCGACACGTTGCGGCTGTGGTTGAGCGTGTAGGGGTCGCGGGCGTCCACGGCCGCCGCGAGCACCTCGACCATGCGGATATGCGAATCGAGTTCCGAGTAGTCGACGGCGCCCAGCGCGCGGATGATCTCGGGGTCGTAGACCACGACGCGGTCGGTCCAGCCCTCTCGCCTCGCCCAGTAGCGCGCGCCCTCGGCCATCCGGAGGAGTTCGTCCGGATCGGACGCGTGCGTCGGGAATGAGGCGATCCCGACCGAGATCTCGATCGGCACGTCGTCGTGTGCCACTGTCGCCGCAGCGGCGCTGTAGGACGCGCACGCATCGCGGGCCGCCGCTGCGTCTGTCGCGGGCATGACGACAGCGAACTCGTCACCCCCCAGTCGCACCACGACGTCGCCGTGTCGGCTTGCCGTGTTCAGAGCGGTCGCGATGCGCCTGAGGACGGTGTCGCCCGCGTCACGGCCGCCGGCGTTGACGCGATCGAAGCCGTGGACGTCCAGGCACGCGAGCGACACCGTGGCATCGTCGCCGCGGGCATAGTCGATCTCGACGCGAAGCCTGTCTTCCAGGTAGCGCTGATTCGGGAGCCCGGTGAGCGGGTCGACGACCGACAGGCCCAGGACGCGACGGTTCTCGAACAGAGCTACGGCGCTTCGGGCGGCAAGCGCCGTGGCGAGCACCGCCGAGCCGTAGAGCACCACTGACGCGGCCGACGTTCCCGGCAGCAGCGCGTCCGGCGGTGCGGTCAACCAGGCGACGCCGGTCGCGATGAAGAAGGGCATCGCGGCGATCGACAGGATCGGCGCCGCCATCCCCGACCAGTGCGCTCCGTAGAGGGTGGGGACCGCAGGACGCTTCTCAAGGCCAGCGAAGCCCAGTCGCGCGCGGTCGAATGCGGCTGCTCCGAGAAGGCCGTAGCCCGCCAGACAGATCGGTCCCCCGAGCGGTGCGAACGCGACTCCCGGAGACGCTCCGGCGACCGCGACCGCAGCGTTCCCGACCCCGAGCAGCAGCAGCGATGCCGCGATCATGGACTGCCACGGGGTCCACGTCCGGCGTTGGAACGCGGCGAGGTAGATGGTAAGCGCGGCGCACAGCACGAACCACTGAACGTGGAAGCCCTGCGACACCGGGATGATGCCCTCGCTGGCGGAGAAGGCGGGAGCGAAGGCGAACGCGTAGGCGGCGACGAGCAACAGGATGGTGAGCGCTGAGACGTCCAGGATGGCCCGCACGCGGCCCAGCGAGGAATGCTCGTGACTCTCGACCTGCAGGAGCACGGCAGGCACGAGGGACAGGTAGCCGATCTCCGCCAGCACATAGGCGGCCCACCACGGGACGCCGGTTCCGGCGAGAACCGCCTCGAACGCATGGGCCGCCAGGAGCAGCGCACCGACGATGGTGATGAGCCGCCACTGCCGGTGCTCCTTGCCGCGGCTGCGCCGCATCGCGGCGAGACCGGCCGCTGTCGTCACGACGAGGACGAGCAGGGTCACAGCGGTCTCGGCGACGGAAGCATCGACCGGGTTCGCGCCGACGGTGAGGGCGACCGCGAGGGCGGGGATGAGCGCGACGAGCGCGGGCAGCAAGTGGGCGAGCCCGGGTGACGTCGTACGAGAAACCTCGCGCGATCCCATCGCTGCCACTGCTCCTCCCTCCGGAAGCGAGGCCGGGTCTTGTCGTGAGTCTACCCTCTTGAGCGCGCCGCCATGCGGCATTTCTGAGCCCGGGGCCGCCCCGGATGCTTCTCAGGCGTCCGACATGTCCACGCCCGGCCCCGTGTGTGACTGGCGCCACACCTGCGCAGGGTATATAGTTCGCACTTGGTGCGACAGGCTCCCGCCTGCCGCCCACGTATTGTCCGCCCCCGAAACGGTATGTACGGAAAGCCAGCGACCGAGTAGACACGTACGACCCGGACAGCGAGCGATTCGGACTGCACGACGGGGCCCCGCGACTCAAGAGAAGGGGCCGCAGCTATGAGCGACATGGAAGAGAAGAGCGTAGTCGACGACAAGGTGTATACCGACGAAGAGATGCATGCTCTCATCGACGGTACGATCACCGATTTCGACGACGGTGACCTGGTCACCGGTACGGTCGTCAAGGTGGAGCGGGACGAGGTCCTGCTCGACATCGGCTACAAGTCCGAGGGCGTCATCCCCGCCCGCGAGCTGTCCATCCGCAAGGACGCCAATCCCGCCGACATCGTGTCGTGCGGTGACGAGATCGAGGCGCTCGTCCTCCAGAAGGAGGACAAGGACGGCCGACTGATCCTGTCCAAGAAGCGTGCCGAGTACGAGCGCGCCTGGGTCAAGGTCGAAGAGAAGTTCAACTCCGGCGAGAACGTCGAAGGCGAGGTCATCGAGGTCGTCAAGGGCGGTCTCATCCTCGACATCGGCCTGCGCGGCTTCCTGCCCGCCTCCCTCGTCGACCTCCGCCGCGTCAAGGATCTCGCGGCCTACACCGGTACCCGCCTCGAGGCGCGTGTCATCGAGATGGACCGCAACCGCAACAACGTCGTCCTCTCCCGTCGTGTCGTCCTCGAAGAGGGCCGTAAGCACGAGCGTCAGGACATCCTCACCAAGCTCGTCAAGGGCCAGATCCTCAAGGGCGCCGTCTCCTCGATCGTCGACTTCGGCGCGTTCGTGGACCTCGGCGGCATCGACGGACTGGTGCACATCTCCGAGCTGAGCTGGAGCCACGTCAACCACCCGTCCGAGGTCGTCGCCGTCGGCGATCAGGTCGAGGTCATGGTCCTGGACGTCGACATGAACCGCGAGCGCATCTCCCTGGGCCTCAAGCAGACCCAGGACGATCCGTGGAAGCAGCTCGTCAAGAAGTATCCCGTCGGCGAGATCGTCGAGGGCAAGGTCACGAAGCTCGTCCCGTTCGGCTCGTTCGTCGAGATCGGCGACGGCGTCGAGGGCCTCGTGCACATCTCCGAGATGGCCAAGGGCCACGTGGAGAAGCCCGAGGACGTCGTCACGGTCGGCGACAAGGTCATGGTCAAGGTCATGGACGTCGACACCGACCGCCGCCGCATCTCGCTGTCGATCCGCGCAGCGAATCAGGAGCTTGGCCTTCCGGACGCACTCGAGGGCAAGGAGCCCGCTGAGGGCGAAGAGGCCGCCGAGGGTGACGAGGTCGTGGCCACCATCGATACCGACGGTGACGGCGTCGCCGATACGGTGGTAATCGCTGTCGACACCGACGGTGACGGCGAGGTCGATACGCTCGTGGCCGCGACCGACGTCGACGGTGACGGCACGGTCGACGTGATCGTGACCGAGACGCTGGTCGATACCGACGGCGACGGCGAGCCCGACGCCGTGGTCGAGACCGTCGCGGTCGTCGAGGATGCCCCCGCCGAGGAGCCCGCCGCCGAGGAGGCTCCCGCCGAGGAGCCCGTCGTCGAGGAAGCCCCCGCCGAGGAGCCGGCTGCCGAGTAGGCTGCCCCTCACTGCGCGAGCGATCGCGCGATACGCACAGACCGGGGTCGGGCGGTCCGCTCACGCGGCCGCCCGGCCCCGTCCTTACGGAGTGGAGACGACGATGTATGTACTCGCCGTGACCGGCGGTATCGGTTCGGGCAAGTCCACCGCCGCGCGCATGTTCGGTGCGCTCGGCGCTGTGGTGATCGACCTCGACGAGCTCGCCAGGCGCCTCATCGCGCCGGACGGCCCGCTGGTCAGCGAGGTCGCCGCCGCGTTCGGGACCGCCGTGCTCGACGCCGACGGCGAGATCGACCACGAGAAGCTGGCGGCGGTGGCCTTCGCCGACGCGGCGTCGGCCAAGCGGCTCGATGCGATCGTCCACCCCGGCGTCTTCGCCGCCGTAGCCGGCGCGCTCGACGCGCTCCTGGATACCCCGGAAGCTCCCAAGGTGGTCGTGATCGACATACCGCTGCTGGTGGAGTCACCGATCTTCTTCGAACTGGTCGACGGGGTGCTCGTCATCTCGTCCGATGAGGACGCCCGCCTCGCGCGCGTGACCGAACGCGGCCTGAGCGAGGACGAGGTGCGCGCGCGCATGATGCTTCAGGCGTCCGATGCCGAGCGCAGGGACGTCGCGGACTTCATCATCGAGAACGATCGCACGATCGAGGAGTTCGAGGCCGAGCTGCTCGAGTTCTGGGCGCGGGAGATGGCGCACCGTGCCGCGTGAGCACCCGCTCTCCTGGCACCGCCTGGTGCCGGTCGCCGTGGTCCTGGGACTGGCTCTCGTCGCGCTGCTCGCGGTGAAGGGTCCCGACTGGTATCAGCGGCTCTATCACCCGCTCGGATACGAGACGGTCATCGCGCGCGAGTCGCACGCGGCCGGGATCGACCCGTATGTGATCGCCGCCGTCATCAACGTGGAGTCCGGTTACCGGCCCGATGTCGCTTCCAAGGCGGGCGCCGTAGGGCTCATGCAGGTCAAGCCGTCCACGGCGCATGCCTACGCCGCCGAGACAGGGTTGCCGCCCGTCGTCACCGCCGACATGCTGCGTGACCCCGAGACCAACATCATGGTCGGCACGCGCTACCTGGCCTTCCTCGTCAGCCATTACGGCGGGGACATCGACAAGGCGCTCGCGGCCTATAACGCCGGGATGACGAATGTCGACAAGTGGGTCGCCGCGGCCCGAAAGGCGGGTACACCGTTCCGGGATGCCATCGGATTCCCTGCTACCCGGCACTACGTCCAGGAAGTCGGAACCCAGTCCCGGACCTACCGCACGCTGTATCCTGAGACGTTCCCGAAGTAGGGCGCCTCGACTGCGCTGCTTCTCCGGATCGCATCCGCGCACGTCAGGAGGCTCGCGTGACCAAGCCGATCAGAGTCGTCTCGCCCTACGAACCCGCAGGCGATCAACCCCACGCGATCGAGGCCCTCGCCGCGGGCATCCGTGAAGGCGCCCGCTATCAGACGCTGCTCGGCGTCACCGGCTCGGGCAAGACGTTCACCATGGCCAAGGTCATCGAGGCCGTCCAGAAGCCGACGCTCGTGATGGCGCCGAACAAGACGCTGGCCGCCCAGCTCGCCAGCGAACTCGGTGACCTGCTTCCCGACAACGCGGTCGTCTACTTCGTCTCCTACTACGACTACTACCAGCCGGAAGCGTACGTCGCCGCGACCGACACCTTCATCGAGAAGGACTCGTCGATCAACGAGGAGGTCGAGAAGCTGCGGCATGCGGCGACCGCGGCGCTCCTCTCCCGCAAGGACGTCGTCGTGGTCGCGTCCGTGAGCTGCATCTACGGCATCGGCTCGCCCGAGGACTACGCCGGCCAGGCCGCATTCGTGCAGGTCGGCTCGGAGATGGACCGCGACGCGCTGATCCGGGCGCTCATCGACATCCAGTACGACCGCAACGACTACGACCTCGTGCGCGGCACGTTCCGAGTACGCGGGGACGTGCTCGACGTCTTCCCGCCGTACGCCGAGCGTCCGCTGCGCGTCGAGTTCTACGGCGATGAGATCGAGTCGGTCGTCGAGGTGGACGCGATCACCGGTGAGATCACCGCCCGCTTCGAGTCCGTCCCGGTCTGGCCGGCCACGCACTACGTCACGGTCCCGGACAAGCTCCAGAACGCGCTGCAGACCATCCGCGAGGAACTGAACGAACGGCTCGCGTACTTCAAGGCCGAGGGCAAGCTGCTCGAGGCTCAGCGCCTCGAGATGCGCACCAACTACGACCTCGAGATGCTCGAGACGATGGGCTTCTGCTCCGGCGTGGAGAACTACTCGCGCCACCTGGACGGGCGCGCGGCGGGGGAGCCTGGCCACTGCCTCATCGACTACTTCGGCGATGACTTCCTCATGGTGATCGATGAGAGCCATGTGACCGTCCCGCAGGTCCGCGGGATGTACGAGGGTGACCGCAGCCGCAAGCTCAATCTCGTCGAGCACGGGTTCCGGCTTCCGAGCGCGCTCGACAACCGTCCCCTTCGCTTCGACGAGTTCGAGGCCAAGGTCAGGCAGTTCGTCTATGTCTCGGCGACGCCGGGGGACTACGAGCTCAAGGTCAGCGGCGACCACATCGTCGAGCAGATCATCCGCCCGACGGGCCTCGTCGACCCGGAGATCGTGGTGCGGTCCACCAAGGGTCAGGTCGACGACCTGATCGACGAGGTCCGTGAGCACGCCGAGCGCAACGAGCGCGTCCTGGTCACCACCCTCACGAAGAAGATGGCCGAGGACCTGACCGACTACATGTTCGAGCAGGGCCTCCGCGTGCGCTACCTGCACGCTGACGTCGCCACGCTCGAGCGTATCGAGATCCTCCGTGACCTGCGCGCGGGCGTCTTCGACTGCCTCATCGGCATCAACCTCCTGCGTGAGGGGCTCGATCTGCCGGAGGTCTCGCTCGTCGCGATCCTCGACGCGGACAAGGAAGGGTTCCTGCGCAACTTCCGCTCGCTCATCCAGACCACAGGTCGGGCTGCGCGCAACGTGTCGGGCAAGGTCATCATGTACGCAGACAGGGTGACCAACTCGATGGAACTCGCCATCGGTGAGACCAACCGTCGCCGTGCCAAGCAGGTCGCCTACAACACCGAGCACGGCATCGAGCCGCAGACGATCCGTAAGGCGATCCACGCCATCGTCAACTACGCGAAGGAACTCGAGGGGACCGATGCCGCGGAGGTCGCGCGTGAGCTCTCCGCGCTGCCGCGTGACGAGGTGCTGCGCCTGATAGCCTCACTCGAGGAGGATATGACCGGCGCGGCCGAGGCGCTCGACTTCGAGTCCGCCGCCCGCCTGCGAGACCAGGTCGTGAAGCTGCGCGCCGAGATCGACTCGACGAGCGAGGACGAGGTCCTCGACCGCCTCAAGAAGGGCGCGCGCAAGGGCTCGGCGTACGGGCGCCGCAAGAAGCGGTAGGCCGGCCTACGGCTCGTAGTACGGGTCGCGCGGCTGCTCCTCGACCTTGACCACGGAGCCGTTCTTGATGGTCATCCAGTAGAGCCGCTGCTTGAGCAACTGGTCCGCCTTGCCCTCGTCGTACGCCCACGTATAGAAGTCCTGCAGCGAGGCCGGCTGCTTGAGCAGGTGGTCGGGCCAGTAGGGGGATTGGGCGGGGGCCGTCGGATACGTGTACATGACGACGCTCACGGCGTCCGGGTCGTCCGCGACGTAGGACTTCAGCGCCGTGCTCACGTTCTTCGCGTACCAGTAGCCGGACGCGTAGGACGCGCCCTGCCCCTTCGAATCGAGCCATGCCTTGGCCGCGGTGCCGGTCAGGTAGGTCATCTCATCGATACTGAACCTGACCTTCTCCCAGTTGTTCGCCGGGACCGGGTCGGTCGGGTCGACCACCTTGATTGAGCATAGGACGCGCTTGTTCACGGGCTGGGGTTTCGGCGCCGGCTTGGTGGCACCCCCCGTCGCGGTTCCGGGCTGCGGCTCGGCAGGGGAGACCGGCTGCGACGCGACGGCCGCAGCGCCGACGACCTGCGCCTCGAGATCGGCGATCCGCTGGTCAAGCTCGGCCTTGCTCTGCCGGATCGCTGCGAGTTCCGCCGTCTGTCCAGCCACCACCGACCGCTGCCAGAACAGGAACGCCGTGGCTGAGATGGCGGCCACCGCCAACGTGATGGCGACGACGACCCAAGCCGGGACGGGATTCGACTTCATGGTTCTCTCCTCGCACGTCTGCCGATCCGACGTCGTGTCATGTGGAGCGGCGTGCTACGGGATCCAGTACTCCTCGATCGAGACGATCTTTCCGCTCTTGACGCCGATCCACCAGACGTCCCAGTCCATCGTGTTCCACGGGTGCTGCTTCAGGTGGGCCGGGAACGCCGTGACCGTGCTCTTCGAGTACGGGGTCTGGGTGTCATCGGGGCCGTGGAGCGTCACGACGACCTTGGCGTCGGCTGCCACCGGGATGGTGCGGAGCTTCGTGTTCACGTTGCTGAACTCGCCCCAGTCGCCTTCCTGGCCGGTTCCTTCGGTCCATCCGAGGTAGTCGACGACCAGCGAGATCGAATCGCCGTCGGAGACGACCTCCTTGATCAGGCACGCTTGGCGCGTGACGTCCGGGATGCCCGGCTTGTTCTTGGCGGCGGCCTTCTTCTTCGCGACCGTCGCATCGCCGGCCGCCGTGGCCGTCGTGACGACGGGTGTCGCCTCGGCCGCGCCCGAGGCGGTCCCGGTGGCGACGAGCGTGGTGTCGGCCGCCGGAGCCGCTCCCTGCGACGAGCTCTGAACGCAGCCCGCCGAACCTGCCGTGCCGATCACGATGGCGACGATCGCCCCGGTCAACAGCGCGCTACGAATCGATGCCTTCATGCGACGTCTCCCCCTTGTCCGGGCGGCTGCCGGGCCGCACAAACCCCTTGGTTCCCGCGATTATGCGCCCGTCGTCGCGGTGCCGCCAGACTGCCGCGCGCTAGGGCAGATAGAACTGATCGACCCGCAGTGCTGAGCTCCCGTTCACCGTGACGACGTAGAGGGCGTTGGACCACTGAGGCTGTGGGTTCACGCCGCCCGGCATCATGTCCATGAACTGGCCGACGCTGATCTTCGTTGCCTTGGTCGCGTCGACACCGCCGAGTCCCAGGACCGTCACCGGCGCGGCCTTGGCGATCGTGAACGTGCGCAACTTCGGGTTCGTGTTCGCGATGAAGTAGTCGTTGGGCGGCGGGGACTCCTCGCCGGCCGCCGCGGCCGCGGCCGCAGCGGCGCTTCCCGTCAGCATCTGCACGTAGTCGACGGTGATCGTGTAGCCCTTCGCGGAACTCCACTTCACCGACTTCACGAAGCAGTACTGCTTGGAGCTCGCCGGCTTCGGTTTCGGCTTCGGTGCCGCGACGGCGGTCGTCGCCGGAGAGGTGGCGCCGACGACGGCCGTGCTTGCCGCCGCTGCGGCCCGGGCCTCAAGATCGGCGACCTGCTGCTCGAGCGTCACCTTCTGTGCCGCGATCTCGGCCAGGCTGGCCGTTCGCGCTGCGTCGGCCGACGCCCGCCACATCAGGGCGGCGATGACGGCGATCGCGAGGACGGCCGCGGCTGCTGCGAAGACGGTCCAGAGCGGGACGCCGCCGCTCTTGCCGGAGTCCTGCGCCTGCTGCCCTGTCGGCGGTGTCGGCGGGAACTCGGAGGTCGTGCCCAGGTCGTTCCGGGTGTCTTCCATGGTCGCCCACTCCTCATCTCGTGGTTGACTCGTTTATGCCACGCTCCGGCACTCACTATGCAGCACGGCTACGGGATCCAGTGCTCCTCGATCGCGATGATGTGGCCGTCGTGGACGGTGACCCACCACGCGTCGGTGTCGATCGGGTTGTGCGGGTGCGTGGCCAGATGGCTCTTGAACTTCGAGAGCGGGATCGTGACGAAGGGCTGTGAGCTGCCGTTGGCGAGCTCGACCGTCACGCGGACCTTCGCGTTCGCGGCCATCGGGATCGTGCGCAGCTTCGTGCTCTGATTGCCGAACTCGCCCCAGTCACCGTCGATGCCGGTGCTCTTGGTCCAGGTCAGGTAGTCCAGCGTGAGGGTCGTCCCCGCACCGCTGCCCGTCACGCCCTCGATCAGGCAGGCCTGGCGCGTGACGTCGGCGATGGCCACCTTCTTGATCGTGGCCTTCTTCGGCGCGGCAGCGACCACCGTCGGGGTGACGGCGGCGGCAGGCGTCGCTGTGGTGGTCGACAGCGCTGCGGATGCGAGCGTCGTGCTGTCGGTTCCGGCGGCCGGCTGGACGGCCGTGCCCTTCGTGCAACCGCCGGAGAGGCCGGCGACGATCAGGATGGCAGCGGTCAGGGCGGCGGTGCGGCGTGTGTTCGCGTGGAGGGTCATCGTGTCTCCTTCGGTCGTGTGCCGGGGGGCTGCCCCCGTGTTCCGTACATAGAACGCCGATGAGCCGCCGGTATTACACCTGCGCTCGACATTTCGTGCTATCGGGGTGTAGGGTATTCATATGAATGAACGCTCATATGAATACCCGGGTGATCCCGGGTGCGAAGCGCGCATCGTCGATGCGGGGGCCTTGGCGCGGGCCGGGGCCGCTCTTCCTGACGATCACGCCCGCGCGCGGCTCGTCGGCATCTTCGCGGCGCTGGCCGATCCGACACGGCTTCGCTTGCTGCTCGCTCTCGCCGAGGAGCCGCTGTGCGTGTGCGAACTCACGGACATCGCGGGCGTCTCGCAGTCGGGCGTCTCCCACCAGCTGCGCCTCCTGCGCGATCTCGACCTTGTCGCATGGGAGCGCGACGGGAAGCGCGTGGTCTACCGGCTTGCGGACGATCACGTACGGGACCTGCTTGCGATAGGGCTGTCTCACGCCGCGGAGGTCGAGGGCGCATGAGCGCGGCGAGGAGCCAGGCCGTCTGGCGTGTGACCGGCCTCGATTGACCCGACTGCGCGCGGACCGTGGAGAAGTCCGTACGACAGATCGATGGTGTCACGGCCGCGGACCTCAGCTTCGCCACGGGTCTTCTCGCGGTGGAGTTCGAGCGAGGTGCCGATCCGGGTGCGGCCGTGGCGGCGCGGGTCCGTGCGAGCGGGCACTCGCTCGAGGCCGTCGACGCACCGGCGCCCGGTGGCGTCGCCGGCTGGTGGGGGACGCATGGGCACACCACGATGCTCGTGCTGTGCGCCGCGGCGGCCGGGGCCGGGTACGTCCTGGCGGCGGTCAGCGCCGGCGGGGGAGTGACGGCGCCCGCGAGCGTTGCGTTCCTGTTCGCCGTCGTCGCGGGCGGCGGGCTGACGGCTCGTCGTGCGCTGGCCTCCCTGCGTGCGGTCTCACTCGACATGAACGTGCTCATGTCGCTCGCTGTGGCCGGTGCGATCGGTATCGGCGCGTACGAGGAGGCGGCCACCGTCGTTCTCCTCTTCTCGCTCGGTCAGTACCTTGAGAGCCGAGCGCTCGCCCGTACGCGGCGCTCCATCCGCAATCTCGTCGCACTCACACCCGTGCTCGCCCGCGTGCGCCGGGACGGGCGCGTGGTCGAGCTGGCGCCCGCCGACGCGCTCGTGGGCGACGTGCTCGTCGTCCGGCCGGGCGAGCGGGTCTCACTCGACGGGATGGTGCTCGCGGGCTGCTCCGCGCTCGATGAGTCGCCGATCACCGGAGAGTCGGCCCCGGTCGACAAGCGCCCGGGCGACGCCGTGTTCGCCGGTACTCTGAACACCAGCGGCCTGCTCGAGGTCGAGGTCACGTCCATCGCTGCGGACTCGACGCTCGCTCGCGTGATCTACCTGGTCGAGGAGGCGCAGTCCCGGCGTGCGCCCGCACAACTCCTGGTCGACCGCTTCACGCGCTACTACACGCCGGCCGTCGTCCTCGGGGCCGTTCTGGTCGCTGTGGTGCCCCCCGCGCTCGGGCTCGGCGACGGGGGTCAGTGGTTCTACCGGGCGCTTGTGGTGCTCGTCGTGAGCTGCCCGTGTGCACTGGTGATCTCGACCCCGGTCGCGATCGTCTCGGCCATCACGCGCGCGACGCGCGACGGGGTGCTCGTCAAGGGCGGCGCTCATCTGGAGACGGCCGCCCGGGTCATAGCCGTCGCGTTCGACAAGACCGGCACGCTGACGTGCGGCCGCCCCGAAGTGCGCGAGATCGTCCCCTTCGGCGGACTCGACTCCGCGGAGGTCCTGCGCCTCGCCGCCGCTCTCGAATCGGGCTCGACGCATCCCATCGCCGCCGCGGTCGTCCGCGCGAACGGCGGCGCTCCGGCGCTGACGGTCTCGGGTCTCACCGACGTGCCCGGACGCGGCGTCCGCGCCGACGTCGACGGGCGCGCGCTCAGCATCGGCAGTCCGGAACTCGCCGCCGAAGCGCTCGGTTCGACCCGGGAGGCGCGTGACGCCGTGGAGCGTCTCGAGGCGTCCGGGATGACCGTCCTCGTCCTGTTCGAGGAGGCGGGACCGCTCGGCGTCATCGGGACGGCCGACGAGGTGCGCCCTGAGGCCGCCGCGGTCGTCGAGGCGCTGCGCCGCGGCGGGGTCGGTCATGTCGTCATGCTCACGGGGGACAGCGAGCGCACCGCCGCAGCGGTCGCCCGAGCGGTGGGGATCACCGAGTTCCGGGCGCGTCTCATGCCGGAGGACAAGGTTGACGCGGTGCGGTCGCTGCGCGAGCGCTATGGGACGGTCGCGATGATCGGTGACGGCGTGAACGACGCCCCCGCGCTCGCTCTCGCGGACCTGAGCGTCGCGATGGGGGCCGCCGGGTCGGACACCGCGATCGAGACCGCCGACGTCGCCCTGATGGCTCCCAACCTGTTCGCGCTTCCCGGACTGCTCCGTCTCGGGCACCGTACGCGGGCGATCATCATCGAGAACGTCGTCTTCTCGATCGCGACGAAGGTCGTCGTGCTCATCCTCGCCGTCCTCGGTTTTGCGCCGCTGTGGCTGGCGGTCTTCGCCGACACGGGCGTCTCACTGCTCGTGACGCTCAACGGGCTGCGGCTCCTCGGTGCCCCCCGGACGGACGGACGGACGGGCTTCGGGGACGCAACGCGCGTGAGCGGCACCCCGCCGGCAGGCGTTGACGCCGGCATCTGACTGGGTACTATACGAAGTGTGATACTACGCATTGTGTAATAGAGCGCGGACCGAGAGCAGATCGCGACCCGGTCGCGCCCGACCCGAAGGGGGAGTCACCCGTGGCCACCGATGATGTCATGCGGTTCTTCGCGCTCTGGATGCTCACGCACGAAGCGGCGGACGAAGGTCTCAAAGCGGCCGTCACGCGCGGGGAGCAGGGTGGCCCCGAGGGCATGGAGGGCGGTCCGGACGCGTTCGTCGACGGTCTCGCCGCCATGGTGGCCGGCGAAAAGGAACGTCTCAAGGCTGATCTCGCGGCCGGTGCGGTCGATCGGCCCAGCGAGGACGAGCAGCGCATTGCGCTCGAGGAACTGCGATTCGAGGTGTCGGAGATGCGCGGCCGCATGGATGCACTGACCGGCGCCGTCGAGACGGTGCTCGCGAAGCTGGACGGCGCAGGGGCGCAGGTGTCGCGATGAGCGCCCGGTCGCGCCGGATCACCGGCGTCGTCGTCCGGCACATGGCGGCCGGCGTCGTCCGCAGTCTCGGCGGTCTGTCCCCGAAGCGCCGCGCGGTCTTCGCGCGTGAATGGCGGCTCGCCTTCGAGGAGCTCGGCCCGGCCTTCATCAAGCTCGGCCAGCTCATCTCCGTCCGTCCGGACGAGTTCCCCGCCGAGTTGGTGGCGGAGATGGCTGCGATGCAGGACAACGTCCCCGCGGTATCGGCCGCGGCCATCCGCCGCGTGATAGCCGAGGAGTTCGGCCGCACGCCCGAACAGCTCTTCGCGACGTTCGACGACACGCCGATCGCATCCGCGTCGATCGCGCAGGTCCACGGGGCTACGCTCGCCGAGGCGGTCCGCCCGGTCTGGGGCGACGTCTTGCCGGCTGGCGCCGACGTGGTCGTCAAGGTCGTCCGGCCCGGCTCCGCGTCGGCGATCCTGGCCGATGTCGCCGAGGCGCGGCGGCTCATCGAGAGGGTGCAGCACTGGGGCCTGTTCCGCGACATCGACCTGCACGCCCTGCTCGACGAGTTCGAGCAGTCGGTCGCACGCGAACTCGACCTGCGCGTCGAGGGACGCATCGCCGATCGCTTCGCCTTCGACTTCCGCGAGGACCCGAAGATCGAGATCCCCCGCATCGTGTGGGGCCGCACCACGGCTCGCGTCGTGACGATGGAGCGCATCACCGGATGGCGCCTGACCGAGATCGACGAGGCCGCGCTGGCCGGCATCGACGCGAAGGCGCTCGCCATCTATGGCGCCACCGCGTTCATGCGCCAGGTGATGGTCTACGGGCGCTATCACGCCGACCTGCACCCCGCGAACCTCTTCGTGACCCCACGTGACACGATCGCGTATCTCGACTTCGGCATCGTCGGACACCTGACGAAGGACGAGCGCGAGGACATCGCGCAGGTCCTGGCGGGACTGGCCTATCGCGATCCCGACCGTGCGCTGCGCTACAGCCGCCGTCTCGGGGTGGACGTCCCTCCTGAGAAGGTCGCCGCCGTGAAGCGGGAGCTCGGAGTCCTGCTCGACAGCATGTTCGAGCCGGGCGGGTCGCACGAGTTCCGGCACTTCGGACTGGGGTTCATCGCCCTGCTCCGGCGCAACGGTATCGGCATCCCCGCCGGGTACGGCCTGCTCGTGAAGTCACTTGCGACCGTCGAGGGTTGCGCTCGCTCGCTCTATCCCGACATCGACATCATCGACACGGCGCGTCCGTTCGTCACCCGCCTGCTCGCCGACTCCTTCGGCAAACCGCAGCACCTGCAGGGGCGTGTGGAGTCTGCGCTCCGAGCCGCGCTCAGGGAGATGGTGGCGTGAGCGGTTCCGCGGTCTCCAAAACGTCGAGCGTCTCGTTGAGCGAACCGGAGCGGTAGCCGTCGAGGTCCGCGGCCACGTACGCGAAGCCCGCCAGTCGGACCGCCGACGAGATCTCGGTCCGACGGGCCCAGGCGGCGTCCATCTCGGTGGGGTCGATCTCGACACGGGCGACATCGCCGTGGCTGCGGACGCGGAACTGCCGGAGCCCCATGCTCCTGAGGGCATCCTCTGCCCGGGCGACGCGTCGGAGTGCTTCGTCGTCGATGGTCGAGCCGTACGGGAACCGCGAGGCCAGACACGCCATCGACGGTTTGTCGTGGTTGGGGAGTCCGAGCAGTGACGCGATCCGGCGGATATCGGCCTTCGTCATGCCGGCGGCGGCCAGCGGGCTGATCACGCCGAACTCGGCGGCGGCACGGCGCCCCGGCCTGTGGTCGTCCGCGTCGTCCGCGTTGCTGCCGTCAGCGAGTGCGGTGAGCCCGCGCGTGTCCGCGACCGTGCGCAGGAGTCCGAAGAGTTCGAGCTTGCAGTAGTAGCATCGGTCCGGCGGGTTCGAGTGGAACCGCGGGTCCGAGAGCTCATGCGTGTCGATCTCGAGGAGGTGCAGCCCGAGTTCGCGGGCGAGCGCGGCGGCTGCGACAGCGTCCGATTCCGGGTAGGTGTCAGAGCGCGCGAGCACCGCGACGGTACGGTCCCCGAGCACGGAGTGCGCGGCGACCGCGAGCAGTGTCGAGTCGACGCCGCCCGAATACGCCACGAGCAGGCTGTCGAGGCCCGCGAGGTGCTCGCACAGCGCGTCGTACTTCTGTTCCGCGGTCGCTTCCACATGTCCTCCGGCGTCCGGACCCGTCATCCGCGCGATTCTATCACCGCACTCGCGCCCCGGATGGGGCACAATCGACTACGCCGGACGAGCGCGCGGAGACCCGCGCCGTGTGTGAGGAGCTGCGTCATGAGCGACGCCAGTATCGGGATCGAGCACCTCGGCGACGAGATCCGTGTCATCTCCCCGCCCGCGGCGTTCGCGGCGCGCGCACAGGTCGGCTCCATGGAGGCGTACCGCGACCGCTATCGGAGTAGCGTCGAGGACCCCGACACGTTCTGGGGGGACGCGGCCCGCGAGCACGTCGTCTGGATGGAGCCGTTCACGAAGGTGCGCTCCGGCGGCTTCGACGGACTCGACTACCGCTGGTTCGAGGACGGCACGCTCAATGTCTCAGCCAACTGCCTCGACCGTCATCTCGGCACCTGGCGCGCGAACAAGGCCGCGATCATCTGGGAGACCGATGACGGCAAGACGCGCACGTTCACCTACCAGCAGCTCCACTACGAGGTCTCGCGTTTCGGCAACGTGCTGCGGAAGAAGGGCATCGGCAAGGGCGACCGCGTCGCGATCTACCTGCCGATGATCCCCGAACTCGCCATCGCCATGCTCGCATGCGCGCGGATCGGCGCCATCCACTCCGTGGTGTTCGGCGGATTCTCCGCGACCGCTCTGCGCGAGCGGATCCAGGACTGCGGCGCCAAGCTCCTCATCACCGCAGACGAGGGCATGCGCGGAGGCCGGAAGGTCGCTCTCAAGCCGGCTGCCGACGAGGCGCTGTTCGAGTGCCCTTCGGTCGAAGCGTGCGTCGTCGTCGCTCGCGGCGCCGGTGACGTGGACATGGAGCCCGGGCGTGACACCTGGTGGCACACGGAGATCGCCGCACCGGAGGTCCGCAAGCCGTGTCCGCCCGAGCCCATGAACGCCGAGGATCCGCTCTTCATCCTCTACACCTCCGGATCGACCGGTAAGCCGAAGGGCGTGTTGCATACCACGGCCGGCTACCTCCTCTACACGAAGCTGACCTTCGAGACGGTGTTCGATCACCGTGACGAGGACGTCTACTGGTGCACGGCCGACATCGGCTGGGTCACGGGACACAGCTACATCGTCTACGGCCCCCTCGCTGCCGGGGCAACGTCGATCATGTTCGAGGGCATCCCGACCTATCCGGACCCCGGCCGCTTCTGGTCCGTCGTAGAGAAGCACCGTGTCTCGATCTTCTACACCGCCCCGACCGCCATCCGTGCGCTGCAGCGTCACGGCGAGGGCTGGCCGCAGCGCTACGACCTCTCGTCGCTGCG
Organism: Coriobacteriia bacterium; assembly: GCA_030652345.1. The sequence goes on from JAUSAU010000092.1 coordinate 26,513, forward strand.
GTTGCTCGGCACGGTGGGCGAGCCGATCAATCCCGAGGTGTGGATGTGGTACCGCGAGGTGATCGGCCGCGGCGAGTTGCCGGTGGTCGACACGTACTGGCAGACCGAGACGGGCGGCTTCCTCATCACGCCGTTCCCCGGCGCCATACCGCTCAAGCCGGGAAGTGCGACCGTGCCGTTCTTCGGTGTCGAGCCCGAGGTCGTACGCGAGGACGGCTCGCGCGCGGAGCCGGGCGAGGGCGGCTACCTGACGGTGCGCTCGCCGTGGCCCGGTATGCTTCGCGGCACGTGGGGCGATCCCGCGCACGCGCGCATGCGCGAGGTCTACTTCGACCGGTTCCCCGGGCGCTACTTCACCGGTGACGGTGCGCGAGTCGATGCCGACGGCTATTACTGGCTCCTCGGCCGTGTCGACGATGTCATCAACGTGAGCGGTCACCGCCTGGGCACCGCCGAGATCGAGAGCGCGCTCGTATCCCACGAAGCGGTCAGCGAGGCGGCCGTCGTCGGCTTCCCACACCCGGTCAAGGGCGAAGGGATCCACGCGTTCGTCATACTCAAGGACGGCTACAACGCGAGCGAGGACCTCGAGACGATCCTGGCCGGCCACGTGCGCAAACTCATCGGTCCCATCGCGAAGCCCGATCGGATCCAGTTCTCCCGCGACCTGCCCAAGACGCGCAGCGGCAAGATCATGCGTCGGATACTGCGTAGGCTCGCAGCGGGGGAGCGTGACCTCGAGTCGTTCGGTGATGTCTCGACGCTCGCCGATCCCAAGGTCGTGAAGGACCTGATCGCCGGGGTGTGAGCCGATCGCGCGCTACGGCCGGGCGGCGTCGCTCTCCCAGGGCGTCTCGGAGCCCGATGCGGTGTAGCGTGCGGCCGCATAGAGCAGGTCCGCCGCCCGGTTGACGAACGCGAGCGCCGTCGCGGCTCCCGTGGCGCCGTCCAGGGCGGTCACCAGCCGCCGCTCGGCGCGGCGCAGGACGGCGCGCGCCACCTGCAGCCGCGATGCCGAGGTGTCCCCGCCCGGGATGACGAAGCCGGCGAACGCCCCGCTGCGCTCCTCATACCGGTCGATGACGCGCTCGAGCGCCGTGATGTCGTCGGCATCCGGCAGCGCATGCGGCGTCCCGTGGCCCACGGCGGCGGATAGGGCCGCTGAGCAGTCGAAGAGCCGGTGCTGCACGAAGCCGAGCGCGGCATCGAGCTCGCTGTCGACGATGCCGTCGCGGGCGAGGCCGATGTGGCAGTTCGCCTCGTCCAGCGCGCCGAAGGCCTCGATGAGGGGATCGTCCTTGCGCGCGCGGTGGCCGTCCGCGTACGAGGTCATGCCGTCGTCGCCGGTGCGGGTGTACAAGGACATCGCGATCGCTCCTCACGAGGTGTTCCGGGTCAGGTTCATCCTACCCGTCCTCGCCATGCCCGGGGCGGTCAGTGCGTACGAAGGGGGGCATGCGCCTGTCGGATCGACGTGATGTATGTGCCGTCCCGGTCGATCTCGAAGTAGCATCGCCTCCACACCGCCCCGTTCGTGCCGGTGAGCGCCGAGGCCAACGCACTCGCATCGGCGGGAGGACGCGTGGAGGGGACCGGATTGGCGGTCACCTTGACCGGTGCCCGCAGGGCGACCGTCATCGTCGCGGTGCGCTCGCCTGTGTCGATGATGTAGGCGCCATCGGTGGGGACGTCGCCGTAGGACGCGGCGACTGCCGCAGCGGCCTTTCCCGAGACGCGTTGAACATAGACGATCCGGACCTCGAGCGCCGTCCCGCTGCCCTCCATCGACACGAAGCGCACGAGCGCGCCCCGTGGGGCGGTGTCGGCCCCGGCAGAGGCGCCGATACCGGCGGCAGCGGGTGCCGGCGTGAGAGTCGCCGGCGTCGCGGGCAGTGCACGCACGGCGTTCGACACGCGGAGTTCGCGATCGAGTCGCGCCTCGATCGAGGAGAGCCGGTATTCGAGCCAGAACACGGCCGTCCCGCTCACGGCGAGTGCGACGAAGAGCGCGATCACGATGCTCAGGTCGGGAAGCAGTCGACGACGTTCGGGACGTCCGTCGCCGCTCATGAGGGTCGATGCGCGACTTCGGGCGACCGGTCGGCAACCGGCGGTCCATCGCTCCGGCGCCGCGAGCGACTGCTGCGCGCCCTGCCGCCGATGGACACCACGACGATCGCCACGATCGCGATCGCCGCCAGATACGACCATGGTGCCGAGCGCTGGATCATCGCGACGAGCGAGAACCACTGGCGCTCGATCCATGAGGCGGGGGCGACTTCGATACGCAGGCGCGGACCGGCCGCGATGTTGTACTGACCGCCACCGGGTGCCGCGATCGGCCGCGCTACGAGGATGGTCCGGTACTCGCCGGCCTCCAGATCGGCCGGAAGAGACATCACGGTCGTGACGGAACCCTTCTCGTTCGGGGCGAGCGTGAGCACCTCGGGCTCGAACGTGAACCATGCAGGCTCCGCCGGCCGCGCTCCGCTGTCGCCGAGTGCGAACATGCGGTAGACCGTCGGCTCGGTCCCGCTGTTCGTGATCGTGATCGCCTGGAGCGTCACCCGCTGGCCGGGACGGACCGGCCCGGGAAGCGTGATCCGCCCGATATCCGATGCGACTCCGACAGATGCGATCGCGCAGGTCGGAGCCGGAAGTGCGAGCAGTGCCGCGGCGATCGCCAGAGCCAGTGTCGTCCGTCTCATCGCGCGCCTCCTCATCGGTCTGTGCGTAGCGGAAGGGCCGGCGATATCCGTCGGCCCTTCCGGCTGTCCGCTGTCTGCGAGTGCTACTGGGGGCCGTTCTCGTCAGTGGCGATGATCGTCGCAGCCCAGTTGTATGCGCCGGGGGTCGTGATTTGAGTACCCGTCTTCGCGTTGCTGTGGAAGGTCAGGACCTCGGTCGGGGCCATCGCACCCAGAGAAATCTGCTGAGCGGTCGTGTTGATGAACACGGGGAGCGAGTCGACCTCCATGTGCTGGCGGATCGCCCAGGACAACTCGTTGGCGCCAGGGTAGCCATCGACGCCGAAGGTGAGAGTCGTACCGGCGGCGTTGGTCGGCAGACCCTCGGCGACCATGTTCAGGAATACGCCGCGGTTACCGCTGTTGGTGACGACGATGTCGTCGCCGACGGAGCAGACGCCGCACTCGGCCGCGAAGGTCTGGGCCGATCCTGCCGAGATCTCGAGCGAGTAGTTCGCCGGCTCGGCGATCACGATCTCCGAGGTGACTGCGCCGCCGAGAGCCCACGCCGGGACGGTGATGGCCATGACGAGCACGAACACGAGCACTGCCGCGGTATTCCTGTATCCGTTCATCGTTCGCCTCCTGCTGATCGCCGCCCATCTGATGGGGGCGGGCTCCTCGATCCGGTCGGCCTGTTGTCTTGGAGTGATCGTCTGTGGCCGTCACAGGAGGTATCGGAGGTCGAACGGTCGTACTTTAGCGATAAAAGGACATAAACGGCGCCGAACGGTCATTTGAGCACGACCAAAGGCGACATACGGCTTACAGACGGTCGCGTACGCGCATCGTGAGATGGCCGAGCTCACCGTGATCGGTCACAGGCTCGCCGGTGCTGTCCGTGACGTGGAACGTGTCGGTGGCGACCCCGTCACGCGTCAGGGCGCGCGCCCGGTGGATCTGCAGTCCGGAGTCGGCGATCGCGCGTGCGACATCATGGAGCAGGCCGATCCGATCGGAGGCGACCACCCGGAGCGCCGTCGCATAGCTGTCGGAAGGTTCGATGGTCGCGCGGGCCCGGACCCGTGCTCGTCCGGCCGGGTAGGTGCGACGCCTCTGCTCAAGACGGACGGCGAGGGCGCGCGGATCCGCGAGGCCTGAACGCAGCGTCCGCTCGAACGCCGCCCACGTCGCCGTGTCGACATCCGCTCTCGTGTCGGGGCGCACGATGAACACGTCCAATGCGATCCCGTCCGGCGCCTCGTACGCGTCCGCCGTGACGATATCGAGTCCGCCGACCGCGAACGCGCCGCATATGGTCGCGAAAAGCCCCGGACGATCAGGCGCGGCGACGGTGACGCGCCATGTCCCCTCTGCGGGTCCGGAGGTGACGATCGTGTCAGCCGCGAGCGCGGCGCCCGAGGACGCGACGCCGTATGCGAGCAGTGCGTGCGCGGCGACCTCCGCGGGGGCGTGTGCCGCGAGGTAGCGCAGCGGGGCGGCCTCGGTGAACCTGCGTACGCGGTCTCCTTCGACGCCATCGGAGGCGTGCTCGAGGACCGTCGCGCGGGTCGACTCACCGGCCTCCGCGATGCCGGCGCCGGACGACTCATCGCCCAATGCCGTCGTCAGGCGCGATGCGAGTTCGCCCATCAGCGCCGAGTGCCACGGTGTCCACACCGCCGGGCCCGTCGCCCGCGAATCCGCCTCCGCGAGGGCTAGGAGAGGCGCGACGAGATGCCCACGCGCGACTCTCGCGGCGCAGCGCAGGATCACGTCCTCGTCGTGGATGTCCTGTGTCGATGCCGTCTCCGGCAGGAGGAGGTGCTCGGCGACCAGCAGTGCCGCGTCGTCGGTCGCGGCCGTGTCGAGGCCGAAGCGGGTGCCGAGCGTGCGCATCGCTGCCGCGCCGCGCGCGGCGTGCCCGGCGCCTCGCTGCGACTTGCCGACGTCGTGTAGCAGTGCCGCGAACGTCAGGACACGGCGATCCTCGACCCCCAGGGTGGACCCGGCTCCCGTGCGGCCGACGAGCGACGCGCAGCGGAGCGAGTGGGCCCCGACGGTGTAGAGATGGCCGAGGCCGGGCCGGCGCACGTGCATCAGTTCGCCGAACGCGGGGACGAGGTCGTCGAGCAGTCCCGCCCACGCGGCATCTTCGAGGATGGAAAGGGAACCGTCTCCCTCTTCGGCCAAGGCGAACAGGGCGTCGGCATCGAGCGGTCCGGCGAGTGGTTCGACATGACCCGGGCGCCGCACTCTCAGCCGCCGACGGGCTCGCAGCAGCAGGTGGTGCGTGTCGGCGAGCGCCGACTGCAGTCGCTCGGCATCGATGCCCGATCCCGCTGCCGCCTCGAGCGTGAGGAGCGACGTCGGTCTCGGCGACTGCACGTGCACCGACCAGCGGGCGGCAGTGATGAGGGCTGCCGCCCGGCTCAGGAGCACACATTCGTCCGCGCTGAGAGCGCCCGACCCGCGCAGTGCGTCGGGCGTGTGGGCGACGGTCCCGCTGAGCGCCGCCGCCGCCCATGTGAGCTCGTCCAGGTCGCGCTGTCCGCCCGCTCCGTTCTTCAGGTCGGGTTCGAGCAGGTAGGGCGATCCCGGTCGCGCCCGTGCCGCGAGTCCTCCGACGATCCTCCGCGCCCGCCGGCCTGCCTCAGCAGAGACCTCACGAAGCGTCCGCCGGGCGATTTCGGGAGCACCACACAACTCGCGCCCGGTCAGCGTCGCGGTCAGCGTCTGTATGTCCTCGCGACAGACGCGGATGTGATCGCGTCGCGTGCGGACCTGGTGTCCCACCTTCAGACCTGCGTCCCACAGCGGGTAGAGGACCGCTTCGAGGGCGGGCTTGAGTTCGGACGCCGGCGCATCCGTGATCACGAGCAGGTCGAGGTCGGAGTGCGGGAGCAGGCGCCGCGCGCCCCAGCCACCCAGTGCGAGGACCGCCCACGGCGACCCGAGGCGCGACAGCGCCGCCTCCGCGAGTGCGGAGACGGCGCTGTCGGTCAGGTCGCTCAGGTCGCGCGCGGCGTCGGGCCCGGGCGTCGCAGCGGCGATGAGAGCCGCTCGATCGCGGAGGAACCGGTCGACCCCGTTGTCCGCCACGGGCTCAGAGGGCCTCGGGGCCGCGCTCGCCGGTCCGGATGCGGACGGCGCCCTCGCAGTCGAAGGTGAAGACCTTGCCGTCACCGATCTTGCCGGTGCGTGCGGCCTCGATGATCGCTGCTTCGACCTTCGGTGCGAGGTCGTCATCCACGACCACCTCGATCTTCGTCTTCGGCACGAAGTCCACGGTGTACTCGCTGCCGCGGTAGATCTCCGTGTGACCCTTCTGGCGGCCGAACCCCTTGACCTCGTAGGCGGTCATGCCCGCCACGCCGAGCGCCTGCAGCGCTTCCTTGACCTCGTCGAGCCGGTGCGGCTTGATGACCGCTTCGATCTTCTTCATGGGTGGTCTCCCTCGGTGTGTAGGTGGCCTAGAACTCGTACCCGGTCTCGGCGTGCTCCGCGATGTCGAGGCCTGCGGATTCGGTCTCCTCGTCCACACGGATGCCCATCGTCGCATCGAGCACCTTCAGGATGATGAAGCTGATGGTGAATGAGAAGGCGATCGTCGCGATCACGCCGATCGCCTGCTTCCCGAGCAGCGCGAACCCGCCGCCGGCGAGCAGGCCGTCGGCACCGGCGGCGTTGACGGCGACCGTCGCGAAGACGCCGGTCAGCAGCGCGCCGAGAGTGCCGCCCACGCCGTGGACGCCCACGACGTCGAGGGCGTCATCGAACCCGAACCTCGACTTGATGCGCAGGCCGAAGAAGCAGGCCGCGCCGACGATGAGTCCGATCACGATCGCCGGGAGCGGCTCGACGAAGCCGGCGGCCGGCGTGATGCCGACGAGTCCGGCGACGGCCCCGGATGCCGCACCGAGGACGGTCGGCTTTCCGCCGGTCATCACTTCAGCGAGGTTCCAGGCGAGCAGCCCGGCCGCGGCCGAGAGGTGCGTGACGAGGAACGCCGATCCCGCCAGATGCCCGGACGCCAGCGCGGAGCCGGCGTTGAAGCCGAACCAGCCGAACCACAGGATGCCCGCGCCGAGCACCGACATCGGGATGTTGTGCGGCTTGAGCTCTTCCGTGCCGTACCCCTTGCGCTTGCCGAGAACGAGCGCGGCGGCGAGGGCGGCCGCTGCCGACGCGATGTGGACGACGGTGCCGCCGGCGAAGTCGAGCGCACCGAGCTTCATGAGCCAGCCGCCGCCCCAGACCCAGTGGGCGAGCGGCGAGTAGACGAGCACGGCCCACAGCGCCGCGAAGATGACGTACGCCTTGAACTTCATGCGCTCCGCGATCGCACCCGTGATGAGTCCGACGGTGATGATCGCGAACATGCCCTGATACATGGCGAAGACGCTCGTCGGGATGGCGGCGGTCTCGGTCCCGGTGACGGAGCCGAGCACTCCCTTGAGTCCGGCGAAGTCGAGGTTGCCGATCACCCCTCCGACGTCACCCCCGAATGCGAGCGTGTAGCCGATGAGTGCCCAGATGATCGAGACGAGTCCCATTGCGAAGAAGCTGTGCATCGTCGAGGACAGGACGTTCTTCTTGCGGACCATCCCCGCGTAGAACAGCGCGAGCCCCGGCGTCATGAAGAGCACCAAGGCGGCGGATACGAGCATCCATGCGGTCGAGCCGGTGTCGATGGCGGGCATCCGTCGTCTCCTTCCCGTCGTGGCGGGGCGTCCCTGTGCGCCCCGTCGCTGACTGCATGGTGGGTGGCATCTGTTTCACCGGTGTTTCGCCGCCGTGACGGTCCGGAGAAACATCGAAAAGCGGGCGAAACATGGACGAGGACGCGCCGGATCCGCCCGAGCGGCTCGATCGCCGAGCGCTGCGGTGAGGGCTATCGCGCGGAGACGGCGACCCCGAGCACGTTCGCTCTGGCGGCGTACGCGGCAGAGAGGGCCCGCAGAGATGCACGGGGGAGGTGACCCGCTGAATACGCGGCTCGCGCCTCCGAGGCGAGCCTGCTCGCGCGGCTCTCGGCCGCCAGCATCGATGGTGCGAGACTCCCGCTGCTGACGAGGGAGTGCGCATAGGCGCTTGCGAGCGTCGCCGCGAGGGCGTCCGCGGTTGCGGCGACGCGGTTCCACGCTCCGTACGCTCTCGTGTCCGACGCACGCCGGCTTCGGGATCCGCTTCTGCGGCGCTTGCCGTAGAAGGAGCGCGCGAGACGAGCGTCGCGCGCACACACCCGCGCGGCCGAGCGAGCCCGGGCCAGGATGGCGGGCGCGGTGGCGAGCGATGTCCTGGCCAGCACGGCCCCGTCCTTCGGCCCGATCGTGACGCTGCTCGCGAGGCGGCCGTCGTTCACAGCCCGCGCCTGCGCGCCGAGCAGGCGGCGGTAGAGCGCACCGAGCGGAACGGTGCGTGCGGTCCCGCTCGCGTTCACGACGGCGATGCCGCCCGTGAACCGTCGCACGTAGACGTCTGGGGCACCGGCCTGCTCGGCCGGGCCGAGCGGCTGGCCGAGCCACCCGCGCCCGCGACCCGCGCCGTCGTATTCGTCGAACCAGAGGAGTCCGAGGCCGCCGTGACCGTTCGTGTTGATCTCGTAGCTGAAGAACCCGTCGCCCAGGAGCGCCGTTGTCAGGCCGAAACGCATCTTCCGGTAGTTCGGGATGAACCCCGGCTTCGCGGCCGGATTCACGTAGGAGCCGTCGCCCGTCGCCGAGGGGCCGCCGTCGTCCTCGTACGTCTCGATCGTCGTGAGGTTCGGCTGTCGCGCGTTCGCCAGCCACTCGAGGTAGCCGCCGACGTCCTCGACAGGTCCGAACACGAAGTCGTGCCACGGCATACTGGCGGCGTCGGCGTTCGGGAACGCCTCGAGGTTGTTGCCGTTCAGCGTCGGGTAGTTGGGGTAGCCCCAATTCGTCATCAGGATCCGGTCGTCGCCGAGCAACGCTCGAAGCCGCAGTTCGTACCCGGTGAGCCCCGTGTTCCATGCGTCGTCGAACGCATCGTAGGTCGGTGGCACCGAGTTGGAGCGTCCCGGGTCGATCGAGCGCGCGGTCGAGTCGCCGATGAGCCACGATTCGTTCCCGTCCGCCCGGTCGATCATCATGCCGTCCCACGCGGCGGTGGTGGCGAGCACCGAAGCCGCCCGGGCGTTGTACTCGCCCCAGGTCTCCGGGCCGACGGCCGCATCGACCGTGACGCGCGGGCACGCCGCGGTGAGGTCCATGACGAGACTGCCCGGCCAGAAGGCTATGCCTGCCGCGATCCGCGAGCCGATCGAGTGGGACGCAGAGGGCTTCATGAAACCGCGCTGGAGCGTGAGGGTCCTGCTTGTGGCGTTCACCGCGGTCACGCGCGCGAGCTCGCCGTCGATGACGACGACGTCGTCCGGTTCGAACAGCGCGACGACTCCGGCCGGTGTCGTGGTGGTCACTGCGGAGACGGCGACCACCGTCTGGTCCGCGGCGATACCGGAGGTGAGCGTCGCTCCGCATTGCGTGAGGAGCCACTGCGCCGGGACCTCGACGATCTGGGCGTTCTCCTCATCGGCGAGAGGCAGGTCGGGGTCGTAGGAGATCTCGCACGCGTTGGTCGCGTTCAGGATGATCTCGTCGGGATGGGCTGCCTTCACCTGCGCGACGACCGCAGGGTCGTCCCATGGGCCGAGGAGCAGCCAGTCGTAGCGTGCGAGCTGCGCGGCCGGCTGGGACCACGTGTCGGGCCACCACATCGCCAGCCGCGGATACGGGGTCGTGAGCGGGGAGCCGGGTGTCCACGCTCGGGCCGGCTCGGGCGCTGCCAACCCGCACGCCAGCGCGAACGCCACACATGCGAGCGCGAAAGCGCGCGGCCCGCTCATGTCCGACAGTCGCATGCCGCCATCACCCTTCCATGCGGCATTGTGACACGTCGGCCGGGCGATGCGCGGTGCGGCGTATCACAGGCCGCGGCACGCAGGCTGCGCCGTCGACGAGCGTCGCGGGCGCGCTCGGATGCGCACACGTGCGATACTCGCCGAGGAGAGCGCGGCCGGACACCCGCGCACGAACGAGGGGAGCATCACCATGAGGAAGCACGCAGTCGCTTTGTTCGCCGTGCTGACGGCCGTCGCCATCGTCTTCACGCTGACCGGTTGCGACGCGATCGTGCAGAACGCCGCGAAGAGCGCGGTCGAGGGCGCGACGGGCGTGAAGGTCAACCAGGACGGCAACGGCATCACCGTGGAAGGCAAGGACGGCGAGGCGATCACCGTAGGCGGCGACAACGCGCTGCCTGAGGGGTTCCCCGCCGACATCCCCGTGTACGAGGGCACGATCTCCGCGTCCATGAAGTCGCCCAAGGGGTTCCTGGTCACCATCGACGCAGCCGATCCGTTGGCGACCGTGGCCGACTGGTATCGCACGAAACTCGCCGACGAGGGGTGGAAGATCATCAACGACGGGACGATCGGCGAAGGCACCATCTTCACCTGCGAGAAGGCGACGATGGGCCTGACCGTCGCCGTCGGTCCGGGTACATCGGACAAGCCGACCACCGTACAGATCAGCGCCACACAGAAGTAGACTCTCGGCACTGCGCGCGCGTCCGCACCGATGCCCCGTCGCCAACCGCGGCGGGGCATCGTCTTTGCTCCCACGCCCGTACGTCGTGCTACGATACGAACGCGTGTTCGATTGCTCATGTGCGTACAATAGTGGTTTGGCGCGGATCACAGCCCGTGAAAGGACCCCGGATTGTCTCTCGAATTCATATCGATACGCGGAGCCCGTGAGCACAACCTCTGCGGGTTCGACCTCGACATCCCGCGCGACAAGCTCGTCGTGATCACGGGGCTTTCCGGCTCGGGCAAGTCTTCCCTGGCGTTCGACACGATCTACGCCGAAGGGCAGCGCCGCTACGTCGAGTCGCTCTCGGCCTATGCACGCCAGTTCCTCGGCCAGATGCAGAAGCCTGATGTGGACCACATCGAGGGCCTGTCGCCGGCGGTCTCGATCGACCAGAAGACGACGAGCCGCAACCCCCGCTCGACCGTCGGCACCGTCACGGAGATCTACGACTACCTTCGTCTCCTCTATGCCCGCGTGGGCATACCGCACTGCCCGATCTGCGGACGCGTCATCGAGCGCCAGTCGCCGCAGCAGATCGTCGACCGGATCATGGAGCTGCCCGCCGGGACGAAGTTCCAGGTGCTCGCGCCGGTCATCAAGGGGCGCAAGGGTGAGTACGGCAAGCTGCTCGAGGATCTCAAGAAGGAGGGCTTCACGCGCGTGCGCGTGGACAAGGAGGTCAAGGGTCTCGATGAGGAGATAACCCTCGACAAGAAGTACAAGCATGACATCGAGGTCGTCGTCGACCGTCTCGTCATGAAGGACGGTCTTGAGGGGCGGCTGACCGACTCGGTGGAGATGGCTCTCCGTCTGGCCGGCGGAACGCTCGTCGTCGCGCCCGAGGGGCAGGACGAACTCAGCTTCTCGCAGGCGTTCGCGTGCCCGGTGCACGGCGTGAGCATGGACGAGCCCCAGCCGCGCGACTTCTCGTTCAACAGCCCGTACGGTGCCTGCCCGGACTGTACCGGCCTCGGCTCCCGCCTCGAGCCGGACCCGGAACTCATCGTCCCGGACGGCGCGCTCTCCCTGGGAGAAGGCGCTCTCAAGCCGTTCGCGGGCGGCATGAACTACTACCCTCAGCTCATCACCGCGGTGGCGAAGCACTTCGGCATCGACGAGGACGTCTCGTGGAACGACCTGCCCGAGCCGGTCCGCGACGCGCTGCTCTACGGGCTCGGCGATACCCGGATCCGGATCGACTACGTGACGCGCGACGGCCGCCAGACCCACTGGTTCTCCAAGTGGGAGGGCGCCATCAACGCCGTCCAGCGCCGCTACGAGGAGACCGAATCCGAGGGAAGCAGGGAGAAGCTCGAGGAGTACATGGCGATCATCCCGTGCGCCACGTGCAAGGGGCAGCGCCTGAAGGCCGAGATACTCGCGGTCACCTTCGGCGACAAGAACATCGCGGAGGTCACCAAGCTCTCCGCAAAAGCATCCCTCGAGTTCTTCTCGAACCTGAGTCTTTCCGAGCGCGACGAGCAGATCGGCCGCCGCGTCATCAAGGAGATCGTCGAGCGGCTCCGTTTCCTCGTCGACGTCGGGCTGGACTACCTCACGCTCGAGCGCGGTACCGCGACGCTCTCCGGTGGCGAGGCGCAGCGCATCCGTCTTGCCACGCAGATCGGCAGCGGCCTCATGGGAGTGCTCTACATCCTCGACGAGCCGTCGATCGGGCTGCATCAGCGCGACAACGCGCGGCTCATCGGCACGATGGAACGCCTCCGGGAACTCGGCAACACCGTCATCGTCGTCGAGCACGACGAGGAGACCATCAGGGCCGCTGACTACGTCATCGACATGGGCCCGGGAGCGGGGGAGCACGGCGGACAGATCGTCTGCCAGGGTGCTCCCGACGACATGATGAGCTGCCCGGAGTCGCTCACGGGAGCGTATCTGTCGGGCATGCGGAGCATCCCGGTGCCCCACGAGCGCCGCGACCCGGGACGCGGGTCCGTGATGATCACCGGTGCTGCCGAGCACAACCTCAAGGGCATCGACGTCGAAGTGCCGATCGGGCAGTTCGTCGTCGTCACCGGTGTCTCTGGCTCCGGGAAGTCGTCACTGGTGTCGGACACGCTGGCACCGGCGCTCATGAATGCCGTGTACCGGACTCGTCGCAGGACCGGCCGCTACGAGCGGATCGAGGGACTGAAGGAGTTCGACAAGGTCATCGTCATCGATCAGTCGCCGATCGGCCGTACGCCCCGCAGCAACCCCGCTACCTATATAGGTGTATGGGACGATGTCCGCTCGCTCTTCGCCTCGACCAACGAGGCCAAGATGCGCGGCTATGCGCCCGGCCGCTTCTCGTTCAATGTCGCGGGCGGGCGCTGCGAGGCCTGCAAGGGCGATGGCCAGATCAAGATCGAGATGCACTTCCTGCCCGACGTCTACGTGCCATGCGAGGTCTGCAAGGGCCAACGCTACAACCGCGAGACGCTCCAGGTGACCTACAAGGGGAAGACCGTCAGTGATCTGCTCGCGATGTCGGTCGAGGAGGGCGTGCACTTCTTCGAGAACATCCCGCCGATCAAGCGCAAACTGCAGACCCTCTACGACGTCGGCCTCGGCTACATCAAGCTCGGCCAGCCGGCCACGACGCTCTCGGGCGGCGAGGCCCAGCGTGTGAAGCTCTCCTCCGAACTGCAGCGCCGCTCCACCGGGCGGACGTTCTACATCCTGGACGAACCCACGACCGGACTGCATTTCGATGACGTACGTCAGTTGCTCATCGTCCTGCAGCGCCTCGTCGATTCCGGGAACACCGTGCTGGTCATCGAGCACAACCTCGACGTCATCAAGTCGGCCGACCGCATCATCGACCTGGGACCTGAGGGCGGGGACCGCGGCGGCGAAGTGGTCGTGGTCGGTACGCCCGAGGAGGTCGCCGCGCATCCGGCCTCTCACACGGGCCGGTTCCTCAAGCCCGTCCTCGCCGGCAGGGGGGCGTCGGTGGCGCCCGAAGCCGGCGGAGAGGCGCCGAAGAAGCGGGCGACCCCCCGCGCGAGCGCGCGCATGAAGAAGGTTTAGGGCGGCTTGGCATACGGGTCGCTCGAAGCGCGGGCGTGCGTGACAGGGTCTCGGACGCTCCGCTCACCGTAGCGCCGCATACGTTCGCGGGTTCGCCGCTCGTGGCGGCATTGGCACTGATTGACACCGCTTACCTCGCTTCTATAATCGGAACGGCTCTTCACCCATGGCGCGCCGGAACCATCCCCGGCAGGACCGGCTGCGCATGTCCCCTGGAGTCGCATGGATCCGCTCTCTGACGGCGGGGTGGACGCTCCGGCGCCCGCTTCCGCGCCCGACGGCTCGACCGACCCTCGCGTCGCGAGGGGCCTGACGATCGCTGTCTGGTCGGTCGGTGTCGTGCTCGTGGCGTTCGCGGCGTTCTTCGCCTACAACGTCTACGCGGCGAAGCAGGCGGAGAACGCGGCGTCCCCTTCGTTCCTCGTGATCCAGGCGTTGCAGAAGCAAGTCGACGCGAAGCCGCAGGATCAGACGCTGCGTTCGCGCCTCGCTGAGGCTCTCGGCGCGGCCGGTCGCTTCGACGAAGCAAAGGCCCAGCTGGCAGCCGCCATCAAACTCGATCCCAAGTACGTCGGTGCGTATCAGAACCTCGCCCAGATCGAGCTGCTCCAAAAGGAATACGGACCGGCAGAGACCCACCTCAAGAAGCTCCTGGAGCTCAGCGCCACCGGCGAGTACCAGGGCGTGAACCAGCGCCGCGAACTCGCGTTCTTCCATCTCGGCGAGATCGCGCTCATCCAGAAGCGATGGGAGGATGCGATCGGCTACTTCAAGTCGGCCATCCGCATGAGGAAGGACGCGTCGGACACGTACCTCCGCCTCGGGCAAGCGTACCTCGGGCTCGGCGACAAGGGGTCCGCACGGGAGCAGATCGGGATCGCGCTCAAGTTCGACCCGCGTTTCCCCGAGGCCCTGTTCGAGATGGGCAAGCTGGATCTCGCGGCCGGTGACAAGGTGAACGCCGCGTGGAACTTCCGCGCCTCGCTCGACGCCATGCCGGACGCCCAGCCGGCCCAGGATGCCCTCGACTCCATCGGCACGTACACGGAGTGGTATGCGAAGGCCGTCGAGGCGTTCAAGGCCGGCCGCTTCGAGGACGCGCACGATGCGGTCAGGATCTCCAGAGCCTTGGATCCCACGAGCTTCGATGCGGCCATGCTGCACGGGCAGGTACTCGAGAAGCTCGGCGACCCGACGAGCGCCGTGGATGCGTATACGATCGCACTCAAGACCAAGCCGGATGACAAGGCGGCGGCTGACGCGCTGAAGCGCGCCAAGGCCGCGGCGGCGAAGAAGAAGGCGGACAAGTGAAGAAGCGCCAGAAGCGTCAGATCGTCGCCCTGGCAGTGCTCCTGCTCCTGCTCGCCCTTCTCGGCGTGTGGTACGTCAACTTCCAGGCCACCAAGAGCCTCGTGATCGACCTTCGTGCGTCCGATCCGGACACCGTCGCACCGCCCGTCTATCTGTACTCGTTCGCGGGCACGGGCACCAACCGTGTCCAGCGTCCGATCGGTGTGCTCGCGTTCGACGGTTCGGTCTACGTCACCGACGGTCAGGGCGGGCAGGTCGTCCAGTTCCGCGAGAACGGCGCGTTCGTGCGGATCATCGGCAAGGGCAAGCTCAAGACCCCGATCTACGTCGCACGCAACCCGAAGGACGGCAACCTCTACATCTCTGACCGTCGTCTTCGCGCGGTCATGATCTTCACGCCGGACGGACGCTACGTGCGTACGTTCGACCCTGCTCTTCCCAAGAGCGAGCTCCCCAAGTTCGACGTCGGCACGGACCAGTGGGTACCCGTCGCCATCGGTTTCGCTCCGGACGGGACGATGTACGTCACCGAGCTGCTCAACGGCCACCGCATGCTGATCTTCGGTCCCGACGGGAAGTTCCGCCGATCCGTCGGCACGATCGGTCTCGCACCGAAGGCGACCGAGGCTCCCGAGCGCTTCCAGTTCCCGAACTCGGTCAAGGTCCAGAAGAACGAGGTCTGGGTCGTCGACAGCAATAACAGGCGTATGCAGGTCTTCGACCTGAAGGGCACCTTCAAGCGCCTCATGCCGGTCTCGGGTCTTCCTCGCGGCGTCGCCTTCCTGCCCGCCGGTGCTCTCGCGACGTCCTCGACCGCCGACAAGATGGTGGTCGTCGACGTTCTCAGCCACGACGCGACCATCTGGAACACCGCAGGCAAGAAGCTGGCCGTCTTCGGCGAGCGCGGTGTGCTCGAGGGGCAGTTCAACTTCCCCAACGACGTGAGCATCGGCAGCAGATCTCTCATCTTCATCACCGACACGCAGAACGGGCGTGTGCAGGCGTGGGGATGGAGGCAGAACCTCAGCCCTGTCCCGGCGGTCCTGCCGAGCAATCCCACCTGGTGCCTGGCATTCCTGCCGCTCCTGCTGATACCGTTGCTCTTCCGCCGGAAGAAGTTCTACGCCACCACCGACTTCATCGACGCGATGATCCTTGTGGACCGCGTCCCGGCCATGGCCCGTCGCCGGTATCGCTGGTTGGTCTCTGCTGAGACCTACGAACAGTTCCGGGATCGCAGCGAGGGTGAGGTCCGCTTTGCCGACCTGCTCGAGGCTACGGAGCACTCGGAGACCGACGCAGCTGAGCTGGTCCGCAGGCTCGACTTGGAGAAGGATCAGGCGCGTACGCTGGCGAGCGCTCAGCGTGTGAAGGTGTTCTGCACTGAGAGCGCGGAGCTGCGTCGCCTGGCGAAGCTCCTAGAGATCGAGGTACTGAACCGTGACGAGTACCTCGAGCGCTTCGGCGGCGGTGTCGCTGTGAAGGGCGAGTGACGAACGGCTGATACTCGGTATTGCGCACGCATGCTCCACGCGCGTACTGTGTGATGGACTGAACGTAACAGTTGTTACATAGGTCTTTGGTTTCCAGTTCTTAGACAACTGCATAGTGATCATGATTCCGCGGGTCGGAGCCGGCACGAAGACCTCAGCGGAGCGGTTTCCGTGGCGTCGTATGGCGCCAGGCGGGATCGCTTCCTCGCAATGTGAGTCTTCGAAGCGCTGCCTCCGTCCGTTGTCCAGGGAGAACCTGACAATGAACAAGGAGGTGGCGCTTCTCTTCGTTCTCCCTGGTTAGAGCAGGTTTCGTCAGTCTCTGGGAGTTGAATGAAGGAGGTCAGAAGGGATATGGCACTAACCAGACGAGAGTTCGTCTCCACGCTGGGTCTGCTCGCCGCGTCCGCAGGCATGAGCCAGGCGGACCTGGCGAAGGTCACCGAGGCGTTCGGCCACGCGAGCCCGGCTGCCGTTCCGGGCATCTGGAGCGGCCCTTGGTCCACCAAGCCCAAGGTCGTGTGGGTACACGGAGCTGAGTGCACGGGTTGTTCGACGTCGCTGCTGAGCCTGTACGAAGATGCGCGCGGCGTTGCGGTTCCCGGACACGCGCTCGGTGACATCTCGACCGCGACCGCACTCAACATCGTGGCCAACGGCACGGTCAAGGCCACCGGCCTTGCCGCCGCAGATCTCGGCAGCAAGACGCTCGACGCCACCAACCACCCGAACGGTCACCGCACGCTGGTGAACACGAACCTGAACGTCGACGGCAGCGCGTACGCGGTCAACATCGCCGACGTGCTCATCGACTTCATCGATCTGCAGTACCACGAGACGATCATGGGTATGGGCGGGGACGAAGCCTACGCCTACCTGAAGGACCAGATGGACACCAACGACGGCACGCCCTACGTGCTCGTCGTCGAAGGTGCCGTCCAGGACATCAGCAACCCCGGCTACTGGGGCAAGACCAAGACCGCGACGAGTGCGCCGTGGTGCTCGATCGGCATGGACGGCCGCGCCGACACCGTCGGCGAACTGAGCTTCGACCACGTGGTCGAGGCTCTGGCCACCAGCGCCGACTGCGTCGCCGTCGTCGCCATCGGTCAGTGCGCCGCCTTCGGCGGTTACCCGGCCTGCATCGGCCCGGACCTCGCGGCCAAGCCCAGCGGCACCAAGAGCCAGACCGGTGCCAAGGGCGTGCACGACTTCCTCATCGCCAAGGGCTACGGACACGGCACGGCCAACCCGTCGGCCGACAAGGTCATCAACGTCCCGGGCTGCCCGGTCAACCCGTGGTGGTTCACACTCACGGTCGTGGCCTGGCTCGTCGACGCGGTGACCGCCACCGGCACCTCCAACGGTGCCCTCGGTATCCTCAACGGCAGCCTCGGCATCGTCGGTGGCGTGGACAACCAGCGCCGCCTGCTCGCCGTCTATGGCGATCTGCTCCATGGCCCGTACTGCCCGCGCTACCCGAAGTACGCGGCACGCATCTTCGCCACCAAGCCCGGCGACGACGGCTGCCTGAAGAACATCGGGTGCAAGGGTCTCTATACGCGCTCTTCCTGCGGACGCCACGGCTGGAACGCCCAGCAGCCGCAGAACGCGCTGGGTGCGCCCGCTGAAGCGGTGCACAACAGCCTTCCCGGAACAACGACCCCCATTGGCGGCTGCTGTCTGACGGCCGGTGCCCCGTGTATGGGCTGCACCGAGAAGGGCTATCCCGATGCCTTCACGCCGTTCGTCGTCCGCTAGAGCTGGGAGAGGAGGAAAGTAGATGGCAACCACCAAGCTTTATGAAGTCGACCCGATCTCCCGCATCGAGGGTCACCTCGGCGTCAAGGTCACGGTCGATGATGTCACCGGCAAGATCACCGAAGCCGACGCCCATGGCAACCTGTGGCGCGGTTTCGAGAACTTCCTGGTCGGCCGTCGTGCAAACGACGCGATCACGTTCACGCAGCGTATCTGCGGCGTCTGCCCGGTCCCGCACGGCACGGCCGCGACGTTCGCGGCTGACAGCGTCATGGGAGTCAGCAACGGCTACCTGACGTTCGCCCAGCGCGACTCGGTCGGAACGTCTGACGACGGCATCCCGAAGGCCGCCGTTCTCGTCCGCAACATGATCCTCGGCTCCGAGTTCCTGATGTCGAGCATCACGCACTTCTACCACCTCGTGGCACAGAGCTACGTCCAGGGCCCGCCGATCCCGCCGTGGACCCCGTACTTCCCCCAGGCCCAGTACGCGCCGCTGCTGGTCAATAACGGTGGCCCGTTGGGTGCGGCTCGTGCCGTGCCTGCCGTCGACGGCACCGGCAAGCCGGTGGACCTGTGGTCCGCGGTCATCAAGCAGTACGTCAAGGCGCTGCGCATCCGTCGCCTGACCTTCGAGGCCGGTGCGCTCTTCGCCGGTCGTATGCCGATGGTCTCCGCACTGGTCGCCGGCGGCACGACGAACCGCTTCGCCACCCGCCAGGAGTTCATCGACAAGTGCGATGCGTTCAAGGCCGCGATGGACGAGGTCGGCCGGTTCGTGATCTCCGAGTACATCCCGCTCGCTCTCACGCTGTCCTACCTCTATCCCGAGTACGACAACATCAACAACGTCGGCGGCCAGGGCTACGGCGGCGGCGTGGGCAACTTCCTCGCCTGGGGCGGTTTCCCCGGTATCGATGAGGCAGGCACACTCTTCCTCAAGGGCGGCGTGAAGCTCAAGGGCGGCGCGACGACGAACCTGCTGGTCAACCGTGCCAACCTCGGTGCGGCCAAGACAGCCGTCGAGACCAACCTCCGCGAGGTCATCACGCGCTCCCGCTACGCGAACACCGGTGGCTACGAGGGTGGCGACACCGCCTATCCGGGCTCTGTCGTGCGCACCGAGCCGAGCCGCGATTCCGCGGCCAAGTACTCATGGATGAAGGCCCCGCGCTGGGGCGGCAACCCGATGGAAGTCGGTCCGCTCGCGCGCATGGTCATCAACGGCAAGTACCTGGACGACGGTGGCCTGCTCGTCAGCAACGCCCCGACCGCTCCGGCTGCCGTGCAGGCCTACTACGCGCTGTATGTCAGCGGCGCCGGCCTGGACACCACGGTCCTCCACGCCGACCTGGTCAACGGCCTCGCCGGCTCGCTCGGCGGCGGCGCAGCGGCGCTCGCGGCGGTCGGCGGCCACATCCTCGGACTGCGTGGCGGACTCTCCACCATGGACCGCCTGCGCGCCCGTGCGATCGAGTCGTTCTGGATGATCAACATGCTGCTCGGAGGCGTCACCAAGGGCGCGAACTCCGACGCCATGACGTTCTCCGGTGGCCTGGTCGACGAGCTCAAGGCCCTGTGGCCCGTGGGCGACGCGACCGGCCCGTCGTTCTACCGCAACACCGCAGCCCCGCTGGCCGTCACCTCCGGCTACGGTCTGGTCGAGGCGCCCCGTGGCGCTCTGGGCCACTTCGTCACCGCGTCCGGTGGCAAGATCTCGTCCTACCAGTGCGTCGTCCCCACCACGTGGAACGGCTCCCCCAAGGACGGCACCGGTGTGGTCAACGAGGGCAACACCAGCGCCACCAAGCGTGGCCCGATCGAGCAGGCGATGATCGGTACGCCGTTCGACGCCACCGTCTCGATCGCCGCAGCAGGCACCAAGCGCGCCGCACTCAGCGGTGTCGAGGTCCTGCGCGTCGCCCAGTCATTCGATCCGTGCATCGCATGCGCGGTCCACTAGCCAAGCCGTCGGAGGTGAAAACTGTGAAGAGATTCGCTCTTGTTCTTTCGATCGCGGCGGTCCTGGTCTTTGCCATGACCGGCCTCGCGTTCGCCAACTTCGGCCCCCACGGCGGCTACACGCAGGACACCGACGCGTGCGCCGGTTGTCACCGCGCCCACACGTCGTTCTCGTCGATCACGTGGGTCGGCCGGGACAACGTCGGCGGACGCAGCGCACTGCTCGTGTCCGACGCGACCAACATGACCGACTTCTGCTACGCGTGCCACGGCGACGGAGCTCCCGGCGCCAGCACCAACGTGCAGATGGGTATCTTCGACACCGGCCCCACGGCGGTCACGAACTCCTCGTTCAACGCCACCCTCAACGCCGGCGGTTTCGAGATGCTCGGCGCGGCCGCACCGGTCATGTCCGCACACGACATGCGTGCTGCCAACCAGGGGCCGCTCGTGCCCTGGGGCTTCCGTGACCCGACGTCGGGTGCTTCCAACCTGACCGTCCTTCCGCAGTTCACGTGCACGAGCTGCCACGATCCGCACGGCAGCTCCAACTACCGTCTGCTCAAGGACCAGGTCAACGGCATCGCGGTCGGCGGCTACAACGCCGGCGGCGCACCGACGCCCTACGTCATCTCGAACGAGGCCGGCTATCCGTCCGGTGGCTTCAAGAAGGGCGCCGACGGCGTCGCTGACGTCGCGGCCTACGTGCCCAACTACACCGCACCCCAGTACGCCAAGGGCAATGCGGCCACCAACGGCAAGGCCATGTCGGCATGGTGCTCGGGCTGTCACACCGCCTACAGCGAGGCAGCCGCGACCGCCTACGATTACGGCGCATACGAGAGTGTCCGTGCCACCAGCGGTTCCGGCTTCGTCGGCACCGTCGGCAACCGTGTCCGCTACCGTCACCAGGTGGACATCCCCCTGCTGATGGGCCAGGGTCCCGGTCGTGCGCTCAACGTCGAGCTGATCGACGACAAGGGTCTGCCGCTCGAGATGGGTATCGGCCTGCTCGCCGGAGGCGCGACGCACACCTCGGCCAAGATATGGGATGAGACCGGCAACATCTCGTGCCTGACGTGCCACTTCGCGCACGGCTCGGATGCGACGATGGCCGGCTTCGCCGTGGCCGAGCTGACCACGAGCGCCGTCGGCGCCGTCCCGGTCACCGTCACGCCGGGCGTCACGACTTCGTTGGCCAACCAGGGCAACCCCCTGGGCGTGAACCCGAACTTCTCGGGTGCGATGCTGCGCTACGACAACCGTGGCGTGTGTGAGCGCTGCCACAACAAGTAAGACCGATCGTCCCGCGCGCACACGTCGCGAGCGGGTGCACGAGGGGGGCCCCGGACACGCTGTCCGGGGCCCCCGCACGGAGCTCGGCACAGGCGATGCTACTGTGAGGCCCGACGCACGACCGCAGACATACAAGGAGGAGACCGTGTCCGATACGCGACCCGTTCCTGAGATGGCCGACTACGCGAGATTGGGATTCGTCGCGAATCCGTTCCCGCTTGACGACGCCACCTCTGACGATCCGTACTGGATGCGACTCGTGACGCATGCGGCTTCGAACGAACTCATCGCGGCCGTGGGTAGGGCTGCGTCGCCGGAGCGCCCCCGCCCGGTGCTCGTGAACACCGCCGAGGAGATTCCCGATTCCTACCCGCGCGCTGCGCAGAACGACTTCCTGTCGCGCACGGCACACGACCCCGGACTCGGCATGGTCGCCCTCAACATCCCCCTCGAGGCGATGCGGATGGGCAAGATCCGCGGCACGCTCATCGAGGTCGCCGAACTCGCGGCTGCGGTCGATTGGCCGCTCACTGCCGGAACCTACATCGCCACGGTCATCGCTGATGTCGATCAGGGCATCGCCGATGAGATCGGGGTGACGCCCGAGGAGCTCGTAGAGGCCCGTGCCGCGTTCGAGACTGACCCGCGTGCCGCCGCCGAGCGTTACTTCGGCACCAAGTCGTCTCCCACCACGCCCGCCGAGAAGGAAGAAGAGGGCGAGGCGCTGCACGAGGTCTATCTTCGACAGGTCGCTCTCGATGAGGATCCCACGGCCGAGCATGAGGTAGAAGAAGAGGACGCGGCCATCGATCCCGCAGTCGAGACGCTGCCGGAGACGGAGGATGAGCCGGTCGAGGAAGCGGTCCGCGTGCCCGATGAGGAGGTCCGCGACTACCTGCTGGCCTACGTGCACGCGCACCTCTCCGCGGCCGTGTCGCGGGCGCTCGCGGGATACCGGGGCTACGGCGACTCGATGGTCGCTCAGGAGCTCAAGGTCACGAAGGCGCCGCGCAAGACACTGGGCGCGCTCCTGAAGATGATGAGTGCCCGCTGGTCGAGCGTGGTCGTCCTCTACGATCGCTTCGACTCGTGGGCTCTGATGGAACACAAGATGAAGATGGACATCCTCGCAGCGCTCACAGAGCTGCGCTACATAGTCGCCGAGACGGGCGTCATGGGCATCTCGATCGTGAAGGGTGCCGCTCCCGAGCTCGAGGAGTACTTCGCGGCGGCCGAACAGGTCGATTGGTCGATGCCCGAGCTGCTGCCGTTCTACGATGCGAACTTCGCGATCGACTCCGCCCTCATCTCGCGCTGGCTCGACGCTGCGTCCGTCGACGGCGTCTCAGCCCTCAAGGCCGACGGGCCCGAGCTCGAGCCGATCCGCCTTGCGTCGGGCGAGGACTTCCGCCGGTTCGCCGTCATGGCGGAGGCGGCCTTCAGGGACGCGGCGCAGCGCCGACTCGACGCGCTCGATGCCGACGC
>JAUSAU010000102.1 GCA_030652345.1 Coriobacteriia bacterium
GCGGGCGAGCGCGACATGGAGACGTTCGGCGACATCTCGACGCTGGCGGATCCCTCCATCGTCAAGATCATCGTTGAGGGCGCGCCGGGAATCTAGGCCGCACTCGCACCGGCACCACCGGACGCCGCGCACCTCCGACAAGGTGCGCGGCGTCTTGGATTCCGTAGGTGCCGAGACCGTTCACATGTTCACGAGCACGTCGAAAGCGCTGCGATTTCTGCTACACTTGCCGACGGTTCGACGCTGTCCCTGCGAGTTCGGAAGGACCCTCACGAATGCCGTTCAACGACACGTTCCTGCGCGCCTGCCGGCGCCAGCCCACCGAGTACACACCCATGTGGATGATGCGACAGGCCGGCCGCTACATGGAGGAGTACCGCGCCATCCGGGCGAAGTACGGCTTCCTGGAGATGTGCCGCACGCCTGAGCTCGTCGTCGAGGTGACGATGCAGCCGGTCGACCTCGTGGGCGTCGACGCTGCGATCATGTTCTCCGACATCCTCGTCTCCTTCCCGGGCATGGGCCTGGATCTCGAGTTCGCCAAGGGCGAGGGCCCGGTCATCCACAATCCGATCCGTACGGCTGCCGACGTCGCGAAGCTGCGCGTCGCCGATCCGTACGAGGCGACGCCGTATGTCATGGAGTCGATCAAGCTCCTGCGCCGTGAGCTCGAGAACAAGGTCCCGCTCATCGGCTTCGCCGGCGCGCCGTTCACGCTGGCCAGCTACGCGATCGAGGGTCACGGCACGCGTGACTACGAGAACTGCAAGGCGCTCATGTGGTCCGATCCGGTCGCCTGGGACTCGTTGCTCACCAAGTTCGCCGACACGACCATCGCGTACCTCAACGCGCAGATCGACGCGGGCGCGCAGGTCGTCCAGCTCTTCGACAGCTGGGTCGGCTACGTCGCTCCGCGCGACTACATCAAGAGCGTGCTCCCGCACACCAAGCGTGTCATCGACGCGGTCACGGCGCATGGTCGTGAGGTCGTCGACGGCGGCGTCCCGCTGATCCACTTCGCCAACGGCGGCACCTCGATGATCGAGCTCGTCCAGCAGGCCGGCGGCGACGTCGTCGGCGTCGACTGGCGTCTCGACATGGCGACCGCGGTCGAGCGCATCGACCCGCGGTTCGGCATCCAGGGCAACATCGACCCGGTCGCGCTCTTCGCGCCGGACGACGAGCTCGAGCGCATGGTCGTCGAGATCCTCGAGGCGGTCGGCACGCGCCCGGGCCACATCTTCAACCTGGGCCACGGCATCCACAAGACGAGCGACCCGGAGAAGGCGCGCACGATGCTGCGCTTCGTGCACGAGCACTCCAGCCGCATCCGTTCGGGGAGCTAGACCGTGAAGCGGGGAGTGTTGCTGACCGGTTTCGGAGGCCCCGACTGCCTCGATGCGGTCGAGCCGTTCATGTGCAGCCTGATGAGCCGCGAGCCGGCCCCCGAGCTGGTGGAATCGGCCAAGCGCCGCTACCTGGCGATCGGCGGCGGCTCACCGTTGCCGATGATCGCCGAGCGCATCGCCGCCCAGCTCGAGCGTGAGCTCTCCGGCATGCCGCGCGCCGAGATGGGCGAGGAAGACGGCACCGACGGCGTCGGTGACTACGTCGCCGGTCGTCAGCCGGGGCTTCGCGCACCGGAGGCCGGGATATCGATCCCGGTGGCGGTGGGCATGTGCCATGCGGAGCCCTCGGTCGAACGCGGTGTCGCCGAGCTTATCGGCGCCGGCGTGCGCGAGATCGTGATGGTCTCGATGTCGCCGTACGACTCGGTCCACACGACGGGCACCTACCGTCGCGTCGTGGAAGAGGCGGTCGCGGCGCATGAGGGTGTGACTCTGGTCGAGGCCGCCCACTACCACATGGCGGCACCGTTCATCGATGTGTGGACGACCGACCTGGTCGAGCAACTCCACGACATCGACATCCTCCAGAACAAGACACTCGTCGTATTCAGCGCGCACAGTCTGCCCGTCGCCGATGTCGAGGCCGACCCCGCCTACGTCCAGCAGCTTCGCGAGACGGCTCGCGCCGTCGCGGAGTCCTCCGGTCTGGGTGAGCCCGGTGCGTTCGATGCGCTCGGCGGGATCGAAGCCTACGGCGGGCCCGGCGTGACCGCACCGTGGCTGCTCGCTTTCCAGAGCAAGGGGCGCACGCCCGGTGAGTGGCTCGGCCCCGACCTCGACGAGACCATCGACGCGGCCGCCGCCGAAGGCTTCAGGGCGGTCATCGTCTGCCCGATCGGCTTCATCACCGACCACCTCGAGACGCTCTACGATATCGACATCATGGCGGCCGACCGGGTCCTGCTCGCGGATATGGAATGGGCCCGGGTCCGGACGCCGAACGACGATCAGCGCATGATCGAGGCGCTTGCCTCCGCGGTGCGGGCCGTCATCTAGTCGCTTGCGAGCAGGCGCTGCCGGGCGCCCGCCGTGCATACAGGAAAGGATCCAGATGAAGAGGATCGTCGTCATCGGCGGCGGTGTGGCGGGTCTCGGTGCCGCCTTCAAGATCCGCCGTGCCGCGAACGAGGGCGCTGATGTCACGTTCACGCTCGTCGAGAAGGACCCGCGACTCGGCGGGAAGCTCCAGACAGAGAAGATCGGCGACTTCATCGTCGACGGGGGCTCTGACGCCTTCATCGCCCAGAAGCCCGCAGTCATGCGCGTCGCCAAGCTGGCCGGCTTCGACCAGGACCGTATGCCGTCGGATGAGTCGCGCAAGAAGACGCTCATCCTCAAGAAGGGGCGCCTCTACGAGATGCCCGACGGTGTCATGCAGTTCGCTCCGACCAAGTTCGTCCCGTTCGCGACCACCGGACTCTTCTCGTGGTCGGGCAAGATCCGCGCGGGCATGGACCTGTTCATCCCGAAGAAGAAGGTCGCTCCCGGTGAGCTGAACGACGAGACGCTCGAGAGCCTCGTCAAGCGCCGCATGGGCCAGGAGATCCTCGACCGCCTCGCCGAGCCGCTCGTCGGCGGCGTGCATGCGTCCGATCCGAAGCTCATGTCGCTGGCGGCCACGTTCCCCAACCTGCTGGAGATGGAGCAGAAGTACGGGTGCCTGATCAAGGGCTTCCTCGCGCAGCGCACGGCTGCGGAGGAGATGAAGAAGAAGTATCCCGCCGATCCCATGAACCCGCGCACGTTCTTCAACACGTTCAAGGAAGGCATGCAGCAGCTGCCCGAGGGTATGGCGGATGCCGCCGGCCGTGAGAACATCCGCACCGGCGTGCTCGCCACGCGCGTCGAGCATCTCGCCGGCGACGGCTGGAAGGTCCACCTGAGCAACGGCGACGCGCTCGAGGCCGACGCGGTGATCGTGGCGACCGAGGGCTGGGCCGCCTCGGATCTGCTGGCGACCGTCGACTCCGAGCTCTCCGAGCTGATCGGGACCATCCCGCACTCCTCATCCGCGACGATCTCGATGGGCTTCGACACCGACGACCTCGGATTCGACCTGAACGCCTTCGGCGTGTTGTGCCCCGGCATCGAGAAGCGCTCGCTGATGGCCGCGACGTATTCTTCGACCAAGTGGACGAATCGCGCGCCGAAGGGCAAGGCGCTCCTGCGCGGATTCGTAGGCGGTCCGCACAACCAGGAGATCATGCAGAAGAGCGACGACGAGCTCATCGAGATCGTCAAGTCGGAGTTCCGCGCCATCCTGGGCCTCAAGGTCGAGCCGGCGTTCGCGCGCGTCTATCGGTGGGTCAACGGGATGCCGCAGTACACCATGGGGCATCTGGACCGCGTGGCGCGCATCGAGCACCGGGTGAGCATGATCCCGACGCTCGGTGTGGGCGGCGGCTCGTACCGCGGCGTCGGTATCGCGAACTGCATCGAGAGCGGCGAGGCTGCTGTGACCAAGGTGCTCGGCGAGCTCGGCTTCGGCCCGCTGGCTGAGGACACCGCGCCTGCGGCACCGCGCGCGTACTGAGACCTGTCGCATCGCACGCGGAGGGCCGGGGGCATCACGCCACCGGCCCTCCGTCTGTTCGGGCCTAGGGACGCTCGAACCCGCCGGCCTGCAGGTATTCGGCGATCGCGTCGAGCATGACGGCGTGGAGGACCGGGTTGGCGACGAGCGTGTCGGCCGTTTCGATGCTCCAGGGGCGTCCCGCGAAGTCGGTCACGAGGGCGCCGGCCTCCCGGGCGATGAGCACGCCGGCGGCCGTGTCCCACGTCTTGAGTGCGAACTCCCAGAACGCGTCGGCGCGGCCGGCGGCGATGTGGCAGCAGTCGATGGCCGCCGAACCGTCGCGACGGATGCCGTGCACGCGGCGCACCATGCGCGTGAAGACCGCCAGCTGGCGGTCGAGGGTCACGGTGCGGTCGTAGGGGAAGCCGGTCACCAGGAGCGACTGCTCGATGGTGGCGGCATCGGTGACGCGCATCGGCCGGCCGTCGAGCGTGGCGCCGCGTCCGGCCGCCGCCGCATTCATCTCGCCGCTCGCGGCGTTGTAGACCGCCCCGGCCACCGGGGAGCCGTCACGCAGCAGCGCGACGGACACGGAGTAGCACGGGTAGCCGTGGACGTAGGAGGTCGTTCCGTCGAGCGGGTCCACGACCCAGATCTCCGAGTCGGTCAGGGCGCCCTCGGTGACAGCGGCGAGGTCGTAGACCTCGGGCTCCTCCACCACGAACCGGGCACCGGGCACGGCAGCAGCGATCGCCGAGACGACCGCGACGCCCGATGCGATGTCGACCTCGGTCACGAGGTCGGAAGCAGACGACTTCGTGCGGATGTGCTCGATGCGGCCCGCGTGTTCGCGCAGGACGTCCGCTCCCGCTCGTGCGGCGGCGCGGGCGATGTCGAGTACGTCGGTCATACGGCGCTCCCTCTTGTCCGAGGCGCGGGCGGCTCGCTCGGGGATACTGTCATGTGAAGCCAGTGTACCGCCGCGCCCGGCGGCCTTTCGACGAAGAGTGAGACGACATGACCAAGCGAGGATTCCGGCAGCCCGTGCTCGACCCGTCGGACGCGGCCGCGATGCGCGAGCGCGCCGTGCGCCTGCGCGGGGCGATCCTGACCATGACGTCGCTCGCGGCATCCGGGCATCCCGGCGGCTCGATGTCCTCGCTCGAGATCTACCTCACGCTCTACTCGTTCGCGAGCCTTCGCCCGGGCGAGCCGGCGTGGGCCGAGCGCGATCGGGTGATCGTGAGCCACGGCCACACCTCGCCCGGCGTCTACTGCGCCCTGGCCGATGCCGGGTTCTTCGAGCTGGACGATGTGGTCGCGCACTTCCGCCGGGCGGGCTCGCTCTTCGAGGGCCATGTCGAGCGTGCGGTGCCGGGTGTCGAGTGGTCGAGCGGGAACCTCGGGCAGGGGCTGTCGGCAGGTGTCGGCAGCGCACTCGCCTCGCGTCTGACCGGCGGCGGCTGGCACACGTTCGTCGCGATGTCGGACGGCGAGCAGATGAAGGGGCAGGTCGGGGAGGCTCGTCGGCTTGCCGCCAAGTATGGCCTCGGGTCCCTCACCGCCGTCGTGGACCTCAACGGTATCCAGATCTCGGGTCGCACGGCCGATGTGATGCCCGTCGACGTCGCCGCCGGCTTCGAGGCCGACGGCTGGCGCGTCATCGAGGTCGACGGCCATGACGTCAGTGCGCTGTACGGGGCCGTCGCCGACGCCGTCGCGGATCCGGACCGGCCGTGCGCCATCCTCGCGCGCACGGTCATCGGCAAGGGCGTGTCGTTCATGGAGGGCGAGCCGGAGTTCCACGGACGCGGCCTGACCGCCGAGGAGTATCCGCGCGCCATGGCTGAGCTCGGCCTCGACCCCGGGTGGATCGAACGCGCGCGGGAGCGCCGGGCCACCGCACCCGCCACCGCACCCGCGTCGCTCCAGCCGCCCGTACTCGCGCTCGCGCCCGGGGCCGCGCGCACGTACACGCGCGGGAAGGACACCGACAATCGCTCGGCATGGGGCACCGCGCTCGCCGATGTAGCGGAGGCGAACCAGGAGATCCCGATCGCCGTGTTCGACTGCGACCTCATGACCTCGGTCAAGACCGAGAAGTTCGCCGCCGCACGCCCGGAGGGGTTCATCCAGTGCGGCGTCGGGGAGCACAACGTGGCGACCGTCGCAGGCGCCGCGTCGGCCAATGGCGTGCTCGCATTCTGGTCGGATTTCGGCGTGTTCGGCTGCGACGAGGTCTACAACCAGCAGCGACTCAACGACATCAACGAGGCGCACCTCAAAGTCGCGCTGACGCACTGCGGGCTCGATGTCGGGGAGGACGGCAAGACGCACCAGTGCCTCGACTACGTCGGGGCGTTCCGCGACTTCTTCGGGTGGAAGGTGGTCGTCCCGGCCGATCCGAACCAGACGGACCGCGCGGTGCGCGCTGCGGCGGCGATGCCCGGGTGCGTCGCGATCGCGATGGGACGCAGCAAGCTGCCCGTCCTTCTCGAGCCGGACGGCTCACCGTGCTTCGCGGGCGACTACGAGTTCACCTACGGTGCCATCGACATCGTCCGGGAGGGCGACGACGTGTCGCTCCTCGTGATGGGAACCGTCGCAGGTGCCGCTGTGGACGCCGCAGACGCGCTGGCCGCCGAAGGCATCTCGGTGGCGGTGGCGGTCGTCGCCTCGCCGCTCGACCTCGACGACGAGGCGATGCGGAGGCTCGCAGCGGCGCCGGTACTGCTCACCGCTGAGGATCACGGCGTCCGCACGGGCCTCGGTGCGAGCGTGGCAGAGTGGCTGGCGCTCTCGGGCGTCGCGACGCGCTTCGTGCGCCTCGGCGTGGACGGCTACCGCTCCTCCGGCGCGGCCGCCGCCGTGCTGGCGCGCGAGGAGCTCGACGCCGCAGGCATCGCCGAGACCATCCGGGCCGCGCTGCGCTCATGACGGATGTTCACTCGAGTGGCGCGGCTCGTTCACTGCGTCTTCACACCCCGGGTCCATCCTTCGGTGTGCAGGCGATCGCATCCAGCGGTCCCGCAGACCTACGAAGGAGGAACATCTCGATGAGCAGGACACGAATGATCGCACTCGTCTCCGCAGCGCTCGTGGCGGGTCTCGTCCTCGGCACCCTCGGGCTCGCCTCGGCGGCCACCACGGCCCCCGCGGCCGCCGGTACCGGCCTCGGCGCCTCGTTCCGTGCCGCCGGTGCCCGACTGGTCGATGTCGTGGCATCGCTGACCGGCGCCAAGGTCGAGGACGTCCAGGCCAAGCGCGTCGCCGGGACCTCGCTCGCCTCGATCGCGTCGGCCAAGGGCATCTCGGCATCCGAGGTCGTCGCCAAGGCACTCGCGGCCCGCAAGGCCGTGCTCGACGCGCAGGTCAAGGCAGGCACCATCACGCAGGCTCGCGCCGACCAGGTCCTCGCGTTCCAGAAGACCCGTCTGACCGAGCGCGTCAGCAGCACGGCCGCATGCGCCGGCGGCAACGGCAACTGCGGCACGGGCGGCGGCGCCGGTGGCGGCTGCGGCATGGGCGGCGGCCAGGGTCGCGGTATGGGCCGCGGCGCCGGCGCAGGTGCCGGCTGCAGCGGCGGCGCGTGCACGACGACCCCCGCACAGTAGGAAGTCCCGCAAGGGGTACGCTTACGGGGGCGGACCGCTCGGTCCGCCCCCGCTTTCGCGGCACAAGGAGCACGACGTGCGAACCGTTCTAGTGGTCGATGACAACGCCAAGATCGTCGAGGTCCTCACCGCGTACCTGCAGGGGGAGGGCTTCCGCGTGCTGACCGCCGCTGACGGCGAATCGGCGCTCGCGGAGGCCGCGGCCACCCCGCCGGACATCGCGCTGCTCGACGTCATGATGCCCGGCGTGGACGGCATCGAGGTCATGAAGCGGCTCCAGCGCGACTATGCGACGCCGGTCATCCTCGTCACCGCACGAAGCGACGAGGTGGATCGCCTCGTCGGACTCGAGGTCGGGGCGGATGACTACATCGTCAAGCCGTTCAGTCCGCGCGAGGTCGTCGCGCGCGTCAAAGCGGTGCTCCGTCGGGGCGAGCGCGGCTCACGCGATGAGCCGGATGCGGTCATCTCCGCCGGCGGGATCACGATCGACCCCTCACGGCGCACGGTGCGCATCGGCGACGACGAGGTCGGGCTGACACGCACGGAGTTCGACATGCTCGCGGCCATGGCGTCACACCCCGGCCGCGTCTACACGCGTCTGCAGCTGCTCGAGCTCGCGAGCGGGGAAGCGTACGATGGCTACGAGCGCACGGTGGACGCGCACATCAAGAACCTGCGCCGCAAGCTCGGCGACGACCCTCGTGTCCCGCGCTTCGTCGGTACCGTCTTCGGCGTCGGCTATCGGTTCGAGGAGGGACGATGAGCCGCTCCTCGAGTCTTCTCATGCGCGTCTTCCTCGCGATCGTCGGCGCCTCGCTCGTCTCCGTGCTCTCGGCCGGACTGATAGCGCGTGCCCTGTGGACGCGTGCGTTCGAGGCGCTCGTCGCCGGGATGCCGCAGCCGATGGCGGGCCGCGGGCTCGGGCGCGGGATGATGCTCACGAACGCACAGGTCACGTTCCTCGACAGCATGAACACCGGCATGCTCGTCGCAGCGCTCGCAGCCGTGGTCATCGCCGCGGTCGTGGCGCTGCTCCTGGCGCGCTACATCGCGCGTCCCCTCACGCAGTTGCGCGGCGCAGCCAGCGCGCTGGCGGCCGGCGACCTCGAACATCGCGTGGAGGTTCGCGGGCCGGCGGAGGTCGAGGACCTCGGCCGCGCCTTCAACGACATGGCGGTCTCGCTCGAGGAGGCGGAGGCGCTGCGCCGGCGACTCGTCGCCGACGTCGCGCACGAGCTGCGCAACCCGGTCGCCGCCCTGCGCGCACAGGCCGAAGGCATCGCCGACGGCGTGCTCGAGGCCGATGACGCGCGACTCGCGTCGCTCGTGGAGGATGTCGAGCACCTCTCGCGCCTCATCACCGATCTGCAGGAGCTCTCGGCGGCCGAGGCGGGCGGTCTCCGCTACGACATGGTCCCGTTCGACCTGTGCGACCTGGCGGCCCGTGAGGCCGCGCGTGCGGCCGCCAACGCGGCACCGGGTGTCGTGGTGAGCGCCGAGCCGGGCGCCGCGGTCACCGTGGTCGCTGATGAGCTGCGTATCTCCCAGGTGCTGCGCAACATCCTGTCCAACGCGGTGCGTCACACGCCGGCCGGCTCGGTGACCGTGACCTGTGTGGTCGAGGGCGGGGGTGCGGTACTGCGCGTGACGGACACGGGCGAGGGCATCCCGGAGGCGGACCTGCCCTACGTCTTCGAGCGCTTCTACCGGGCGGACTCCGCGCGGGCGCGCGACACCGGCGGGTATGGGATCGGGCTCGCTGTGGCGCGGCGCATCATCGAGGACCACGGTGGGCACGTCTTCGCCGAGTCAGCATCCGGGGCAGGCGCGACCGTCGGGTTCACGCTCCCGTCGGCGCCGTAAGACACGCGCGGTTCAGCCCTCGCGGCCCGGCCCGGTCGAGTACGTCCTGATCGCCTCGAGCACCCTTGCGTCGACTGAGGCGTCCGCGCGGGGCTCGGCGGTGATCCCGCGCTCGGCGAGCACGGCGAGGACCGCTTCGACCGCAGCGGGCACGGATGCCTCGAGTTCGGGCGTGAGTCCGATGTCGACGACGTCCATCTCCTTGATCTGCACGCCGATGCAGTCCGCTTCCGGCCGGTGCCCCATCAGTTCCGCGGCCTGGAGGACGTCGATGAATCGCGTGTCATGCATCGAGTGCCGCACCTGATTGGGCGCGATGTCCTCGGGCGTGAATCGCACGACCGTGCCCGGTGCCTCGCCCGTGCCGTCCACGGCATCCACGATCAGCATGTAGTCGCACTGCTGGAAGAGGTTGAGGATGCCCATGCCCATCGTCCCGGCATCGACGAGCTCCACGTTGTCGGGAAAGGCGAGGGTGGACATCATCGTCTCGATGACGCGGACACCGATGCCTTCGTCCCTCATGAGCGGGTTCCCGATCCCCATCACCATCACGCGTTCGTTGCTCACTCCGTGCCTCCGGATCCCTCGTTCGTGCGGGTGGTGGCGTCTTCGGCCGGTGCACCCGGGTGCCTTCTCTGACCTCGCGCGGCCTCGCGTACGCCCCAGGCGGCGAACCCGCCCGCTGCTGCCGCTGCCGTCATCGAGCCGATCTCGAGCGGTGTCACACCGGCGATGCCGGGCGTGACGGCGTCGCTGGCCGCAAGGAACGGTGCGTTGCCGTCCACCCACTCAGGTGAGGCGCACCCGATGCAGGGGGAGCCCGCCTCCACGCACCACGATGCGCGCCGGTTCCAGCGGACGCCCGGGCAGTTCGCACGGGTCGTGGGTCCCTTGCATCCCATGTGATAGAGGCACCAGCCGAGATGCTCCTCCTCGGTGCCGAACCGCTCGACGAACTCGCCGTTCTCGTAGTGCCCGCGGCGCGGACACCCATCATGGATCGTTGCGCCGTAGATGCGCGTCGGACGCCTCTCGGCATCGAGCGCCGGCAGGCGTCCGAGCAGCAGGTGCTCGACGAGCACCGCGGCGATCCACTCGGGGTTCACCGGGCATGCCGGCAGGTTCACGAGCCGCTCGCTGAGGGCCGGGAGCGCATCTGCGACACCGGTGGCGCCCGCCGGGTTCGGAGCGGCTCTGACCCAGCCGCCGTCGACCGCGCAGCTCCCGACGGCGATGACCAGCGACGCACCGTCGCAGACCTCGCGCAGCAGCTCCGTCCCGGGACGACCGCCGATCCGCAGTGTGTTCCCGCCCTCGCCGGTCATGACCGAGCCCTCGATGATGGCGATGTGGCCGCCCCGTTCCAGTGACGCGCGCGTCGCCTCCTCGGCCTGCGTCCCCGCAGCGGCCATCAGTGTCTCGGCGTAGTCGAGTGAGAGCAGATCGAGTACCACGGTCGCGACGTCGGGAGAGTCCCCCTGGGCGAGCGACTCCGTGCACCCGGTGCAGGAGCCGAGGTTGAGCCAGACCGCAGGTGCCAGGCGTCCCTGTCCGATCGCGAAGGCCACATCAGGAGCCGCCGCCGCTCCCAGCCCGATGGATGCCGCCATGCCGGCACAGTACGTCAGGAACCGCCGCCGGGAGACACCGCGCGCGGCCAGACGTTCGTAGAGCTGTGGCACGGACGCTCCTTCGCGCTGCGGACGGGTGGCGGCGTCAATCGTACCGCACGCCCCGCGCGTCAGACGGCGACCGGCGCCAATTCGTACTGCGTGCCCTCGAGCAGCATCGCCTTCTCATCGACCGGCAGCGCGGCCCGTGCCTCATCGCGCAGGCGGTTCGAGCCGGTGAGCATCTCGCGCATCATGACCACGAGCAGGTAGCGCCCGGTCCGTGTGAGCGTCAGACACTCGTCATCGTCGCGATCGAAAGCGCCGGATGCGCGCATGAACGACATCTCGGCCCACAGCGCGCGGTCGACGCTGACGCCGAAGTCCGTCTGGAAGCGGCGCTTGTCGAGCCTGAGCCCGAACAG
>JAUSAU010000103.1 GCA_030652345.1 Coriobacteriia bacterium
CGGACGTCCTCCGGAACCTCGTCGATATCGTGCAGCGAACCATGCTCGGCGATGAGCGCCATGAGCTCGCGGCTGTAGAAGCCCCGCTTGACCGCGGCGTCCTCGAACATCGGGTTGACCTCGATGAGCCGGTCGTTGTCCATGACCGTGCGGACGTAGCTCACGGCGAAGAGCGGCTCCACCCCGCTCGAGCAGTTGCTGATGATCGACAGCGTCCCGGTCGGCGCGATCGTCGTGACGGTCGCGTTGCGGATCGGCCCGCCCTCGGGGGTGTCGAAGATCGAACCCTTCCAGTTCGGGAAGGAACCGCGCTCATCGGCGAGCTTGCGTGACGCCGACTTGCCCTCCGCGTCGATGAAGCCCATGACCTTCTCGCCCAGGGCCACGGCCTCGTCGGAGTCGTAGCCGATGCCCATGGTGATGAGCATGTCAGCCCACCCCATCACGCCGAGGCCGATCTTGCGGTTGCCCGCCACGAGCTCGGCGATCTGCGGCAGCGGGTACTGGTTGACCTCGATGACGTCGTCGAGGAAGCGCACGCCGCGGTGGACGACGTCGGCGAGGCGATCCCAATCGACCTCGGCACCGCCGTCACGCTGTACGACGAATCGCGAGAGATTGACCGAGCCGAGGTTGCACGCCTCGTAGGGCAGGAGCGGCTGCTCGCCGCATGGGTTCGTCGACTCGATCTCGCCGAGCGCCGGTGTCGGATTGTCGCGGTTCATACGGTCGATGAAGATGATGCCGGGGTCCCCTGTCGCCCACGCCATCTCGACGATGAGGTCGTAGACCTCGCGGGCGTCCAAGACGCCGGCGGCCTCTCCACCGCGCGGGTTGAACAGCTCGTAGGTCGTGCCGGCCTTGACGGCCTCCATGAACTTCTCGGTGAGTGCGACCGAGATGTTGAAGTTCGCGAAGTCGCCGTCCGCCTTGCACTTGATGAAGTCGATGATGTCCGGATGGTCGATGCGCAGGACACCCATGTTCGCGCCCCGACGGGTACCGCCCTGCTTCACGGCCTCGGTCGCCTGGTTGAAGACGCGCATGAACGAGATGGGACCGCTCGAGACACCCTGCGTCGACTTGACCTGGTCCCCGGCCGGGCGCAGCCGCGAGAACGAGAAGCCGGTGCCGCCCCCCGATTTGTGGATGATCGCCGTATCGCGGACAGCCCCGAAGATCGACTCCATCGAGTCAGCCACAGGGAGCACGAAGCACGCGGAAAGCTGCTGCAGCTCGCGCCCTGCGTTCATGAGCGTCGGCGAGTTCGGCAGGAAGTCGAGGGACGTCATCAGCTCGTAGAAGTCGGCTGCCACCTCGCGCACGCGCGCGTCGTTGGCGCCGTACGCCTTCTCAGCCGATGCGATGTTCTCCGCGACCCGGATGAACATATCCGACGGGTTCTCCAGGGGCTGGCCGTCCTCCCCGCGCATGAGGTACCGCCTCTGCAACACCTTGAGCGAGTTGGGTGCGAGCGTCTCGTCGATGACGCGAGAGTATGTGGTCGTCTTGCCGGCGTCGGCCATGATCGGCGGTCCTCCCTCAGAGTGTGGCGATCAAGGGGCGGTACCCCCGTGCGGCTGCGACGCCGTAGTCCCGCCCCTGTGTTCGTGTGTGGATTCGCAGTGCGTACAACATATAGCGCCAGCCGATAGTAGAACCACGACATCTGGTGCGTCAACGAAGCCACGCCGAGCGGACGAAGCGGTAGTCCGAACGGTTCACACCCCACGACAGACGACCCTTGACACGCGCCGCGCCCCGCAACCGGGACGGTTGCGGGGCGCGTTGGATCTCACATGCGGGCAGGTTCGCCGGCGGAGGGTGGTTCAGACAGCCTCGACGCGCTCGACCTCGGGCAGGTGCTCCTTGAGCACGCGCTCGACTCCATTCGAGAGGGTCAACTGGGACATCGGGCAACCGCGGCAGGCACCGGTCAAGCGCACCTTGACCACACCCTCCTCGACGTCCACAAGCTCCACATCGCCGCCGTCGGCCTGAAGGGCCGGGCGGATCTTGTCCAGTACGACCTGAACCTCGTCCTTCGTCATTCTGAACGTCCTTGTCTCTCGCGGGCGCCAAGGCGACCCGGCTGGTCTCCGGTGGTTGCACGATACTCAATCCCTACCGATTCGGTCAAGTTCAGCAACCACCGTGCCGAAAGGCCGCCGCCGATCAGCTACGGGCCCGCGACCATGTCAGCGATCAGCACATACCGGTCGGGCGCCGCCCCGACGTACCTGAAGGGGTAGCACGTGCTGACCGTCAGAACCGCGTGATCGGTCGGCACGACCACCGTGCGGTCGTTCTTGTGCACGATGCGTATGCGACGGATCTTGTAGGTGAACGAACCCGCTGCCGTCTCCACGATCAACATGTCGCCGATCTTGAGCCTGCCAAGTCGTGTGAAGACAGTGTCGCGATGCCCCGACAGGACGCAGTTGTCGGACTCTCCGGGGAGTGCGGTCTGGGTCAGATGCCCCACGCCCCGCTTGAGCTCGGCGTCGCCCGTGCCCTGGATGACCGGAAAGCGCTGCTTGAGCGCCGGTATGGTGAGCGTCCCCATGACGGCGCCGGACGCCGGGCTCGCGGACACCGTAGTCGTATCGGTGCTCGGCGTACCCGAGGCCACGACGGTGCTCGATGAAGCAACCGCGCCGCTCTGATCGGATGCGATGTCCGTTGCGGGACCTGCCCCGCCCAGGAGGTTCGCCGCCGCCCATGCGATGCACGCGATCCCGAGGACCAGAAGAGCGAGGGACACGCCGCCGAGTACGCGCGACGTGCCCCTCGAGATTCGCGGTCTGGTCAAGGAATCGGCTATCCGTAGATCCTTCTGGCCGTCAGGCCAGCGACGCCCAGAAGCGCCAGCGCGATACCCAGGAGAAGGACGTTGTACCACGGTGTCGCGGTATCCGGCAGCAACCCACCGGTACCGACGACGACGGTCTCGGTCGCGGTGGCGGCGGTTGTCGTCGCATTGGCGCTACCGACGGCAGTCGCGACGTTGGTCGTGGTCGCGGTCAGCCTGGTCGTGGCGGTGTAGGTCCACGTCTCGCCCGGATCGAGCGCAGCGTCGTCGTCGGTGTCGCCGGACACGAAGGTCAACGTGGCCAGCTTGTCATCGGTGACGACGACTCCGGTCAGTGCAACGATGCCCGGATTCGTCACCCGGTACGTGTACGTGACGGTCCCCGCCCCTGCCGGCAGCGAGGAGGGTGCCGCGGTCTTCGTCACGGCGATACCGCGCGTCGTGGCGCAGATCGCGTTCGTGATGACGTTGGTATCCAGCGTGACGGCACCATTGCGGGCCAGAAGCTGACCCTCGACACCCGCGCTGGTGTTGGCGGTGACGGACTGCATCGCGAAGATGTGGCCGCTGAAAAGCGAGCCGGTGCCGAGAGTCGCAGAGCTGCCGACCTGCCAGAAGACCCGGCAGAACCGGCCGCCGTTGATGATGCTCACCGAGGAGTTGGACGCTGTGGTCAGCGTCGTGCCGATCTGGAAGATGAAGACCGCGTCAGGGTCGCCCTGTGCGTCGAGTGTCAGGTTCCCCGTCAGCTGCGCAGACGAACTGAATCGGTACACACCCGAGGTCAGGGTGAGTCCGCCGAGGTCCTGCCCCGTGAGGTCGGCGGTCATCGGGCGACCGGCGGCATCGTTGTACGCGGTGACGAGGTCGGCCTTCGCCTGGAGCGCTGCGGCGTCCGTCGCATGGATCACGGATGGCGCGTTCACCACACCCGGAGGGAAGCCTACGACCGCGGTCCCGGGATGCAGACCGACATCACCCGTGATCACACTCGGTCCTGTGTTCGTCACGGTGGAACCCGCGAGGACCGCATAACTCCCTGCGGTCCCGAGACCCACCGGCGCCTCGGCTCCGAAACCGACTGCCGGAACGGCGAACACAAGGATCAGAACGAAGGCCAGCGCCACAGGCATGAATCGAATGCGCGAAGTCATTCTCATGAACCGATCACCTCCGGTGATACGGTCGTGCGCGGAAGTCCCGGTCGAGTATACCCCCGGATGGTCGACTCCGCCGCGCGAACCGGTCCCGGGACACGACAAAGCCGTCGGATGTGCTCAGCGGCGTCCTACTCTCCCACGGCGTCTGCCGCAGTACCATCGGCGCTGGAGGACTTAACTTCGGAGTTCGGAATGGGATCCGGTGTACCCCCTCCGCCA